>NZ_JBEXUD010000004.1:0-305433 GCF_040614215.1 Dactylosporangium sp. NPDC006015
CTGCGGGACTCACCGGTACAGGAGCCGACGAAGCCAGCGGTGTCGGACCGGGCCCTGAAGGCGTCGTGGGAGCATCCGGGCACGCGGCTCGGGGGGTCGCCACCGGGACAGGCTCAGCTCAGGCGACCAGCCACTCCTGGGCCTTCGTGGCGTTGCAGTCGTAGATCTGCAGCTGGGTGCCGTTCACGGTGCTGGAGTTCGGCACGTCCAGGCAGCGACCCGACACGGGGTTGCGGATCGAGTTGTTCGGGCCGAGCTCCCACAGCTGGTTCGGCGTCAGGTTGCAGTCGAAGAGGTGGATCTTCGAGCCGTTGGTGGTGCCGTAGCCGACGACGTCCAGGCACTTGCCCGCGACGCGGATGGTGCCGTCGCCGAGGACGGTGACGATCTGCGAGTTGGCGCCGCCGTTGCAGTCCCAGGACTGGATCGGGTTGCCGTTGGTGAGAAGGCCCAGGTTGTTGTCGATGCACTTGCCGGGGATGCCGGAGTGGACCATGCCGATGCCGGCCCACTGCATCGTCCACTGCTGGGCGGAGTTGCCGTCGCAGGTCCAGATCTGGATGCCGGCCCCGTCGGCCGTGCTGGCGTTCATGACGTCCAGGCACAGGCCGGAGTTGGGGTTGCGGATCGAGTTGTTCGGGCCGAGCTGCCACTGCTGCGCCACGGTGTTGTTGCAGGTGTACAGCTGCACCCGGGTGGCCGGTGCGGTGCCGGAGCCGACGACGTCGAGGCACTTGCCGACGATGCGGATCGTGTTGTCGCCCGCCAGCGTCCACAGCTGCGAGTTGTACCCGCCGTTGCAGGACCAGGACGTGACGTTGTTGCCGTCGGCGGACCCGCCCGTGTAGTTGTCCAGGCACTTGCCGGGCAGGCCTGAGCGCAGCAGGGTCAGCGCGCCGGCCGGCGGGGCTCCGGTGACGGGCTTGGTGGCGCCGGCCGACACCTGCATGCCGTCGATGGTGCCGGCGAAGAACTCGGCGGCGGCGCCGGCCTGCAGGGTGCGGCCGACGGTGAACGGCCCGGCCGCGTCCCAGGCCCCGGCGATGGTCGCCTCGGCCTGCAGCTTGTCGTCGACGAACAGCCGGATCCGGCCGGCCTGCGCGTCGTACACCGCTTCCAGGAACGTCCAGCTGTTGAGCACCGGCGCGGCGAGCGAGGTCACCTTGACCACGGTCGGTGCGTCCACGTCGGTGCCGGTCACCGCGTAGGCCCACCGGTTGGCGACCTTGTCGTACCGGACGGTGAACGCGGCACCACGCGTGCCCTGCTGGGCGAAGACGCTGCGGGACACGCTGGTGTCGGTGATCCGGACCCAGCCGCTCACCGAGTACGACTGGTCGGTGTGCACGACCGGCCCGGCGGTGGCGGCGGCGCCGGTGACGCCGTCCAGGCAGAGCCCGCCGCTGAGGTCGTTGCCCTCGCACCAGGTCGCGCCGGGCGCGTCGGTGAGGGTCAGCGGGTGCTGGTACCCGGAGTCGTCGGTGACCTGCCGCGGCACGTCCTCGTCGTAGTCCTCCATCGCCCAGGCGCCCGTCGGTACCGGCGCCACGAGCGGCTTGAGGTCCAGCGACGGGTCGATCGCCCGGTCCCACACCCGCACGTCACCGATGTCGCCGGCGAACCTGTTGTTGCGCGAGCCGTTGAACTTGCCCTGACCGATGAGCAGCGCGCCGGTGGCGTTCCAGTTCGTGGGCCGGCTCACGGTGCCGGACAGGTCGCCGTTGACGAAGAGTTTCGCGGTCTTGGTGCCGGCGTCCCAGGACACCGCCAGGTGGGTCCAGCGGTTCGCGACCGGCGGCGCGGCCGAGTTGGCGCGGACGATCGGCGGGTCGGTGGTGTCGCTGCCGTACAGGCTCAACGACCAGCGGTTGTCCGGCGCGGGCCGGTAGTGCACGGCGAACCCGCAGGCCATCGCGCCTTCCTGGCACATGACGGTGCGCTGGCTGTCGGTGGCGGTGAGCCGGACCCACGCGGCGGCGCTGAAGCTCTTCGACGTGTCGAGCACGGGTCCGGCGGTGGCGGCGAGGTCGTCGACGCCGTCGAACCGCAGCGCGCCGTCCGTGCCCGCGACGGGGTGCGCCCCGAGGACGCGACCCGCCACCCAGGTCTGGCCGCCCGTGACGGTGGCGGCGGGGCCACCGGCCGGCGTCGTGTTGAGCGTGACGCCGGTGCCCTCGTCCAGCTTCCACACGGCCTTGGGATCGGAGGCGGTGTTGACGAGGAAGCGGTAGTCCCTCGGCGGCGACGCGTTCTGCGCGGCGTCGCGGGAGCGGACGGTCAGCACGTGCTCGCCACGGTGGGTCGGGGTGACCCAGACGGTCGCGGGCCCGCCGGTGACGGAGGCCGCGACGTACGCCTTCGCGCTGCCGTCGAGCTGGTACTCGTAGTCGACGATGTCGGTCTCGCCGTTGGCGCCGAACGTGAACTGGCCGCTGCGCCCGACGGAGCCGCGCATGGTGTCGTTGGGCGGCGACTCCAGGTACAGGCCGTCGGCCGCCGTGACGGTCGGCACGACCCCCGGCGGTGTCGTGTCGACGGAGAACTCGCACCACGCCGAGTAGTTCGACGTGCCGCCGAGGGTGTCGCTGACCCGCACCTGCCAGCGGTAGGTGGCGCTGGTCAGGGTGCCGGCCGGCACCTGCACCTCGCCGAGGGTCCCGGACGGGATGCCGGAGTCGCTCTTCGGCCAGCCCGCGACGCCGGCCCAGGTGCTGCCGTTGAGCCGCTCGAGCGAGAACGCGGCGGACAGCTGGCCGCTCTGGTCGCCGTCGGGGTCGGAGACGGTCGCCTTGAGCCACGGCGTCATGGACCGCACGATCGGCCGGGTCGAGCCGGTGACGCAGGCCTGCCCGGCGGCGGTGTAGTCGGTGTGCGTCGTCATCTGCGCCGCCTGCGGCGTGTTCGGCAGGCTGTTGTACTCCACGGACAGCGCGGTCGAGGCCTGGTCGAACTTCTTCCACCGGTTGCCGACGGTCTCGTTGGCGCCGTTGCTGTCGCGGGCGGAGAGGCCGAGGGTGTAGCTGCCGCGGCCCTGGCCGAAGCCGACGATGTCGTTCACCAGGGTCTGGTTGGAGAACTCCATGTACATGTTCGGCTGCGGGTCGTTCGCGCAGCCGGCGCCGGTGGACGGCTTGTGGGCGTTGCCGGACTTCTGCTCGATGTGCAGGTCCAGGCCGGGGCCGGACCAGGCCTGCCGGCCGGACCCGGTGAGGTCGCCGGTGCGGTACAGGTTGACCGGCGTTGCGGTGCACGACCACGAGTGCGTCATGTACGTCACGAACTTGGCGTTGCGGATCTGCTTACCCGGCAGCCAGGTCAGGTCGAACGCGAAGAACGAGCGGAAGGTGCCGGACCCGTCGGTGTTCAGGCCGACGCGGACGATGCCGTCGTCGCGGTTGGCGTTGGTGGAGTCGGTGTAGCCCCAGCGGGCGCGGCCGACGCCGGTCCACGGGTCGATCACGACGGGGTACGCGACGTTCGGGTCGGCGAGCATCGCGGCGTCGGGCACGATGACGAGGGAGCCGTCCTCGACCGTGGTGGGGAGGTCGGCCTTGCGTGAGTCGTCGGGCACGTGCCGCAGCAGCGAGTTCTTCCCCGCGGACCGCGCCGCCGCGAGGGACCGCTGCGCGCTGGGCACGCCCGCGGAGTCCCACATGAGGGCCGGTCCGGCGGACGCGGTGACCTTGCCGGCGGTGTCGCGGGTCTCGTAGCCGCCGCCGGGGCGCTGTTTGAGCGACCAGCCGGTGCTGCTCAGCCCGAACTTGAGCTTCGCCAGGGCCGGGTTCGCCGCGGCCTGCCGGGTCTTGACGATCAGCGAGTAGCCGAAGCCCTCCACTGTGGACTGCACCTGGAGGTCGACGTCGGGCAGGACCGACTCGTACACCGCGGTGTCACCCTCGATGCGGGGTGCGGGCAGCTTCGACGGCCAGGTCAGGTTGAGCGCGCCGCCGGCGCCGGCCAGGGTGACGAGCGGTCCGGTGCCGCCGGCGGAGAACCGCACGTCCGCCACGGACGCGGCCGGGGCGAGGGTCGTGCCGTCCTTACGCAGCGACAGGTCGATCTGCCGCCAGGCGCCGTCCTTCTTCGTCCACTGCGGCACCGCGTAGCTCTCCCGCACCAGCGTGCCGCGCGGCGTGGCCATCGTGCGGGCCATCTCGGACCGGGAGTTCGCCACCTCGACCGTGCGGCCGCTCTCGACCGCCTGCCGCAGCGCCGCGGTCTCGGCGGCGCGCTGGTCGACCGGCGGCGCGACCTGGCCGGGCTGACCGGGCTGCCCGGGTGCCGGGTCGGCGGCGGCCGGGTCGCCGGCCACGGCCACGACGGTCAGCGCGAGGCTGATGGGAAGAGCGCCGGACAGGAACCTGCGCACGGCGCGATGAAGTGAGATCACTGGATGCCCCCGCGAAGTGAAAGTGAGCGAAACGTAGGGGCTGTCCGACTTCCGTGTCAATCGATCGAGGTGATCTCGGCACGGTTGGTGACGCCGTGACGTCGGCGAATGAAACGGAATGCTTCGGTATGTCCTCCAGATCGATCTCCGCCGGAAAACTTCGAGCGGTCGTGTCGGATCGGCGGCGGCGGGTTCGTAGGTCAGGTAGACAGAGGGACCGAGGAGAGGAGCGCACCGTGCAGTACCTGGCGTCCGTGATCCAGCGCAACCGCATGATCGAGGTCCGGCCATCTCTGTGAGTGATGTGCGGGCCGCGCTCACCCGGGCCCACCAGGAGGAATGGGCGTGGGTGGTCGCCAGCCTGACCAGGCACTTCGGCGACCTCGACATCGCCGAGGAGGCGACCGCCGAGGCGTTCGCGACCGCCGTGGAGCGCTGGCCGGCCGACGGCGTGCCGCCGAACCCCGGCGCCTGGCTGACCACGACCGCCAACCGCAAGGCCATCGACCGGATCCGGCGCGAGAGCAAGCGCGACGACAAGCACAAGGAGGCCCGGATGTTGCACGACGACACGCCTGCCGAGCCTCTGGGCGCCATCGACGACGAGCGGCTCCGGCTGATCTTCACCTGCTGTCACCCGGCGCTGGCGATGGAGACCCGCGTGGCGCTGACGCTGCGCATGGTCGGCGGGCTCACGGTGCCCGAGATCGCCCGGGCGTTCCTGGTCCAGGAGACCGCGATGGGGCAGCGGATCACCCGGGCCAAGGCGAAGATCAAGGCGGCGCGCATCCCGTACCGGCTGCCCTCCACCGAGGATCTCCCGGCTCGCGTCGCGGGCGTGCTCGCCGTGCTGTTCCTGGTGTTCAACGAGGGCTACCTGGCCACCGGCGCGGACAGCGACCCGGTGCGTCCCGGCCTGACCGCCGAGGCCATCCGGCTCACCCGCCTCATCCGCGCCCTGCTCCCGGCGGACGGCGAGGTGGCCGGGCTGCTGGCGCTGATGCTGCTCACCGAGGCCCGGCGGGCCACCCGGGTCTCCGCGGGCGGCGAGCTGGTCACCCTCGCCGAACAGGACCGCGGCGCGTGGGACCCGGCGCTGATCGCCGAGGGGCACCGGCTGGTCCGGCAGCGGCTGGCAACGGGGGAGGCGCCCGGGCGGTACCAGATCCTCGCCGCGATCAACGCCGTGCACACGTCCGCCCGCGATGTGCGGGACACCGACTGGTCGCAGGTGGTCGCACTGTACGACCAGCTCGTCCGACTGGACCCTTCGCCGGTCGTGGCGCTGAACCGGGCGATCGCCGTCGCCGAGCTCGACGGGCCGGACGTGGCCCTGGCGGCGGTCGACCGCCTGGAGGGCCGGCTGGCCGGCTATCACGCGTTCCATGTGGCCCGCGCCGACCTGCTGCGGCGGCTGGGGCGCGGTCAGCAGGCGCGGGCGGCGTACGACAGGGCGATCGAGCTGGCCGGCAACACCGCCGAGACCGCGTACCTGACCCGCCGCCGCGACCAGCTCGGCTGAGACGCCGAGGGTCCCGGACCGTTGCGCACCGGCCCGGGACCCGTTGTTCGTCAGCTGTGCGCGACGTTCAGTCGTTCACGACGTCTCGTCGTTCACGACGTCTCGTTGTGCGCGACGTCAGTTGTTCTCGACCAGGGTGGTGCCGCTGGCGGCGTAGTAGCCGACCTGGCACAGCACCTTCGACGTGCCGCCGATCGAGGCGCGCGGGCCGGTGACGCTGTAGGACGAGCCGCTGCCCATCGGCTTGCAGGTCGCCTTGGCGCGCAGGTGGAAGTACGACGGGTAGCCGGTGCAGGGTCCGCCACGGTTCAGTTGCATCAACTGGCACGTGAATCTTGTGATCCATCCCATAGAGAGCGCTCTCTCGAACCGGTCGGCCTACGCCCATTGGTGTAGCGCTGGGTCATCGCTGGGCTGATGACGGTGGCGCCGCGGTGGGCCAGAGTCGAGTCATGTCGAACGAACGCACGGTCGAGCGGCCCCGCCAGCCGTCGCCTCGCAGCGGATCGCCTCGCAGTGGGTCGCCGGGCCGCCTGCCGCGCGTGACGCTCGTGGTCGCGGTCGTCGTCAGTCTCGTGCTCGTTTATCCGTACATCGGCCTCGACGCCTCAGAGAGCCGCCTCAGCGTCAGCGGGACCGTGCACTACGCCACCCTGGTCGCGCACATCTTCACCGCCGCCGTGGCGCTGATCCTCGGCCCGCTGCAGTTCATGGCGCGCGTGCGGGCCCGTCCGCGCGTCCACCGCACCATCGGCCGGGTGTATCTGCTCGCCGGGGTGCTGCCGGCGGCGGTGACCGCGGTGCCGGTCGCGCTGTGGTCGGGCCGTCCGGTGACGCAGGTCGGTCTCACCGTCGCGGCCGTGCTGTGGCTGATCACCGGCGGTCTGGCGTACCGTGCCGCCCGCCGCCGCGACTTCACCGCCCACCGCGAGTGGATGCTGCGCAACTACGCGCTGACGTTCCTCGCTGTGACGGCCCGCGTGCTGGTGCCGCTGCTGCTGTTGATCCGGCTGCCGTTCAGCACGGAGAGCGCCGCGACGCTCGCACCCACCCTGATCCCTTTCGGTCAGACCGCCGGCTGGATCGTCAACCTGGCCGTGGCGGAGGTGTTCATCCGGCGCTTACGCCGGGCCGGCCGGTAGTGTTCGCCGGTGTGGAGCGGCTGGTGCGGCGCGTCGAGGTGGACCCCGGCGCATCGTGGGATCCGGACGCCTGGTGGGCCCTGATCCCCGCGGTGCGGTCCCTGCTGGACCGGGGCCTCAACCTCCCGGCGGGCGTGACCTTCCTCGTCGGCGAGAACGGGTCGGGGAAGTCCACCCTGATCGAGGCGCTCGCCCAGGCGTACGGGCTGAACCCGGAAGGCGGCTCCCGCGGCGCCATGCACCGCACCCGCGAGACCGAGGCCCCGCTCGGCGCGCAGCTGCGCTTCGTCCGCACGGCCGGCGCTCGCGGCAACGCGTACTTCCTGCGCGCCGAGACGACCCACGGCCTGTACACCTACCTCGAGTCGCTCGAAGACTCGCCCGACTGGGACCTGCACGAGCGCAGCCACGGCGAGGGCTTCCTGGCCCTGCTGGAGCGCAAGTTCAACCAGCCCGGCTTCTACCTGATGGACGAGCCGGAGGCGGCCCTGTCCTTCACGTCCACCCTCACCCTCATGTCCCGCCTGGCGACCCTGGCCGAGTCCGGCGCGCAGGTCGTCGTCGCCACCCACTCACCGGTCCTGACCGCGCTGCCGGACGCGACGGTGCTGGAGCTCGGCGAGCACGGCATCCGTCGCACCAGCTGGGCCGACCTCGCCGTCGTCGAGCACTTCCGGGCGTTCCTCGGCCAACCCGACCGGTACCTGCGCCACCTGCTCTGACCGCGCCGACGGCAAGGCCCCGGCGACCGCGGTCGCCGGGGCCTGTTCGTGCAGAGGGTTACTCGGCGCTGCCGTCCTGCGGCACCACGAGCACCACGCGCCGACGGCGCGCCACCAGGAACAGCGCCACGCCACCCGCCAGCAGCGCCGCGCCGACCGAGGCGACAAGCCCGGTCTGCGCACCGGTCAGCGGCAGGCCACCGCCCGAGCCGCCGGGGTTCGGGTTGATGACCACCGCGGCCGCGTCGTTGCCCGGGTTGGCTGATCGTCAGCGGCGCCCAGGACCGGATCGTCACGCAGCGGCTGTGGGACGAACCCCGCTTCCAGGGCCACCACGTCCTGCACCGCCGGATCGACGACGCCGCCCACTTCCCGTGGATCGAGCAACCCTCCGCCGTGCGGGCCGCACTCCACGAGCTCGCCGCCCTGGTCACCGCGCCGGCGCCGGAAAATGTCGGGGGGTCCTTCTAAACTGCGGGCAACGAAGCGGTCGTGCTGAGACGGGGGATGGCGCGATGGTGGCTGGGCCCTTTGGCGCGTTGGACGATTGGCGGCTCGTCCGTCGGTATGCGGTGCCGGCGTGGATGATCGCCGAGTGCACGCAGGCGCGCGAGCGCGGTGACTGGCGCGCCGCGTGTGCGGCGGCGCGGGTCACGGTGGCGTTCGACGATGCCGGGCCGGTCGCCGAGCTGCTCGCCGGGTTCGCGCCCGACCTGCTGCGCTGGCACCTGCCGCGGGCGCTGGACGGCACGGCCGCGCTGGTGCCGGGGATGCGGTTCGTCCTCGCCCCCGACGGGCCGGTCACCGCCGACACCGTGGTGCTCGGAGTCCGCTCACCCGACAGGTCCACGAGCTCGCAGCGGCTCGTCCTGCACGCGGTCCGGGTCCGTGACATGGCCGAGGGCCCGGTGTTCGCGGTGCCGCCGCACATGTGGGACGCCCGCCGCGCGAGCGGGCTGGGAGCGGCCGTGCACGGCGCGACCAGGGCGGAGCGGGTGGTCGAGGACTGGATCTCGGCCGGTTGGCTGATCGACGGCACGGACACGCACCGCTGGGCGTATGTGAACTCCTCGGGCTGGTCCAGGCTGGAGATGGCGCTGCTGAGCCAGGCCGATCCGTTGCTCGCGGCCCACGAGCTGCGGCGCCTCGCGGCACAGTTCGGCCAGCGGTCGTGGGAGCTGCGTCCGGCCCGGCACAAGCGCTGGCCGTGGCCTGACCGGCGGCTGATGCTCGAGGTGGCGGGGGATGCCAACCGGCTTACCCGGGACGCCACCACGCCGTCCAGGACCGGCGCGGTCCGGGCGGATCTGTGCCTGCATCCGGCGCTGCTGCGCGTTCCGGTCGACGCTGAGCTGGTGCGGCACGGCCGGCTCGACGCCGCCGACCTGCACCCCTTGGTCCGGTCCGCCCTGTTCCCCGCCGCGCGTCCGGCCACGGCGCGTCCGGCCGCCGCGGGTTCGGGCGCCGCGGGTTCGGGCGCCGCGGGTTCGGGCGCGGCGCGGGCGCCGGAGATGGTGCCGGCCGGGTTCGCCGAGGGGGAGCGGGTCCGGGTCCGGTGCGGCGCCGTGTGGCACTCGGTCGGCGTTCGGGGCGGGCGCCTCGAACTGCTCGACCACACCGACGCCGAGCGGCGCCGGGAGCACGCGCTCCGCTCGTTCGGCGGCACGATGAGCGGCTGCTTCAGGACCGAGGCCGCCTGGCACGACGGGGAAGGCGTCCTGCCGAGACGCCTGCGCGCCTACCGGCAGGACCTGTGGCGCCGGATGACGCACGGCGGCGGCAAGGTGGTGCTCGCGCTCCTCGACGCGGGCATGGACCCGCGGGTCCGCGACGTCGCGGGCCAGACCTTGCTGCACCGGGTGCACCAGTTCGAGCACGCCGACCTGCTGCCCCGCCTGCTCGCCGAGCACGTCGACGTCAACCCGGTCAGCCGGCGCGGCTCCACCCCGATGTGCGACGCCGTCGTCCACAACGCCCCGGCCGACCTGATCGAGACCCTGAGCCAGGCCGGCGCGATTCCCCACCTGTCCCGCCTCGACCCGCGCACCTGGCCCGTTCAGGCGCTTGAGCAGGAGATGGTCACTGGTCGACGGTGAAGATGACGGAGCGGCCCGCCGCGGCGGCGTGCTGGTAGAAGTCGCGGACGTCCTGCAGGTAGGACCACGTGTATTCGAAGTCGTCGTCGTCCAGCACGCCCTGGTAGTCGTCGGGGTCGATGCGGTGGTAGCGGTCGCGGAGCCAGGTCTCGTCCACGGTGCGCAGGGCCTCGGCGACCTTGACGACATCGGCGGCGAGGACGTGGGCGACGACGTACTCCTCGCCCTCGTAGTGGTGGCGGCCGCCGAGCACGGTCAGCGGGAGCGGGCCGCCGTCGCGGTAGGCGATGTCCAGCGTGCCGTCGCCGAGGCAGCGGTGCATGGCGTCCCACGCCTTGTCGGTCTCGCACAGCCACTCGTCGTCCCACGCCGCTTCGACGGCGTGGACGAACGCACGGACCTCGGCGTCGTCGCGCGTGGCGGTGAGCGCCGCCTCCTGCGCGGCGGTCAGCGCGAAGAACACCCCACGGCAGCCCTTGGCGGATGATCTTAGGTCTCGATGCCGCGGCGGTCATCCGGCAGATGGCTGTGGAACTTTCGATGGCGGGCACGCTGCGCGGGGGTGACGGCACGCTGTACCACCGCTGCTCCGGCGGCATGGTCGGGCCGTGGCGGCCTGCTCCGCCGCTGGTCGGCGGCGGCTGGCGGTTCTGCTGGAACGGCGTTCGGCGGACAGCTGGCTGCTGTAGGGTCACCGCCGTGCGGGGGAGGGTCGTGAGCGTCTGGCGGCATCCGCTGGTGCGGTTCGTGGCGTTCGCGGGGCTCGGGTTCGGGTTCGACGTCGGGCTGCTGCTGGTGTTGAAGGCGGCGACGCCGCTGCCGGCGTTCGCGTGCGTGACGATTGCGTTCTGGGCCACGTACGCCGTGAACTTCGTGCTCAACCGGTACTTCACCTTCGACGCGAGCCATCGGGCGGTGGGGCCGCAGGTCGCGAGGTTCGTCGTGCAGGTGCTGGGGGACTACGCGCTCACCGTCGGGGCGGTTCTCGGGTTGCAGGCGCTCGGCGTGCACCTCGCTGTCGGCCGGGTCGCCGCGGGCGGCACCACGCTGGTGTTCAACTACGTGATGTACCGGTGGTGGACGTTCCACCGGCCGGTGGCCGGCGGCAGCGAACAGGACGCCGAGCAGGCCGTCGCGGCGGCGTCCGGTGGTGCCTCGGCCGGCTGAGAAAGCCGGGCGGTTCGCGGTGCGGGCGGGCGGGTACCCCGGTAGGTGTCGGGACGTCGACGTACGGAGGACGACCATGCTGCCGAAGATGATCGCCCGGTGGGCGGTCGCCGCGATCGCGGTGCCCCTCGCGATCGCCGGTGCCAGGAAGGTCAGTGAACGGATCGAGGCCCGCCGCGGCGCGACCCGCACCACCCGCCTGCTCCGCAAGGGTGTGGCCACCGCGGAGCGGTTGACCGGCCGCAAGCGCCGCCGCCCGGCCTGGTAGCCGCCTCAGGCGCGCCGCCGGCCGCCGGAGCCGGGTTGCGGCGACGTGGTGCGGGAATTCATGGCAGCGTGGCGGCGATGCCGAGGGCGAGCTCGATGGCGCGGGCGGCCAGCGGGGAGTGGGTGCGGCCGGCGCGCCACAGCAGGTAGATCTCGCGGGGCGGGAACGCCGGGTCCAGCTCGTGCACGGTCAGCGAGTCGTCGACCCTGCTGAGCGCCAGCCGTGGCAGGACGGCGGAGCCGATGCCCGCTCGTACCATCGACAACACCGCGTCGTTGCCGGCGCTGCGGAACACGATGCGGGGGTGGACGCCGGCGCGGGCGAAGGCGGCCTCGATCCGGGGCTGGTCGCAGTCGGCGGGCCACGCGACCATCGGGGCGAGGTGCAGGCCGGCCAGCGGCACGGGACCGTCGGGGAAGTCGCCGCGGCGGGCGACCAGCACGTACGGGTCGTCGAGGAGCTTGCGGTGCTCGACGTCGCCGTCGGTGCGGCCGTCATAGAACATGAGGTCCACGTCGTCGACGCGGGGCGGGTCGCTCTCCTCCTCGAACAGCCGGATGTCGCAGGCCGGGAACTCCTCGCGCAGCGCGACGACGAGCCGCGGCAGGAGCGCGATCGACAGGCTCTGGAACGTGCCGATGTCGATGCGGCCCTCGCCGGCGCGGAAGCGGTCGATGGCGTCGACCATGGCGTGCGTCCGGGTCAGCAGGTCGCGCCCGTGGGTCAGCACGACCT
The DNA here is from genome assembly GCF_040614215.1 of Dactylosporangium sp. NPDC006015. Lineage (NCBI taxonomy): Bacteria > Bacillati > Actinomycetota > Actinomycetes > Micromonosporales > Micromonosporaceae > Dactylosporangium > Dactylosporangium sp. NPDC006015. The sequence goes on from NZ_JBEXUD010000004.1 coordinate 12,043, forward strand.
GGCCGAGCGGGGTGAGCCGCACCGGCCGGGGCCCGCCGGGGCGGTCGAACACGGCGCCGCCGACGGTCTTCTCGAGGGCGGCGATCTGCTGGCTGACCGTCGACTGCGTGTAGCCGAGACGGGCGGCGGCCCTGCTGAACGAGCCCTCGTCGACGACGGCCGTCATGGTGGCGAGGTGCCGCAGTTCGATGTCGGTCACGACGCCGAGTGTATATCGGTACAGGCGATGGACAGCATCATGAACGATCGCTTTTCAGCATGGAGAAGCGAAACTAGCGTGATCGGCATGAGCACCTTCGTACTGATCCACGGCGCGGGAGACTCGGGCTGGTCCTGGCACCTCGTCGCGGACGCGCTGCGCGCCCGTGGGCACGACGCGGTCACGCCGGACCTGCCCGAGGGTGAGGGCGCCGACCTCACGACCTACGCCGACGCGGTCGTCGAAGCGGCCGGCGACCGGCGGGACCTGGTCGTCGTGGGCCACTCGTTCGGCGCGTTCACCGCGCCGCTCGTCGCGGACCGGATCGGCGCCGACGCGCTCGTGCTCGTCGCCGGCATGATCCCCGTGCCCGGCGAGCGGCCCGGCGACTGGGGCGGCGGCGCCGGCTACCGGGACGCCGTCCGGGAGCAGGCCGCGCGCGACGGTGGGCGCACCGGCAACGACGACCCCGATGTCTGCTTCTACCACGACGTGCCCCGCGACCTCGCCGAGGAGGCGAAGCGCCGGGAGCGCGCGCACCCGTCGGAGACCGCGGCCGCGGAGCCCTGGCCGTTGGCCGCGTGGCCGGCGGTACCGACGCGATTCCTGCTGTGTGTCCAGGATCGGTGTTTCCCGCCCGGCCTCTTCCGGCGGCTGGTGCCTGAGCGGCTCGGCATCACGCCTGACGAGATCGACGCCGGGCACTGCGTCGCGCTGAGCCGGCCGGTGGAGCTCGCCGACCGCCTGCACGGGTACGCGCCGTGACCCGGGCGGCGATCTGGCTCCCGCTGTTCGACGCCCTCGCCGATCCCCGCGTCGCGGCGAGGCTCGCCGCTGAGGCGGAGGAGGCCGGCTGGGACGGCTGTTTCGTGTGGGACCACATCCGCTGGCGCGAGCCGGTCCGGCAGGCCGCGGACCCGTGGATCACCCTCGCCGCGATCGCCGCCGGCACTGAACGGCTGCGGCTCGGACCGATGGTCACGCCGCTGCCGCGGCGCCGGCCGGCGAAGGTGGCTCGCGAGACCGCGACCCTCGACCGGCTCAGCGGCGGGCGGCTCACGCTGGGCGTCGGGCTCGGCGGCGATCGGTTCGGCGGGGAGCTGTCCCGGTTCGGCGAGCAGGTCGACGACCGGCTGCGCGGGCAGATGCTCGACGAGGCCCTCGACATCCTCACCGCCGCGTGGTCCGGCGAGCCCGTCCGCCACCGCGGCGCGCACTACGTCGTCGACGACGTCGTGTTCCTCCCGCGACCGGTGCAGCGGCCCGGCGTGCCGGTGTGGGTGGCCGCCATGCCGGGCAGCGTGAAGCCGCTCCGGCGGGCGGCCCGCCACCAGGGTTTCTTCCCGGTCAACCTCCAGCACGCGGACGAGCTCGCCGGGGCCCTCACGAAGATGACGGTGCCGGACGACGTCGCGGTCGCCCTGCCGACGGGTGCGGATCCCACCGCGTACGTCGAGGCGGGCGCCACCTGGCTGCTGACCGAGTTCGACGCCGAGGCGCTGTCCCTGGACCACGTGCGCGGCGTGATCGGCGACGGCCCGCCCGCTTGAAACCGATTGAGATCAAGTGCGAGTGGTCATGGGCACATCACCGCCGTATGGTGTTGCGGTGACCGAACGTGTGGCGAACCCGCAGCGTGGCGCAGCGACCAAGCGCGCCAGCAGCAGCATCCAGGTGGACAAGTCCAAGGCCGCGAAGCGCGCGGCGGCGAAGGCCGCCCGGGCCAAGGCGGTGGCGGCGGAGAAGCGCCGACGGGTGCTGAGCATGATCGGAGCGGCGCTTGCGGTGCTGCTCGTCGTGGGCGGGATCGTCTGGTTCTCGCAGTCCGGTGACGACGACCCGTCGACGCCCGCGGCCGGCACGAACAGCAGCGCCGGCGCTACTCAGGACCCCGCTCAGGGCGCGACGGACGCGGCCTTCCCGCCGCTGCCCGACGGCGCCGACCCGGCGCTGAAGACGAAGCCGACCGTGACCGGCGGTACCGGGGCCGTCACGAAGCTGGTCTCGACCACGCTGGTCGAGGGCAAGGGCGCGGCCGTGCAGGCGGGGCAGACCATCACCGCCAACTACGTCGGCGTCACCTACGCCGACGGCAAGGAGTTCGACGCGTCCTGGAACCGGTCGCAGCCACTGGAGTTCCAGGTCGGCGCCGGCAGGGTCATCAAGGGCTGGGACGACGGCCTCGTCGGAGTCAAGGTCGGCAGCCGGGTCCAGCTCGACATCCCGGCCGCGATGGCGTACGGCGACAACCCCGACGGCGGCAGGCCCGCCGGCGCCCTGCGGTTCGTCGTGGACGTGCTCGCCGCCTCGTAAGGCCCCACCCCAGCGTGTGCACATCGCGCACAAACGGGCATGCATCAACTACCGTCGATCTTGCGAGTCTGCCTACAGTCCTCCCCTTGTACCTCGACGAGGAGGGGAGAGCACGTGGTGCTTCGCAGGCTCGTGGGCGCGGCGACCGTCGCGGTCATGGTGGGGTCGGTCGGGCTGGCAGTACCTGCCGCCGCCGCCCCCACCATCAGCACACCGAAACAGCTGACCAAGGCCGTGACGCTGCCCGGCGTCCTGCGGCACCTGCTTGCGTTCCAACTGATCGGCGACCTCAACGGCGGCAACCGCGCGTCCGGGATGCCCGGGCACAAGCGCAGCGCCGACTACGTCGCCGCCCTCCTGCAGCACGCCGGCTACCAGGTCACCCGGCAGCCGTTCCAGTTCAACTTCTGCGACGAGTCGGGCTCGTCCTTCGCGCAGACCGCGCCGGCGGCAACGACGTACGTCGAAGGCACCGACTACGACGTCATGACCTGCTCCGGCTCCGGTGATGTCACCGCCGCCGTCGTCCCTGTCGACCTGAACCTGGCAGAGCCCCGGGTCGCCGTCACCTCCGGCTGCGAGGCCACCGACTTCACCGCCGCCGTCACCGGCAAGATCGCGCTGATGCAGCGCGGCGGCTGTCCGTTCGGCACCAAGGTCGTCAACGCCGAGGCGGCGGGCGCCGCCGGCGCGATCGTCATGAACCAGGGCAACGGCGACCGGGCCACCGCACCCGACCGGTACTCGCTGCTGCTCGGCACCCTCGGCAGCCCGGTCGGGATCCCGGCCGTCGGGGTCTCGTACGACACCGGCGCCGCCTTCTCGACCACCGCCGGCCTCACCGCCCACCTCACCACCTCCACCACCGCCGAGATCCGCGACACCGAGAACGTCGTCGCGGAGACCAAGGGCGGCAACGCGGGCAACGTCGTCATGGCCGGCTCCCACCTGGACTCCGTGCCCGAGGGCAACGGCATCAACGACAACGGCAGCGGCAGCGCCGCCCTGCTCGAGGTCGCCCTCCAGATGGCCCGCAGCAAGCCGGTCAACAAGGTCCGCTTCGCGTGGTGGGGCGCCGAGGAGGCCAGCCTCGTCGGCTCGACCTTCTACGTCAACAGCCTCACCCCGGCGCAGCAGGCGCAGATCAAGCTCTACCTCAACTTCGACATGATCGCCTCGCCGAACTACCAGTTCGGCGTCTACGACGGCGACGACTCCGCGGCCGCCGGCGCCGGCCCCGGCCCGGCCGGCTCCGCCCAGATCGAGGCCCTCTTCGAGGCGTTCTTCGCATCCCGCGGCCAGCAGACGAACGCCGCCGACTTCACCGGCCGCTCCGACTACGGCCCGTTCATCGCCGCGGGCGTGAACATCCCCGCGGGAGGCCTCTTCACCGGCGCGGAGGTCATCAAGACCGCCGCGGACGTCGCCAAGTTCGGCGGCGTGGCCGGCGTCGCCTACGACCCCTGCTACCACAAGGCGTGCGACGACCTGTTCCGCGTCACGCAGAAGGGCGGCGACCCGGCCCTCTACGCCCAGCTGCGCAGCATGTACATCCTCGTCGGCAACGTCAACACGTTCGCCCTCGACACGAACGCCGACGCGATCGCGACCGCCGTGATCACCTACGCGTTCGACACGTCGTCCATCCCGCCGCGCACCACGACCACCGCCGCGGCCCGGTCCTCGATCTCCTCCACCTCGATCTGACCCGGTTCGGGCGCCGGTCTGCCGGCCGGCGCCCGTCAACCACCGAACCGGCGGTGCCGAGCGGCGTAGGAGCGAGGTCAGCCGCCGAAGCGGCGGTGCCGAGCGGCGTAGGACCGCAGCGCCCGCAGGAAGTCGACCTTACGGAAGCCCGGCCAGTACACGTCGCAGAAGTACAGCTCCGAGTACGCGGCCTGCCACAGCAGAAACCCCGACATGCGATGCTCGCCGCTGGTGCGGATGACCAGGTCGGGATCGGGCAGCCCGCTGGTGTAAAGCCGCTGGGCGATCTGCTCCACGCTCAACGTCTGTGCGATGTCGTCGACGGTACGACCAGCGAGCGCCTCCTGCTCCAACAGCGCCCTGACCGCCGCGACGATCTCCTCCCGCCCGTCGTACCCGATGGCGATCGTCAGCCCGAACGGCGCCCCGCTGTCCCTGGTGGACTCCTCGGCCAACTTCAACGCGTGCCGGGTCGAGTCGGGCAACACGTCCAACCGGCCGGCCAGATGCACCCGCCACGGACTCGCCGGCCGCCGCAACCGCTCGGCGACGACCTCCTCGATCATCCGCATCAGGTTCCCGACCTCGCCGGCGTCGCGCTTACGGACGTTGTCGACCGACGCCACGAACACCGTCACGTGCTGGATGCCGAGCTCCGCGCACCAGCCGAGCACCTCGTCGAGATGCTCCGCGCCGTACCGGTGCCCGACCCTGGGGTCGTCGAACCCCATCTGCCGCGCCCACCGCCGGTTACCGTCCATGACCATCGCGACGCGCCGCGGCAGCCGCCCACCGGCCAGCCGCCGGCTCAATCGGCGCGCGTACAGCCCGTACACCGCGCCCCGTACTGACTCGAACATACCCGCATCAAACCGCCCCGCCGCCCCGCGAGCGCCCGCCTGCACAGCATCTTCACGCCTTCACCACACCGGCCTCCGGCGCGCCGCCGCGCAGGTCAGGACCGGCGAGGCTGGTTGATACCGGAGGGCGCGTCGCGGGTGTACGTACGGTCGACGTCGCCATCGTGATCCAGGTCCTCGTACACGGTCTCGTGCCCGCCGTGCCCGATGACCACCTGATCCATCTCGCCGTCGCCGTCGGTGTCGACCGCGTACCCCAGGCTGTCCTGTGGGTGCCCGAACGCGTCGCTGGGCACGATGTCCTCCTCGACGCCGCCGGGTTCGTCGGGCAACTGGCGGATCAGGTCGATGTCCCCGTCCCGGTCACTGTCCACGAAGATCCGGTCCATGTCGCCGTCACCGTCCGAGTCGTACAGCAGGTTGTCGGGCTCCGGCGGCTCCGAGTACCGGTGCAGCGCACCGTCGTGCACGTCGCCGTGCCCGTAGTCGTGCGCCATCTCGCCGCCCGCACCCTCGTGCCCGTAGTCACCGGCCGGCACATCGAAGAAGTCCGTCATGCGGCCACGGTAGGGACTGCCCCGCCGCGCACCCACCCTCCGTACGGAATCCGACCGCACTCGGCATCACGCACAGGCGACGCAGGTGCGGGCGAACGGGCGGATCGCGAGACGACCGGCGGGGATCGGCCGGCCGCAGCGCTCGCAGATGCCGTATTCTCCCGAGTCCAGCCGCGCCAGTGCGTCATCCAGGTCCGCCAGCCGGCGACGGGTCGCGTCGAGGACGGCGGCGAGCTGCGCACGCTCGTAGGCGATCGTGCTCCCCTCGGGATCATGCTCGTCGTCGGCGTTGGAGTCCTGACTCGCCTCGAACACGGCGCGCAGGTCCGCCTCGAGCCTGTCCACCTCGCCGGCAACGGCCGCCCGCAACTGACCCAGCCCAGCCCGGGTCTCGTCGTCGGCCACAGCTCCTACGGTACGTCGCCAACGCGCAGAGCGAGCCGCGCTTTGATCGGAGGTCCGCCGGACGCCGCCCATCTTCCGTGCGTTCCGGCGGTCAAGCCTTCACGAGAGCCGCAAGCTACGCGCGCCAGTGTGACCCTCCGGCCATCGCCGCGTTGTACCTGCTCTGCAGCCTCACCTGGAACGACCTGTTGCCCGAACTGACGGGCACCGACCCGCGCCGCCGGCGGGAAGCCGCGTCGAACCTGGTGCGGGGTGCCGGCCCTGAGAACGTCATCGACGAGGTGGTCCGCGGCCTGCTCGCCGACGCTGATCCCGTGCTGCGATGCACCGGCATCGCGGTCGTCGACAGGCTCGGCCTCACCCACCTGCACCCCGACGTCCGGCGGCTGGAGGATGACGGCAACGGTTGGGTCCGCCACGACGCCCGAGCATGCCTCGATGAGGAGTTCGGTGCTGCTCGGGCGGACCTGGACGCCACGCTGGCGGCGCGGGGCCAGCAATGGCAGTCAGAAACAGCTGCAGTTCCCGGCCCGGACTACTGATGCAGCACACGTCACGGCCCTGCAGCACCAGCCGCTCACGACAGAGGCCGCACTGCTCGCGCAGTGCCCGCCTGGCAACCTCTTGACGGTCGGCGGTCAAGTCTCGTTGCGCCACATCAGACCCCGTGTATCAGCTGCTTCCTCTACGCACCATAGATGTCCAGGCTGAGCGTGATTCGACGGTCCGCAAGAGACATCAGCGTGTTGGGCGAGATCTCCAACCCCCCGTTCACGCGCTCCATGAACCAGCCGCAGAAGAGACTCATGTTGAACGTGCTGGCGAGCTGTCGCCAGACCTCGATGTCCGGCGTGAGGCGCCCCAACAGCTCGACCACTTGGGCGTCAACGTCGGCAGGCTCGGTCTCTGGCGCGTGGTAGGTCCAGAGACCGAACTTCGCGACACGTACGGTGCCAAGTTTGCTCGCAATGGTGTCGCCGCGACCGTACGCCATCGAGGGAGGAGCTCCCAGCAAGGAACTCACCTCGTCCGGAATCAAGTCCTCGCCCGTCACACGGAGCGACGCTACTGCACGACTCAGCTCGGCCATCGGCGCAAGGCTATGGTCTGCAGGCCGTACGTGCTACGGATTGGTCGGCGTCCGCTTGTTGGCCAGATTCGTGCGCCGCTCTCATGGATGGCGGAGCCTTCCGGCCCGTTCGCGGTGAGGTCTGCCGGGCGACTCATCGAGTGGAGCTGCATCGGTTGGCTACTTCATCGGCTTGGGCGGGAGGTGGTGTTTGCAGGCCTCATGGGCCGCGATGAAGGCGGCGTCGTCGGTGTCGGCGAGGACTCTGAATCGGTCTGTGAGCTCGATGTTGCCGTCCTCGTCCGGGTCGGGGAAGTCCGGGAAGCCGTGCTCGCGCATGCAGGTGACGTAGTCGCGGGTCTTGGTGAGGTCCTCGGCGCTCGCTGGGGGCACGTCGGAGAAGGCCACCTTCCAGTCGCGCACGAGCGGGCGGCACGGCTCGGGTGGCAGCCAGTCACCCGTCGACTCGGGCGGGAAGCCCCAGCGGCCGCGGTCGTCCTTCACCGGGTCGGGGAACGTGGGGAACCCGTTGGCGCGCATGCACTCCGCCAGCCTGATCGCGGCGGCCTGATTCGAGCTGGGCGTGGGGGACGGACCGGCGGCCGTGTTGGTGGCAGGGGTGCCGGTGCAGGCGGCGAGGGTCAGGATCGTGAGCCCGGCGGTGACAAGCGTGCGCAGTGTCATGGCTCAACAGTCGCGGAATCCGCTCGTGGGGTCGTCCCCGAAAAGTGGGCTGATGGCACCCACGTTCAGGGGTGGTTGCGGCGGTACCCCCGAAGGAGGGGGCGCACGACCAACCAGCGGGGGAGGTCGCGCGGACGGAGCCGGCCGAGGATGGATGGGGACGACAGGAGGACGCCAGTGACCGTGCTGGAGCTGAGCGAAGTGCGCAAGACCTACCCGGGAGTGCCGCCGGTCGAGTCGGTGCGCGGGGTGACCCTGACCGTCGACGCCGGCGACATGCTGGCCGTGCGTGGGCCGTCCGGGTCCGGGAAGTCGACGCTGCTGCACCTGATGGCGGCGCTGGACCGGCCGACGAGCGGCAGCGTGCGCCTCGACGGCCAGGCCGTGGAAGCGTTGAGCGACCGGGCCCTCGCCGGGCTGCGTGCGCACCGCGTGGGTGTGGTGTTCCAGCAGTTCCACCTGCTCGAGTCGCTGACCGCGCTGGACAACGTGGCGACCGGCCTGATCTACCGCGGCGTCCCGGCCCGGGCCCGACGGGCGGCCGCCGCCGAGGCCCTCGACCGGGTCGGTCTCGCGCACCGGGGCGGGCACCGGGTGACGAAGCTGTCCGGCGGCGAGCGCCAGCGGGTCGCGATCGCACGCGCGCTCGTGGGCCGCCCCGCGATCGTCTTCGCCGACGAGCCGACCGGCAACCTCGACTCCACCACCGGCGCCGGCATCCTCGACCTGATCCGAGAGCTGAACGCCGACGGCACCACATTCGTCGTCGTCACCCACGAGGAAGCGGTCTCCGACGCCTGCCACCGCACGGTCGTCATGCACGACGGCCGGCTCGCCGACGACGGGCAGGCCGCGCGGTGCTGAGGAGAGGTAGTGACGGAAGGCCGTCCGGACGGCGGCGAGAGGAGGGTCGTGACGGAGGCCGTCGCGCGGAGGGTCGTGACGGAGGCCGTCGCGCGGAGGGTCGTCGCGCGCCAGTGAGGTGAGGCCGTGCGGAGGGTCGTGACGGAAACCGCCGGGTTCGTCGTGGCAGAGGGCCGCACAGTCGGCGATGGGACGAGGATTGTGGCAGGCCGGGGCCTTCGGGTACTAGGGACGTGCCGGCCAAGGGGACGAGGACGCCCGACGGATGAGGGCCGACGCGTGGTCAGTCCGGGTCGGGTTTGAGCGCGTCGCCCAGGGCAACGACACCCTGTTGCAGGCCGAAGATGGCGGCCTGGGTGCGGTCCTGGAGGTCGAGCTTGGTCAGGACGCTCGACACATACGACTTCACGGTCTGCTCGCCGAGCATCAGGGCGCGGGCGATCTCGCGGTTGGACCTGCCGCGGGAGATGAGGGCCAGGACGTCGCGTTCGCGGGCGGACAGGCGCGACAGCGGGCCCTGGTCGCCGGCGCGGACCCCGCGGACCAGCAGCGCCGCCACGTCGGGGTCCAGGACGCTGCCGCCGGTCGCCGCGGCGCGGACGGCCTCCACGACCCGGTCGACAGCGGTGCTCTTCGACAGGTACGACACCGCGCCGGCGCGGACCACGTCCAGCGCCCGGTCCTCCGCCGGGAACGACGTCAACACGATGACCGCGGCCGGATCGTCGCGCTCGCGCAGCGCGTGCAGCACACCGAGACCGTCCATGCCAGGCATCACCATGTCGAGCAGCACCACGTCGGGGCGCAGCTCACTGATGGCGGCCAGGGCCGTGGCGCCGTCCATGCACTCGCCGACGACGGTCAGGTCAGGTTCCTGTTCCAGGGCGAACCGCAGCCCTTGCCGCACCACCTCGTGATCGTCGACGACCAGGATCCGGATCACGCGGCACCCGCTGGCAACAGCACCTTCACCGTCGTGCCCGCCTGCGGGGCGCTGACCACGTCGACCATGCCGCCGAGTTCACGAACCCGGTCGCGCATCAACTGGATGCCCATTCCGTGCCGCCCGTCGGCCTCGGATGGGTCGAACCCGCGGCCGTCGTCGTGCACCGTGACTGTCACCTGACCGGCCGCACGGGTCACGGTCAGTTCGACGGTGTCCGGCGCTCCATGACGTACAGCGTTGCCCAACGCCTCCTGCACGACCCGCAACACCGCGTGCTCGACGGGCGGGTCCAGGTGGCCGGCCTCGACGCGGGCGGTGACGGCGATGCCGAGCCGCTCCTGGTACGCACGGCACAGCTCGTCGAGCGCCTCGGACAGCCCCGCATCCTCCAGCGCGACCGGTCGAAGCTCCAGCAGCATCGCCCGCATCTCCCGCTTCGTGCGCTCCAGCGACGCCTCCAGCGACGCCGCCTGATGCCGCAGCTCGGATCCGGCCGGCAGCGCCTTGCGCAACCCGCCGGCGAGCAGGCTGGCCGAGAACAGGTCCTGGGAGACGGAGTCGTGCAGCTCGCGGGTGATCCGGGTCCGCTCGGCCCGGCGGGCCTGCGCGCCGGCCGCGGCCCGGTCCGAGGCGACAGCCTCCTCGAGGCGCTCGGCCATCGCGTTGAACGACCGCTCCAGCCGCGCGACCTCGTCGTTGCCAGTGACCGGCAGACGGATCCGCAGGTCGCCGCCGGCCATCGCCGCGGTGCCGTCGGCCAGGCGGCGGATGCGGCGGATCAGCGGGCCGGTGCTGAGCAGACCGAACAGCGCACCGACCGGCACCAGCATCAGCATCACGATCCCGCCCGGGATGAGGAGCCCTTCGAAGCCGGCCGTCGCGGAGGCGGACCCCGGCTTCGCGTCCGCGAAGTTCTTGGCCACGATCAGCCGCACGTAGACGGCGCCGACGAAGCGTGCGTTGTCGTTCTGCATCCTGATCTGCACGGGCGACGCGGCCCACCCGGCGGGCTGCCCGTCGACGGTCGTGCGGCCGCTGCGCACGGACGTGCACGCGGCCGCATTCCACACAGCGGTGCCGGTGGGCAGGAGCGACGCCGGCGATGCCGCCAGGATGAAGCCGTTGACATCGGTCAACGCCACAAGCAGCTCGGGGCGGGAGTCGGAATTGAGGTCCTTCGACAGTCCGCCGCCGCGCACCAGGGTCACGAGGAGCTCGGTGTCGGTCCCGCCAGGATTCACTGGCGCGCGGGACACCTGCTCGTCGACGGCGGCGGAGGTCGCCACCGCAAGGCGCTCGGCCTTGGCGCGTGCGGCGTCGACCTCGGCGTCGGCGACCTGCTGGCGGGCCTGCTCGACGCTGTCGCGTGCGGCGACGAACCGCGGCAGCATGACGGCCAGCGCGACGGCCTCGACGACAAAGACAGCGATCGCCGACACCACCACGTAGGACACCGCCATGCTGGAGCGCAGGCCCAGCCTCGACATCATGGACTCAGGCTACGCAGCACGCGGGATTGCGAGGCCCCGCGTCGGTACTCGATCCGTCACCTCTTTCGGGGGTGGTGGGCCACCCGGGAAAGAGACGCCACAGCGCCACGTTTGGGGGCGGCGGGCGGCACGCCGCCCCGAGCACAGTGGGTGCCATGAGCGGGAAGCGATGGAAGGTCCTGTCCGCGGTGACGGCGGCAGGGGTGGCGGGCGCCGCGGGGTTCGCCGTCCACGACGGACGGGCCGGGACGAGCGCGACACCCCAGGAGGCTGCGGCGGCAGCACAGGCGACGGCGGACGTGCGCCGTGGCGACGTCGCGGAACGCCGCTGGGTCACCGGGACCCTCGGCTATGCCGGGGAGACGGCGGTGGTGGCGCCCGGCCCGGGCATCCTCACCAGGCTGCCCGCGGCCGGCGACGTGATCGCGCGGGGCGGCGCGTTGTATGAGACCGACGGTGTGCCGGTGCTGCTGATGTACGGGTCCCGCCCACCGTGGCGGCCCTTCGGGCCGGGAATGACCGACGGCGCCGACGTCGAGCAGCTGGAGGCGAACCTGGTCGCGCTGGGCCACGGCGGTGGCCTCACCGTGGACCGGCGCTTCACCGCCGCCACCGCGCAGGCCGTGCGCCGCTGGCAGCGGGCCGCCGGGCTGCCCGTGACCGGCGAGGTGCCCCTCGGCCGGGTCGTGTTCCTTCCCGACGCCGTCCGCGTCGGCACCGCATCGCTACCCGTCGGCGCCGAGGTCGCCGCGGGCGTGGTTGTCTCCCACGGCACCGGCGCGGCCCTCACCGTCCAGTTCCAGCTGGTGCCGCGGCAGCTGCCGGCCGCGAAGGCCGGCGACGCCGTGGTGGTGACCCTTCCCGACGGCACGTCCCGCACCGGCACGATCCAGGAGATCGGCGCCGTCAGTACACCGGCCGGCGACGAGAACCCGTCGCAGAACGGCGGCCAGAACCAGGCGTCCGCGCCGGTGACGGTGCTGGTGGAGGGTGCGCTGACCGGGCTCCGGGACCACACGCAGGTGCAGGTCGCGGTGACGGTCGCCGTGCACCAGAGGGTCCTCGCGGTGCCCGTCACAGCGCTCAATCCGGTCGCCGGCGGTGGGTACGAGGTCGTGGTCGTCGACGGTGGCGCCACCCGGCGGGTCGCGGTCGAGGCCGGGATCTTCGACGAGCGCGCCGGGCTCGTCGAGGTCCGCGGCGATGGCCTCGCCGACGGGCAGAAGGTGCGGGTGCCCCGTGCGACGTCATGACCTGCGACGCAGCATGTTGCGGCCGGCTGACCTGCTGCCGCTCGGCACGCTCGGGCTGCGGTCCCGCACCGCCCGGGCGCTGCTGTCGGGCCTGGGCATCGCGATCGGCATCGCGTCCATCGTCGCGGTCCTCGGCGTCACCCGCTCCAGCCAGTCGCACGTCCTCGCCCAGCTCGACCGGCTCGGCACCAACCTGCTGACCGTCGCCAGTGGCGTCGAGCAAGACGGCGCCGAGGAGCCGCTGCCGGGCACCGCCGCGCCGATGATCGGCATGCTGCCGGCCGTCCGCTCCGTCGCGCCGACCGCGCGCCTGGACGCGGTCACCGTGTACCGCAACGACCGCGTTCCGCAGGGTCGCACCGGCGGCCTCGCCGTCCGCGCCTGCGACGCCTCGCTGCTCGGCACGCTCGACGGCGCGCTGCGCACCGGCACGTTCCTCGACGACGGCCGCTACCCGGTAGCCGTTCTCGGTGCGCAGGCCGCCGCCGTCCTCGGCATCGATGACGTCGCCGACGGCCCCCGGGTGTGGCTGGGCGGGCACTGGTACACCGTCGTCGGCATCCTCGACCCGTTCCCGCTCGCACCGGAGATCGACCGGTCGGCGCTCGTCTCGTTCGCCTCGGCCGCGGACCTGCTCGGCTACGACGGCGTCGCCAGCCGCATCTACCTGCGGGCCGACCCCGATCACGTCGCTGATGTCGCCGCTGTGCTGCACCGCGCCGCCAACCCGGAGGAGCCTTCCCGTGTGCAGGTCAGCCGGCCCTCCGACGCCCTCGCGGCCCAGCTCGAGGTCAAGGAGGCCGGCGCCGGGCTGTTCCTCGGTCTCGGGGCGATCGCTCTACTCGTCGGCGCCATCGGGATCGCCAACGTCATGGTGATCTCCGTGCTGGAGCGCCGCACCGAGATCGGCCTGCGCCGCGCGCTCGGCGCCACCCGCGGCCACGTCGCCACGCAGTTCGTCACCGAGTCGCTGGTCCTGTCGACGATCGGCGGCGTGGCAGGCATCGCCATCGGGGTCGTGGTCACCGTCGCGATCGCCTCCGACCACGGCTGGGCAGTCCTCGTCCCGCCCGCAGCGGTGTGGGGTGCCTTCGCCGTCTCGCTGACCGCGGGCGCCGTTGCCGGCCTGTATCCGGCGCTCCGCGCCGCCCGCATCCCCCCGACCGACGCCTTACGCACTGTCTGACGGTGCCCGACTGGACGGTGTCAGTCCGTCGGCGGATGACCTCTGGGGCATGCCGGTGACGCCCATCATTTCGTGAAGGAGGCCGAGCAGAAATGCTGTCAGGGGCGGGCCGTTCGTGCCGTTACGCTGTCGCGGTGCAGGAGCTGAGGGTGTTCCAGGTTGGTGACGTGCGGGTGGAGCTGCGCGAATTGACCCTCCGCGACCAGTACTTCGGCATGATCGAAGGCACTCCGGCGATGCATCGCCGGTTCGTCGTGCGGAGGCTGGAGCAGGAGCTGGCGTCGACGGCCGGGCTGCACGTCCACGACCTCGACCGGATCAGGGCGGACGCTGAGGCCCGCACCGACGAGTGGATGCCCCGCGAGCGGCACCAGGCCCGGCTGACCTCTGCCTGGATCCCGCCTGACAGCAGGCTCAGCGGGCACACCGAACTGTCAGCGGTGTGGTTCCAGCCGCCGTCGGAGGACCCGTTCGACCGTCTCGCTGCCGTCGTCGAGCCGCTCGACTGGCGCACGCTGGCGGTCTTCCACCCGTTCGACCCCGGCAACTACTGAGAGCCCATGGACTACGCGATCATCTATCCGGCCGATCTGGACGAGTACGACTGGTACATGACCGGTAAGAAGGGCTGGATCGACGTCACCGTGCGGTGGGACGGCGGCGAGCAGCTGCTTGAGTTCTACGATCCGGTGCGGCTGGGCCAGAGCATCGAAGACGACATCCGGCGGGCCGGCCGCTTCTTCGGCCGGAACGTCATCGTCGTGCCCGAAGTCACCGAGGCGGCGATCGAGGCTGCCGTCGTCGCCCTCGCCGCCCGAGACTTTGTCGACATCGCACCCAACCAAGGCATGGCCGGAGCGTAGGTGACCGGGGACCGGCCGAACCGGCGGTCAGGGCTGTGGGGGCGGAGGAGTGGTGTTGCGGATCATCTGCTGCAGGACCTTCACCGTCGTGACGTAGTCGGTGTCGGGGATGCCGTTGTGGATGTGGGCGCGGACGGCTGGGGCGTGCTGGGCGAAGGTGGCGCGGGCCTCGTCGCCGGCGGGGGTGATCCAGAGGCGGCCGGCAGGGTCGCGGGTGAGCCAGCCGCGGGACAGGAGGACCTCGGACTCGGCGGTCAGGTCGTCCTCGCGGCGCAGGTAGGTGCGCATCGCGGCGGTGAGCTCGGGGAGCGTCATCCCCTGGCCGTCGGGGGAGAGGTCGTTCGCGGACAGGTTGCGCAGGAGCCAGAACTGCGGCTGGGTGAAGCCGAGCTCCGCCTGCCGCGCCCGGGTGAAGGCGATCAGCGACTCGTAGGCGACGCCGGTCCAGTAGGCGGCGGGCTGGGCGGCGAGTTCGGCGTCTGACATCGACATGACGGCGACCGTAGGGGCTCAAGCCTGGTTGAGGTCAAGAACTACGATGGCGCGGTGATCGCCTCGCCGCTGGTGGAGTTGTTCCCGTCGCTGGCCAGGCACGCCAGGACGGCGACGCGGCTGCATCCGACGGCCGGTGAGGTCACGTTGCAGGACAGTCACGCGGGCGGGCCGTTGCAGTGGCCCGACGGGGAGCCGTGGCCGGCAGCGGCCCGGGCGCAACGGCGCGGACGAGCCGACCGGCGTGCTGGTCAGCCGTCACGGCTCGCTGCGCGTCTTGGGTGCACCCGCTGCCCCGGTACACCATCCATCGAAGACATGCAGTAGCCGGCCGGCACAGGATCTTCACGCCGCGCACACCTGGGCATCGCACCGCGCGGTCTACTGTGCGGTGATGAGGCGTTGGTGGTGGCTGGCTGCGGCGGCGCTGGCCGTCTGCGGCGGACTCGCCTACCTGGACCGTGACCGGGACCCGCTCACCGACGCGGACGTCGTCGGCACCTGGTGCAGTGCGGACCGGGGTGAGCTCGTGTTCGGCGCCGATCACCGGTTCACCGCCCGCGACATCCTGAACGTGGCTCTGGCGCCCGCCGTGGAGAAGTTCCGGCCCGGCCCGGGCGGTGAGACCTGGCGCAGTGACGGCGCCGGCACCTGGAAGGTCGTCCCGCGCATGACGGACCGCCGCGGCCCGGCCACCGAGATCGACCTGCACTTCCGCACGCTCAACGGCAGGCCCGAGGCGTACGGCACGCGGCTGGTCTCCGTCGTGCGGGACGAGGTCGTGCGGGACGAGGTCGTGCGGGACGAGGTCGTGCGGGACGAGGTCGTGCGGGACGAGCGGCTCGTCCTGCTGTTCACCGTCGGCGACCCGGACAACGGTGCCGAGTACCGGTTCGTGCGAAAGGGCTGCCCGTAGCGGAACCGAGGATGGAAGTTTCACCGCCGGCCGAAGGGAACGGGACGCCTGGCGGAAAAGCCGTTATCGGTGGGCGGTCCGATGCATCTCTCTCAGCGACAAACAGTTGCAGGGAAGGAGCAACGGAAGTGCAGCACCGCAGAACAGTCGTCCTCCTCGCGTCGGTCCTGGCCGCGTCCGCCGGCGTCGTCGCCGTGACCGTGTGGCCGTCGGAGGCGGCCGTCACCCCCGTCAACGGCGGCGTCTACACGCTCGCGTCCGCGTCCAGCGGCAAGTGCGTCGTCGCCGCCGGCACCGGCAACGGCGGCCTGCTCACCCAGGTCGCCTGCGCCGCCACGACCGCCGCCCAGCGGTTCACCGTCGTCGCGCAGAACGGGGCGTACGGCCTCGTCAACGCCGGCAGCGGCAAGTGCGTCGACGTGCCCAACAACACGACCACGGCCGGCACGCAGCTGTGGCAGTGGACGTGCGGGGCGTCGGCGAACCAGACGTGGCAGCTGACCGCCAGCGGCGCGGCGTCGGGCAAGTACCTGGTGAAGAGCGCGGCGAACGGGTTGTGCGTCAGCAACAAGGACGGGTCCACGGCGGGGAACAACCCGATCGTGCAGGAGCCGTGCTCGGACGTCGCCCGGATGCAGTGGTCGTTCAACGCTACGACCGGCACCACCCCGACGCCGACGCAGGGCGGCCGCACCTGGTCCAACACCGCCGACGGCTTCGCGCAGGGCACGACCGGCGGCGCCGGCGGCACGGCCGTCACCGTGACCACGTACGCGGACCTGCTCAAGTACGCGACCGCCGCCCCCGCATACATCATCCGGATCAGCGGCACGATCACCGTACCCACCTACGGGTACGAGATCCCGGTCGCGTCGAACAAGACCCTCGTCGGCGTCGGGAAGAGCGGGCGGATCAAGAACGGCGGGTTCTTCCTCGGCGCGGGCGTCCGCAACGTCATCATCCGGAACCTGACGATCGGGGACACCGCCGTCGCCTCCGACGACCCCGACGACAAGGACTTCGACTACGACGGCATCCAGATGGACACGGCCGACCACGTGTGGATCGACCACAACACGTTCACGAACATCAACGACGGGTACATCGACTCCCGCAAGGACACCACCAACGTCACCGTGTCGTGGAACATCCTCGGCAACCACAACAAGACCTTCGGCATCGGCTGGACCGAGAACGTCGTGGCCCGGATGACGATCCACCACAACTGGCTGCACGACACCACGCAACGCAACCCCAGCGCGGACAATCTCGCCTACGCACACCTGTACAACAACTATCTGCAGAACGTCACGAGCTACGGCAACTACGCCCGCGGCGCGACGAAGATGGTCCTGGAGAACAGCTACTTCGACCACGTCAACAACCCGTACTACCCGGACGCGAACGCGCAGCTGAAGCAGTCGGGCAGCATCGTGGTCAACAGCAGCGGCCGGCAGGAGACGAGGGGCTCGGCGTTCAACCCGGGCAGCTTCTACTCCTACACCCTCGACCCGGCCGCCGACGTGCCGAACCTGGTCAGGACCTACGGCGGTCCGCAGGCGAACATCGCCATGTGACCGTCATGAGGTCTGCAGGAAGTCCGTGAGCGGAAGGCGCCCGTCGGCCTGGCGGGCGCCTTCCGCGACGGTGGGGTCGGTGGACCGGAAGTCGGCCCTGGTCGCCACCGCGCCCGCCGGCCACGGCCTGCCGTCGGCCCGGGGCACCGCCTGCGTCCGGCGGTTCGCGACGGCGAGGTTGCCCTGCAATGCGGCGGCGGCGTCGGTACAGGTGAAGCCGGCGTCGCCGTTGCGCCACGCCGTGTTGGCGGTGAGCCGGATCGCGCCGCGGAACTCGCGCGTCGGAGAACCCGTCACCGGCGTTGTCCCAGGCCGCGTTGTCGCGCAGCACGTGCGCCGCGGCCGGCACCGGGTCGCCGCCGCCGAGCGTGAACCCGTTGCCGGTGTTGCCCCACGCCCACGTGTGCTCCACGGTGACCGCGCCCGTGAACTCGCCGACGTCGATGCCGCTCTCGCCGTTGCCGTACGCGCGGACGCCCCGCACGACGTTGCCGTCGCCGCCGCCGAACTTGACCGCGAGCCCGACCCCGGCGCCGGTCCCCGCGTGGTTGTCGAAGAAGTCGCTGTCGAGGACCTGGTTGCCGGCGGGGCCCTCACCGCGCAGCATCAGCCCGACCCGCCCGTTCCGTGACCACCCGCAGCGTGCGCAGGGACGGGTCGGCCGCGTAGGCGATCCTGACGCCGGCGCGCCTGGCCTGGTCGAGGGCCGCGAGGGCGGCGGCGGTGACCTGCTCGCCGGGCGCGAGCACGGGGATGCCGGGCGGGTACGGGGCGACGAGCTCGGCGCAGACCCGGCCGACGGCCCGCTCGGCCGGCACGGTCTCGGTGGCGGCGAAGAACGCCTGCCGCGGTGGCATCGACGTGACCGGGTCGACCCCGTAGACCGCCGGTCCGACGACCGGCCTTGGTGTGCCCCGGTGCCGCCGCACCGAGTCGGCGAGGACCGTGGTCAGGCGGGTGAGGGAGGCGGGGGTGTCGGCGAGGGAGACGACGGCGACGAGGACGTCGCGGTCGGCGGACTCGACCGGCAGCCCGGCGGCCAGGAGGTCCCGCTCGATGAGGTTGCCGTCGGCGCCGGTGCCGAACAGCAGCAGCGTCAGCTTCAGCGGGTCGACGCCGGGACCGTCGAGGACGGTGAGGCCGTCGACGCCGCGGAGCCGGTCACGGGCCTCGCGGGTGGCGGCGATGGCGTCGCCGAGCAGCGCGTGGCCGTCGCGCCGGAGCAGCGCGCGGGCGGCGTCGGTGCTGGCGAGGACGGCGCCGGCCGGGCTGGTGGTCGCGGTCGCCTCGACGCCGGCGTCCAGGCGCGCCGCGTCGACGTGGCCGGTGCGGGCCAGCACGAGCGCCGCCTGGCTCCAGGCGGGGAGCGTCTTGTGGGCGCTGGTCACCATGACGTCGGCGCCGAGCTGCAGCGGGTGCCGTGGCAGCTCGGGGTGGAAGCCGAAGTGGGCGGCCCACGCCGCGTCGACGACCAGCGGCACGCCCGCCTCGTGCGCCGCGTCGGCGAGGCCGGCGATGTCGCCGACGGTGCCGACGTAGGACGGGTCGCCGACGAACACCGCCCGCACGTCCGGGTTCGCGGTCAGGGCGCGGCGCAGGGTGGCGGGCGCGACGCCCAGCGGCAGGCCGGTGGCGGGGTCGACCTCGGGGCGCACCCAGACCGGCGTCAGGCCGGCGAGCACCAGCTCCAGCAGCAGCGAGCGGTGCAGGGTGCGGCTCACGACGACCCGGTCGCCGTCGCCCGCGACCGCCAGGGCGACGGCCTGGTTGGCGTGCGTCGCGCCGCCGGTGGAGAAGCGGCAGAAGTCGGCGCCCCACAGCCGCGCGGCGCGGGCCTCGGCGTCGGCGAGGACGCCGCGGCTGAGCTTCATGGTGTCGAGGCCGGCGTACAGCGGGACGTCGCCGGCGACGACATCACCGACGAGGTCGTGGCGCTGCTTGTGGCCCGGGATGGTGAACGGCGACGGCGGACGCTCGCCGAAGCGCAGCCAGGCATCCAGCAGCGGCGCGTCGCCACGCAACCCGCGCGGGTCAGTCGGCATCGGACCTCCAGCCGGCATCGGAGTTCTGACCTGCGCCGGGCGTCCGGCCGTCGTCGGGGGTCCAGTCGGACAGGACCGCGATCAGGGCGGACGTGAGCGCGCGGACCTGGCGCACGTCGACCCACTCGTCGACCGCGTGCAACCCGCCGCCGGACGGGCCGCACACCAGGGTGGGGCAGAGCCGCTGCCACAGCGGGGCCTCCATCCAGTACGGCGCGTCGAACGTCGCTCCGGTGCCCAGCTCGGCCCCGAGCCGGCGGGACAGCCCGGCGGCCGGCCCGGTGTCGTCGAGCCGCCAGCCGTCGCGGTGGGCGAGCAGCTCGGCGGTGGCATGCCACCCGGGGTCCAGCAGGGACCGCACCTCGTCGAGCGCCGCGGCGCTGGACCGGCCAGCCGTCGTGCGCAGCTCGACCAGGCATTCGGCGTGGTCGGGCACCACGAACGGCGACGACCCGCCGCGCGCGACCGTCACCATCAGGTCGCCGCCGCCGGCCCGCACGGCCGGGTTCGCGGTCAGGGCCCGCTGGTCGACCGCGTGCAGCAACCGGCCCAGGTGGGTGACGGCGTTGATGCCGAGGTCCGCCTGCGAGCTGTGCGCGGCGCGGCCGGCGAAGCGCACCCGCACGACGGCGAACCCGCGCAGCGACCTGGTCAGGGCGAGGTCGGTCGGCTCCGCGATCAGGCAGGCGTCCGGCCGGATCCCGAGCCGGGGGAGCGCGTCGATCACGGCCTCGCTGCCCAGGCTCGCGTCCTCCTCGTCGGCGACCAGCGCGAGCACCGGCCGGACCGGCGCCCCCACCGCGACCAGGTGCTCCGCGGCGGCGACGATCGCCGCCACGCCACCCTTCATGTCCGCGGCGCCGCGGCCGAAGAGCCGGTCGCCGTCGAGCCGGGGCGTGAACGGCGCCGGCATCCCGTCCACACCCACGGTGTCGAGGTGCCCGTTCAGCACGACCGTCGGCCCTGTGGCCGGCCCTGTGGCGGGCACTGACGGAACCGCCACCAGGCTGGGGCGGTCGGTGCGGCCGGCCGCCGGCACCACCATGGTGTCGAAGCCCGCGCCACGCAGCCGTGCGCGGAGGTGCTCGACGATCGCCGCCTCGCCCGCGCCGGACGGGACCAGGCCCGGGTTGACGCTGTCGATGCGGACGAGGTCGTGCAGCAGGGCTAGGGCGTCGGTCTCGGGGTCCCGCATGGATCACAGCGTAGAGCGACCCGGTCGCGGGACGGGACACCGACGCCCGCGGCGGAGTCAGTGCGCGCTGAGCGCGGCGAACCGGTCCAGCAGGCCCTGCGGGGCGTTGTCCTCGAAGCACAGCGCCAGGTTGTCGGCGGCCTCCCGCGCGGCTTCGGCGCTGCGCGGGAACAGGTCCCGCTCGTACGCGGCGAGGGCGGCCTCGACGTCGCCGGGGTGCGCGGCAATCGCCTTGCCGAGCTCGGCGCCGTCGAGCATCGCCAGGTTGGCGCCCTCGCCGGCGAACGGCGACATGAGGTGCGCGGCGTCGCCGACGAGCGTCACGCCGGGCACGCGGTCCCAGCGGTGCCGGATCGGCAGCGCGGTGATGGGGCGGGGGACCAGCGGGCCGTCCGCCTCGGTGATCAGGGCCTGAAGCTCGGGCGCCCAGCCGGCGTACTGCTCGACCAGCGCCGCCTTGGCCTTGCCGGGGTCGGTGAAGTCGACGGTCGACGCCCAGTCCTGCGGCACGGTGAGGGCGGCGTAGATGTGCAGGCTGCCGTCGGGCTCGCGGTGGGCGAGGAACCCCTTGCCGGGGCCGAGCGCGAACAGCATTCCGGTGCCGACGACGGCCGCCGGGCCGGGGTGGCGGGTGTCGGCGTCGCGCAGGTCGACCTCGACGAACGACACCCCGGCGTAGGCGGGCACGGCGCCGGACAGCAGCGGCCGGATCCGGGACCAGGCGCCGTCCGCGCCGACCAGCACGTCGGTGGTGACCGCCGGGCCGCCGGCGAACGTCAGCTCGTGCCGGCCGCCGCCGAGCGCCCGGACGCCGCCGACTTTGCGCCCCCACTGGACCGTCCCGGCGGGCAGCGAGTCGAGGAGCAGCTGCCGGAGCCGGCCGCGGTCGACCTCCGGGCGCCCGCCCTCGCCGTCGTCGGCCTCTTCCCGCCGGACGGTGTTGTGCCGGTCGAGGATGCGGGTCGCCTCGCCGCCGGCGTGGATGATCGCCTGGAACCGCTCGAACAGGTGGGCCTCGCGCAGCGCGACCTGGCCGTTGTAGTCGTGGATGTCGAGCATGCCGCCCTGGGTGCGGGCGGACGGCGACTCGTCCAGCTCGTAGACGGTGGCGGGGATGCCGTGGACGTGCAGGACCCGGGCGAGGGTCAGGCCGCCGAGTCCGGCCCCGACGATGCTGATGGTGGTCATGGCTACTCCTGACGGGTTGACGAACGCGTTCGTGACGAACATGTTCGTGATGGCTACGAAAAACGGACTACGGGATCGGCACGCGCAAACCTTCGATGATCGCGGACAGGGCCCAGCGCTGCCGCTGCCCACCGGTGCCGGCGAACAGCTCCTGCCGCGCCATCGCGATGTGCGGGTAGGCGTCCGCCGGCGCGTCGGCGACCGCCATGGCGAGGTCCTCCGCCTCCCGCTCGGCCTCGGCCGCCTCGGCCCGGCTGCCGTGCTCCGCGGCGGTGGCGGTCGCGTGCTGCAGCAGCAGGTCGACCCCCCACGCCGCCTGCCCGGCCGGCACGCCGCCGGCGTGCAGCAGCCCGAGGACGGTGTCGATCAGCCGCAGGTAGTTGGGCCCCGACGGGCGCAGCGTGAGCACCGACCGGGCGAGGCTCGGGTAGGCGAACAGCAGCTCCGTGTAGGCGGACAGCAGCGAGATGAGCCGCTCCCGCCAGGGCTGGCCGGGCGCCGGCCGGTCCACGCCGGCGAGCAGCTCGGCGAGCAGCTCGTCCAGCAGCGCCCCGTGCAGCTCCGCGGTGTTGCGGACGTACACGTAGAGCGACGCCGGCCCGGTCTCCAGCTCGGTGCCGAGCCGCCGCATCGTGACCCGCTCCAGGCCCTCGTCCTTCATGAGCCGCAGGGCGGTGGCCACGACGCTCTCGCGGCTCAGCGGCGCCTTGGCGGGCCGGCTGCGGCGGCTGACGGGACCTTGTCTCGGACTCACGAACACGATCGTAACGAACGCGTTCGTCAGCGCCCAGCGATCGTGACGGACGAGACGGTTTGCTCCCCCAGCGCCCGGCCGCCGCGGCGTTTCCCCGACCGGGGGCCGGGTAGCCGGGACGACATGACAGCATCGACGGCCACGCCCGCCCGGACCGCCCCGTCCGCGCCGCCCGCGACGGCGTCGGCCCTCGACACGGCGAAGGTCGCCCTCGCGGTCGTCGCCCCGACGCTGCTCCAGGGCGTCATCCGCCGGCGACCGCGGATGGTGCGCTTCGCGCGGCGGCTCGACGCCGACAAGCGAGCCGGGCGGCTCCTGCAGCGGCTGCGGCGCCAGTACGGTGGCAGCCCCCTGATGCTGAAGGTGCCGGGCCGGTCGTTCGCGGTGGTGCTGTCGGCCACCGACGTCGAGCGGATCCTGCGGGAGACCCCCGACCCGTTCACGCCCGCCACCACCGAGAAGCGCGCGGCGCTGCGCCACTTCCAGCCGCACGGCGTGCTCATCAGCACCGGCGAGGAACGCACCCACCGCCGCATGTACAACGAACGCGTCCTCGACACCCAGGAGACCGAGCACCGCCAGGCCGACGCGATCGTCGCCGCGATCCGCGACGAGGTCCGCCGCGGCGACCCGGCTGGCGACGCCCTGGACTGGCGCCGGTTCTCCACCATGTTCGCCCGGATCGCCCGCCGCGTCACGCTCGGCGAGGCCGCCCGCGACGACGAGCGGCTGACCCGCGAGCTCGACCGGCTGCGCGACGCCGCCAACTGGGCCTACCTGCGCCCCCGCCAGGAAGGCCTGCGGCAGCGGTTCCAGCGCCGCGTCGACGCGTACGTCGCCCGCGCCGAGCCCGGCAGCCTGGCCGGCATGATGGCCGGCACCCCGTCGACCACCGACGTCGACCCGGCCGGCCAGGTGCCGCACTGGCTGTTCGCGTTCGACGCGGCGGCGGCCACCGCCTTCCGCACCCTCGCCCTGCTCGGCTCGGACCCGTCCCGCGCCGAGACCGCCGCCACGGACCTGCGCTTCCTGGGCGCGTGCGTGCAGGACACGCTGCGCCTGTGGCCGACGACGCTCGCCATCCTGCGAGAGAGCACCCGCGAGACCGACTGGGACGGCGCCACCCTCCCGGCGCACACGTCGCTGATCGTCATGAGCTCGTTCTTCCACCGCGACGAGGGCATGCACTACGCCGACAGGTTCGCCCCCGAGGTCTGGCTCAGCGGCGCGGCCCGCCGCAGCCCGCAGATCTTCCCGTTCAGCGCCGGCCCCGCCGGGTGCGCCGGCCGCAACCTCGTCCTGCTCGTCACCACCACCCTGCTCGCCGAGCTGCTGCGCACCCACCGGTACACGGCCGTCCAGCCGCTGGGCCCGCCGCTGCCCGGCACGTTGGACCACACCCGGATCCAGCTCCGCCGGTACCCGATCGCGGCGTGATCGTTCAATACACGCGGACCGGCAGCGCCTACCGTTGCCGGTCATGGACGACTTCGCAAGCGGGGCGCTGGTCGCCGCTGTGCTGCGGTCCCTCACGGACGACGGCATCGCGGTCTCCACACCCGCGCCGGGCGGTGCGCTGGTCCCGCTGGCGGTGAAGCGCCGCCTGCTCGCCGACGTGGCCGCCACGCACGGGCTCCTGCCGCTGCTGCGCGTCGGGCTGATCCTGCCCCGCCTGCCGCCCGACCCGGCGATGTCTGCGCTCGCCGCCGCCACCGGCCCGCAGGACCTGTTCGCCCGCTGGGCCAGGCTCGAACGGTTCGTGCACTCCCGCCACCGCGTCGTGGTGCACTCGTCGGGGGAGCGCACCCTCACCGCGTCCCACACCGGCCCCGCCGACGAGCCGCCCACGCCCGCCGAGGACGCGTTGGTCGCCGGTGTACTGGTGGCGCTGCTGACGGCCACCGGCGTCCACGGACTCTCCCTGACGTTCGGTCCGTGGCCGGTCTACGCCGACGGGACGTTCACCGCGCCGCCACCCGACCACCGAGGCGGGCCGTGGCACTTCACCTGGACCTCGGTCGCCGCGCCCCCGGCGCCGTCGCGGGCCGGGACCGACCCGGCGCGGGCGCTGCTGGCCGGCGACCTCGTCCGCCGCTGGACGCTGCGCGACCTGGCCGCCGAGCTCGGCATGTCACCGCGCACCGTGCAGCGCCACCTGCGCGCCGAGGGCGGGTTCAGCGGGCTGCTCGCCGCCGCCCGCGCCGACGCCGCCGCGGGCCTGCTCATCGACACCCGGCACGCGCTCGGCGTCGTCGGCTTCGCCAGCGGCTACACCGACCAGCCCCACTTCACCCGCGAGTTCCGCCGCCGGACCGCGATGACCCCCGCCGCCTTCCGGTCGGCGTTCGCCCGTCCACTGGCATCCGCCCTTCCAGCGGCATCCGCCCGTCCGGTGGCATCCGCCCGCCCAGCGGCTTCCGCCCTTCCAGTCGCGTTCGCCCGCCCAGTACAGGAGACACCGCAATGCACCTGAACGACCGGACCGTCCTGATAACGGGCGCCAGCCGCGGCATCGGCCGGGAGCTGACCCGGCAGGCGGTCGCCCGCGGCGCCCACGTGGTCGCCGTCGCCCGCGGCTTCGACGGCCCCGCCGGCGACCGCGTCACCCACTGGCCGATCGACCTCGCCGACCCAGCCGCCGTCGCCGACCTCGCCGACCGTGTCACGCAGCGGCACCCCGACCTGTCCGTGGTCTTCAACAACGCCGGCGTGCAGACCCTGACCGACTTCCTCACCGAGGACCCGCGCGACCTGCGCCCGGTGCTGCGCCGCGAGATCGCCGTCAACCTCGACGCGGTCGTCGCCCTGTCCACCGGCCTGCTGCCGCACCTGCGCCGCCAGCCGTCCGCCGCGATCGTCAACGTCACCACCGGCCTGGCCCTCGCCCCGAAGCGCTCCGCCCCGGTGTACTGCGCGACGAAGGCCGCCGTCCGCTCCTTCACCCGCGCCCTGCGCTACCAGTGCCAGGACGCCGCCCCGCACGTCCGCGTCGTCGACGCCGTCATGACCCTCGTCGACACGGACATGACCAGCGGCCGCGGCGCCAACAAGATCACCCCCGCGGCGGCCGCCGCGTCCATATTGGACGGTCTCGCCCGCGGCACCGACGAGATCCTCGTCGGCAGGTCCAGGCTCCTGCCGCCGATCATGCGCCTGTCACCCGCCCTCGGCCACCGCATCCTGCGCAACACCTGACCTCATGGCGTCTCCCACGCCGGAATCCGGGTGCCGGCCGGGCCGCCCGGCGCATACCCTGGCCGGCGGCGGCCGAGACGGGGAGGTGACGGCGGTGGCGCGCAGGAGCCCGCAGGAGAAGAAGGCGCTGAGCTACGCCAAGGACCGGCGCAACGACTACGGCGAGAACGACAAGAGCTCCCGCAAGAACATCCGCCGCAACAAGCGCCACCCGAACCGCGCCGACCGGCACCGCTCGCACCAGGTCCTTGCCGCCGCGACCGGTCCCGCCTCGGCGACGGCGTCGGAGGCCGCCGAGACGAAGCTGCTCGCCAAGAAGTCGATGTGGCTCACGAAACGGTGGCGCAAGTACCGCGACGCGCCGCTCGCCGACATGCTCACGTTCCAGCTGCGCCGCCGCGCCCGGCTCGGCATCGACGCACCGTCAACGGCCGAGGCCCGCATCGACCGCATCCGCGGCGCCCGCGACCGCGCCGGCTGGCGGTAGGTCCCCTCACAGGTCCCGCAGGTGCAGCAGCGACCTGAGCCCCAGGTCGCGGCGCAGCCGCGCGTCGTCGAGCGCGTCGACGAGACTGGCGAACCCGACCCAGCCGGCGCCCGCGCCGTCGACCATCGCGCGGACCGTCCGCGCCTGGCTGCCGGTGTCCACCCAGTCGTCGACGGCGAGCACCCGGTCCGCCGGCCGCACCAGGTTGCGCCGGAAGCCGAGCTCCAGGTGCCGGTCCCGGTAGTCCGGCGGCGTCGTGCGACGGATCCACTGGTCGCTGTCCCCGGCCGGCGCCCGGTCCTTGCGCACCTCGACGAACCCGACCCCCAGGTGCAGCGCGACGAGCGGCCCGACCAGCGACCCCCGCGAGTCCGGCCCGAGCACCACGGTCGGCTCCGCCCCGGCGAACAACCCCGCCAGCGCCGGCCCGAGCAGCCTGAGCAGCTCCGCGTCCCGCCACCAGCCGGTGATGTCGGCGTACCGGCTCTCGTCGGTCCGGTCCCCCCGCCACACGAACGCCTCGCGGAGCCTGGCCCTGACATCCACCACCCCGCCCGCAGCCACGCCCGGAGTGTAGGCGCCGCCGCACGGCGGCCGGCGAGCCGGTGCGGTGTGCCAGACTCGGTGCCGTGCTCGACTTCGTCTCCGCGGAAGGCGGCCGGTGGCACGGTCTGCTGTTCGCGAACCAGGCCCTACCGCCGCGCCTGACCTGGTGCTTCGACTTCCGGTTCGAGGACGTGCCCGACGATGACGACTTCAACCCGCTCAGCCTGACCGTCGAGTGGATGCCGGCGCCGACGGACAGCTGGCGCCGGATGGGCGGGCTGCACCTGACGAGCGCCGCGTTCACGGACCCCGCCGAGGCGACCGTCTACCACTGCATCCACCACCGGTTCGAGGCCGTCGACCTCCGGCTGGGCGAGCAGGACGGGCCGTCGCTGCGAGCGGCGGTGTCCCTGTCCGGCGACGTCGACCGCCTGGGCGTCGACCCCGTCCACGCCGACGCCACGCTCACCTTCGCCGGCATGCTCGTGGCGCTGCCGGGCGTCACGGCGCCGGACGACGCGCTCGCCCGGCTCGCGGAGTTCACCGACACCACCGGTCTCGTCCTCGACCCGTCGGGTGCGACCGCGGCCCTCCGGTTCGTGCCGTCCGCCTGACGCCGGCGGCGCTCGCCGCCGACCCGTCCCGGCCCGCTGCGCCTGCCGTCAGAGGGTGAACCGCAGCCGTGACGGCTCGCCGCGGGTCAGGCGGTCCGCGTGCTCCGCGGTGTTGAGCACGTCGGCGAGGGAGGCGCCGGCGGCGAGGCGCTCCGCGACCTCCGCCTCGGTCGCCATCACCTGCGCGGCGGCGGTGAGGCGGGCGACGGCGACGGCCGGGTCGAGCACCACGATGCCGTCGTGGTCGGCGATGACGATGTCGCCGGGGTGGACGGGCACGCCGCCGCAGCTGACCGTGGCGCCCAGGATGCCGGGCTTCGTCGTGGTGCCCGCCTTCGGGGTGACGTGCCGGCTGTAGACGGGCAGCCGGCACCCGGACACGAACCGCAGGTCACGGTAGCCGCCGTCGACGACGATCCCGGCCATGCCCTTGCCCAGCGCGACCCGTGCGAACAGCTCACCGGCGAGGGCGGTCTCGCGGCCGCCGCCGTCGACCACCAGTACATCACCCGCCGACGCGAGCTCGATCGCCTGGATCACGCCGAAGAAGTCGTCCCGGCACCGGACCGTGACCGCCGGGCCGCACAGGACGGGATTCGCCGACCGGCAGCGCAGCGCGGGCGACATGACCCGCACGTCGTCGCCGACGTCGCACAGCGCCGTGGTGTCGACTTCGGCGGCGAGGCGGCGGATCTCATCCATCATCCCGCGACGGTACCGCGCGGCGCCGGCTACTTCCGGTCGACCTGAGCGCAGGGCGTCGCGTGCTGCCCGGCCGGTGCCGACATCGTGACCACGCTGTCCCGGAAACCGACGGTCAGCTCCAGCGCCAGCCAGCCGCACGCCCAGCGGCTCACCACGGCCGTCGGGCTGTCCGTCGGCCGGATGTGCTGCGCCATCCAGGTGTTGGTCTCGGCGGCGATGTCGTCGGTGACGATCGCCCGAACACACGCCTGCAGCAGCTGGAGCCCGTCGGGCGCCTGCCGGGTCGAGGCCATGATGTCGACCCGGCACTCGATGGTCCGCAGGTGCCGGTCCTTGTCGTAGACGATGGTGACCCGCCCGTCGGCGCTCGTCGTCTTCGGCTCGGCGCTGGGCAGCGGTTGCCCGTCGGCGCCGAACACGTCGCCAGGCAACGCGATCTCGGTCGAGGTCGTGCCCTCGAGCAGCCCTTCGCGGACCTGCGGTCCGTAGGCGGGGCGGAACCGGTGCTCGATCCGGAAGTCCCAGTCCTGCACCGTCAAGGGGAAGGCCGCGAGCCCCTGCTCGTCGTCGCCGCACTGGCCGGGCCGGGCGTCGCGACACGCCGCACCGGTCGGCCTCGGCTCCAGTACCAGCGCGGACGGCGTCGCGGACGTCTTCGGCGCGACGGCCTCCGGCAGCGAGTGCGTGGTGCCGCCGAGCCGCACGTACACGACGGCCCCGACCACGACGAGCGCCGCCACGACCGCCGTGACCAGCCAGATCCACCGCGACCGCCCCGGCGCCGCCGGCAGCTCCTCGTCGGTCCCCGCCTCGCCGAACCCGGTCTCGTCGCCCCGCTCGTCCATGCCCCCCGCTTGTCGAATGCCGCGCATCGACAACAGTAGTGGACAAAGCCTCGCAGCGGTGTCCGCCTTGCTTCAGAACAGCGCCTGCTGCCCCGGGAGCGGGTCGTCGTCGAGCAGACCGTCGAGCCACCACAGGCGGAGCCCTTCGGCGTCCCTTGTCAGCCACGTGCCGTGCTCCGCTGACCGGCGGACGTCGCGCTGCGGTGCCGGATACTCGATGACGGAGCGCACGCGCAGCGTGGCCGTCGACAGCAGCAGGTGCTGCTCCAGTTCCGTCTCGTGGTCGTCCAGGTTGTACGCGGCCAGCACCAGCGACTCGCTGACCGCGGTGGACGCGAGCAGGCACGCGCCCGGGTCCGTGGGCTTGTCGGCCGCGACGGCGTTCGTGGCGACGTCCCGGACCGTGAGGCGGGTCCCGTCGCGGGTGCTGGCCAGATACCGGGGTTCCGTGCGGTGCAGGTCGGTGAGCGTCACGTCGGGCACCGGCCGGACCGCGATGCCGGCGGTCGTGGGGCGGGCCAGCCAGCTGCGGTCGCCGGCGAGACCGGTCCAGTCGCCGCGTGGGTCGTCGATCCAGGTGGACCAGCCGGGGTGGACACCGAGGAGGGCCTCGCCGATCAGGCGGCCGGTGGCGGTCTCCCGCGCGCCGAGCCGATCGCCGGCCAGGGTCCACAGGACGCCGCGCCCGTCCAGGTGACACTCGGTGACGCCATCGAGGGCCTTCCGCCACACCTGCCGGCCGTGCAGGTCCTCAACCGTGACGACGCCATCGGTGACGGTGCCGAGGTGGGTGCCGTCGCTGGACACCACGCCGCAGCCGCCGTCGACGGTCGCCCTGGCGTGCAGCCGCCGGCAGAGGAGGCGCGTGGCGTCGTCGTCCGGGTCGGTGACCAGCCAGCCGCCGCCGGCCACGGGCCTGACCTGGCCGGATGCCGCCCCGACGCAGGACTCGGCGATCAGTCTGGGGCGCATCCGCAGCACGATACGGCTATCGTGCTGCGATGAGCCGGTGGGCGTGGGTGAGGTGTGGGGTCGCGCTCGCCGCCACCATCGGGATCGCGCTGCCGACCGCCGGGATGACGATCCTGCGCGGCGACGCGCCCTGGTTCTTCGTGGGGATGGTCGCTGCGTCCGCCGGGCCGGCCTGGCTGTACGCGTGGCTGGTGCGTACACCCGTCATGTCGGTCCTGGTCGGCGTCGCGTACGTGCTGATCGACGTGCTGCTGCCGATCCCCGGATACCGCGAGGCGTTCGTGACCGGGGCGGGCGCGGGCGGCTGGCTGTTCTGGTACGACGGCCTCCTCGGCGTGCCCCTCGCCTGGCTGTCGTTCCTGGGCGGCTGGGGCATCGATGCCCTGATCAGGTACTCCACGCCGCCGCGACCCGACGTGCCGCGGCGCGGGTGAGCTGAAGTCTCAACCGGCGGTTCAACGGTACGGTTGACAGGCATGAACCGTGGGAACGCAGCATGATCCTGCCGAAGATCCGGGATCCCCGCTTCATCACGATCCGGCGCGGCGGGACGCTCACCGACGACGACCACCACCTGCTCGCGCTGTGGGCCGCCGTGTGCGCGGAGCACGTGCTCGGCCACTTCGAGGCGGCCCGGCCGGGGGACCTCCGGCCACGCCGGGCGATCGAGGCCGCCCGGGCGTGGGTGCGGGGCGAGGTGAAGATGATGGAGGCCCGGGCGGCGGGCGGGCACGCGATGGGGGCGGCCCGGGACCTGCGCGGTGCCGCGCGGCACGCCGCGTACGCCGCCGGGCAGGCCGCGGTCGTCGCCCACGTCGCCGCGCACGAGCTGGGCGCGGCCGCCTACGCCATCAAGGCCGCGCGGGCGGCCGCACCCGATGGCACCGGCGGCGCGGCGGCGCGGCAGGAGTGCCAGTGGCAGCGGGACCAGCTGCCGGACGCCATCCGCGAGCTCGTCCTCGACGACCAGCGACTGCGCAACGACATCTGCTGGTCGGTGTTCGAGTGCTGAGGCCCGCCCAGCCCATGGACCGCCCGGGCACGCCGGTCCGCGCGTTCCCCCGTGAACGTCAGAAGGTGTACGGGGTGTCGTACGACGGCAGGAGGACCCGGGTGCGCGGTGAGGCCTCGCGGATCGCGGCGACGAACGCGTCGAGCTTGGCCGCGTCGCCGGCCGCGACCGCCGGCGGGTTGCGCAGCGGGGTCTCGAAGTTGTCCCAGTGCACGGGCACGACGACCCGCGGGTGGTCCAGCGCCGCCAGCAGCCGGCGGGTGTAGTCGTACACGACGCCGGCCGATGGCA
Source organism: Dactylosporangium sp. NPDC006015 (assembly GCF_040614215.1). NCBI lineage: Bacteria > Bacillati > Actinomycetota > Actinomycetes > Micromonosporales > Micromonosporaceae > Dactylosporangium > Dactylosporangium sp. NPDC006015. The sequence goes on from NZ_JBEXUD010000004.1 coordinate 43,270, forward strand.
GCGCGACCATCGCCACGTCAGGAGCGAGGCCGGTCAGGTTGCGTTCGACGAAGTCGCTGCCGCCCATGAAGAACAGCTTCGGGCCGCCGGCGACCGTCACCTGGTACGCGAGGGTGTCGCCCTCGGGCAGGTCGCCGATCGTCCGCGGCGCCGCGGGAGGGGTGAGCCGCACGCCGGGGAACGCGAGGGAGTAGGCGGCGTTGCGGCTGTGCAGCGACGCGACCACCTCGACGGTGTAGTCGCCGAAGTCGAGGTGCTCGCCGCCCTTGACCGGGACGGCCTGGCCGCCCGGCACGCCCGAGGCGAGCGCGAGGTGGTAGGCGGTGAGGGTGCCGAGGATCCGCGCCCCCGGGACGGTCTTCGCGATGTGCGGCACGTCGTTGAAGTGGTCCCAGTGGGTGTGCGTGACGAGCACCGTCTCCGCCGCGCCGACCCGCGAGCCGATCGCGTCGGCGTCGACCCGCAGCGGCGTCGCCGGGTCGAACGCGCCGGTGAACAGGCCGGTCGGGAAGCGGGTGAGGTAAGGGTCGACGAGCACCGTGCGCCCGTTGACGTCGATGCGCCAGCCGGAGGTGCCGAACCACCGCAGCGTCGCGGTGCCGGTCCGGCCCGCGGGGGCGGCGACCGCGGGCCGCGCCGCGGCGACCCCGGTGGCGGCGACCCCGGTGGCGACGGCGGTACGGATGAGGGCGCGGCGGTTCAGATCACGTGTTTCGGACATGACGCCCACCCAAGCACCGGCGCGGCCGGGCTGTCCAAGACCAGCCCACCGCACCGCCCATACGCGACTGGATATCAGCGCTGGTCACGCAGCATGCCGACGGCTACGGCCGCGGCGCGGCCGAGTGCGGAGTCCACGTCGATGCGGGGCGTGCGGCCGCCCCCGTCGACGAACACGGCCACCGCGTAACGCCCGCCGTCCGGGTACTCCACGACACCGATCTCCATCGCGAGCCCCGGCAGCGTGCCGGTCTTGCCGGCCACCCGTACCGGCGCCGGAAACCCCGACCGGAGCCTCGTCCACGACATCTGACGGTCCATCAGCTCCCGGACCGCGGCACACGCCGCCGGCGGTCCCGCCTCGTCACGCCAGAGCATGCCGAGCAGCCGGGTCAGCTCCTCCGGCGTGCTCGACGTCGTGCGCCGCGGGTCGAACACGCGCAGCGCCGCCACCCGCTCCGGCGGCAGCGTCGGGAACAGCCGCGCGAACTCCGCGTCGTCGCGGGCCCCGATGTCGGCGAACATCGACTCCAGCATCTGCCGCGGGCCGCCGACGACTCGCGTGCGGTCCAGGCCGAGCTCCGCGGCGAGCAGCGCCAGCAGGTCCGGGCCGCCGAGCCGGTGCAGCAGCACGTCGGCGGCGGTGTTGTCGCTGATGGAGATGGCGAAGTACGCGAGGTCCCGCAGCGACAGCTCGACGTCGTCGGCGCACCCGGCGGTACCCCAGCCGCCGAAGCGGTCGCCGGCACCGACGACGACGCGCTCGGCCGGGTCGAGCGCCCCCGACGCGACCTGCCGGGCGAACTCGAGGACCAGCAGCACCTTGACGATCGACGACAGCACGACCTGCTCGCCGGCGCCGACCCCGACCGTGCGGCCCGAGTCGATGTCCCGCGCGTGCAGCCGGCCCCGCACCCCGGCGGCGGCGAACGTCTCCTCGATCAACATAGGGTCAGCCTATGGCCGACCTGTCCAGGCATCTGCGGTACTTCCTCGTCGTCGCCGAGGAGCTGCACTTCAGCCGGGCCGCCGAGGTGCTCGGCATCGCCCAGCCGCCGCTCAGCCAGGCGATGCGCCGGCTGGAGCGCGAGCTGGGCGTCACGCTCTTCGACCGGCTGCCGCGCGGCACCGAGCTCACCGACGCCGGCCGCGCCCTGCGCGACGAGGCGGTCCAGTTCCTGGCGGCCGAACGGCGGCTGCGGGCGCTCATGCACAGCATCCGCGACGGTGACCTCGGCACGCTGCGCGCCGGCGTGCCCCCGGAGACGCCGGCCGCAGCGCTCGGCGAGCTGCTGCGCCGCCTCGGCGAGCAGGCGCCCGGCGTCGACGTCGACCTGCAGGAGCTCACCACCGCCGAGCAGCTCGACCTGCTCGCCGCCGCCCGGCTCGACGTCGGCCTCGTCCACCACCCGGTCGACGCCGCCGACCTGCGCCGCGGCCCGGTCACCCGGGTCCGTCTCGGCGTGGTGCTGCCGCGGGTCTCGCCGCTGGCCCGGCTCACCGAGGTCACCGCCGGTCAGCTCGCCGGGCAGGGTCTCGTCGTGTTTCCCCGGGTGACGGCGCCCACCTGGTACGACACCCTCCTCGGCCAATGCCGTGACCTCGGCTTCGTGCCGGCGCGGGTGCGGCACGCCCGCAACCCCGAGTTCCTGTGCGGGCTCGTCCTCGCCGGCCTCGGGGTGGGCCTGGAGCGCGAGGACACCGTGCGCCGCGAACCCCGCGTCGCGTGGCGCCCGCTCGCCGGTGACCCGCTGTGGCAGGAGACGTCGGCGGTGTGGCCGCGCCGCGCCCCGCACCCGGCCGCCGCCCGGTTCGGCGAGCTGGCCGGCGCCGTGCTGCGGCCCCGCGCCGACGGCCCCGGCCGCATCCTCGGCTCGCCCGGCCCGTGGTCCGTGGTGTTCGACAAGGCGAACACGCCGGCCCTCGACCCGTAGCCGCGGAAGTCGGTTGCCGCGGGCGGGCCGTGCCGCGATGCTCGTGCGATGGTCGTCCCGTTGGCGGAGCGCTCGTGGGCGGTGCGCATCAGCACCGTCCGGCTCGGCGACCGCCAGTACCGGGTGATCCGTCCGGCCCGGGCGGTCGGCTTCGGCGGGCTCTACGAAGGCCGTCTCGGCGCGCAGTTCTGCCTGGACAAGCACACCGCCGCCACGCTCGCGACGGCGTGGGGACTGGCGGCCCGGTCCCCGCACAGCATCGTGTTCCTGCCGGTCCGCGCGGCCCGCAGGCCGGACCGGTGCTCCTGGTGGGGCCGCCCGCTCGACCTGGTGCTGCTGCACCACCGGCTGGCCGTGCCGGCGTCACGGTGGAAGCAGATCCGCGGCCGGTTGGGCGCCGGCGCGCCGTACACCGTCACGCTGCCGGCGGGGGCGTGGCCGGACCGGCCGGTCGCCGACCACCGCCGGGTGTGGAACGACGGCTACCGCGACCACCTCCGCTGGCAGATCGCCGCCGACACCCTCGTGCTCACCGGCAGCCGGGAGGCGTTCGACCTGCAGGCCGAGCAGCTGCGGCAGCTCGCCGAGGACTGCCCGGCGCACCTCGCGGTGAACCCGGGCACGCACTGCTGCGCCGAGATCAACCTGGGCAGGATCGGGCGTTACCACGACCGCCGGAACCCGCCCGCGGAGCTGCACGTCGAGTACTGCCGGCTACGGTAACGCCGCGCGCCACGGGTGCGCCGCGAGCAGGCCGGCCAGCGTCCGCCGCTGCGACGCGCCCAGCAGGGGCAGCACCGCGTCGAAGTCCGCCTGGTCCTTCGGGCGTGGCTCCTTGGCCTTGAACAGCAGCGGGCCGGGGTCACTTCTCCATGCTGAGCGGCGACGGCAGGAACCGTGGGCCCGCGTACGCCGCGAGCGCCTGGGCCACCTCGGCGGCGGTGTGCAGGGTCTCGTCGACCGCCAGCAGGACGATCGACGGGCGACCGTCGGCCTGGTTGCCGTAGTCCGTCTTCGCGCCCAGGTCGACGCCGGGCGCCGGGGTCAGCACGAGGCGGTGCGTGCGGGTGTCGCTGCCGGGGTTGACGTACGGCTCGAGGAACACGGCGTCGATCGCGCCCCACGGCACGAGCCGGTTGATGCCGGCCACCTTCAGCTGGAGCCCCGCCTCGCCGATGACCACCGGGTCCGGCCGGAACGCCTCCCGCAGCTGCCACAGCGTGAACAGGATCACGATCCCACCCACGATCAGCAGCGCCGTCGAGCCCAGGTTGACGAACACGAGCACGGTCAGCTCGACGCCGGTCTGCGACAGCCAGATGACCGCGCACCCGGCGAGGAAGTAGATCGCGAGCAGCCAGAACTTGGGGCGGCGGTATTGCAGCGTCATCATGTCTCCGTGCGAGCGAGATCCTCGAAAGCCGCGCCAGTCTCGCACAAACCGCCCCACCGCGATGCCCCGTCCGGGCCGGTCGCTCAACCCCGTGGGGTCAGTGGGGGAAGGCGCGGGGGACGCGGGCGGTGGCGACCTCGTCGCGGAAGGCCTGGATGCGGGTGATCACCTGGCGGCGGCCGATCGTGTGCTCGACGCGGTCGAGGTACAGGCAGCTCCAGCTGCGAGAACGACAGGCTGGCCAGGTGCACCCGCGTCCCACCCTCCCAGAGCGCGAGGGCGAGCGGCAGCCCGGCGTACACGTCGAACCCACCACCCGCCCCGGCGACGAGCACGTTGCGCGCCGGCGCGAGCGCGGCGAACAGCGGCGGCACGGCCAGCGAGAAGGACACCGCGTCGTCGTTGGTCACCAACTCATGATCGACCATGCCGCCCGCCGGGCAGACCCCGCGCGGTTTCGATGCGATGGCGGATCGCGGCCGTGCGGGGATGCTCGTTGCCGAGCACTCGTTCTGAGTCGACGAGCAGGCGCTCGAACTCGGCGACGGCCTCGTCGACACGGCCCAGCGCAAAACGGGCGCCGGCCAGGTTTCCGCGGGTGTTCAGCGTGTCGGGATGATCGTCGCTGAGGACGCGCTGATGATCCGCGAGCAATTGCTCGAACATCACGACGGCTTCGTCGACGCGGCCCGCTGCCCGAAGGGCGACGCCAAGGTTGCCGCGGGTGTGGAGCGTGTCGGGGTGGTCGTCGCCGAGCACCCGCCGCTGGTCGGTGAGGAGTTGTTCGAATGCGGTGATCGCCTCGTCGAGGCGGCCCGCGACCCGGTTGGAGGACGCCAGGTTGTTGCGGGTGGTCAGAGTGTGCGGGTGGTCGTCGCCGAGCACCCGCCGCTGATCGGTGAGGAGTTGTTCGAATGCGGTGATCGCCTCGTCGAGGCGGCCCGCGATCCGCATGGAGGACGCCAGGTTGTTGCGGGCAACCAGAGTGTGCGGGTGGTTGTCGCCGTGCACTCGGCGCTGGTCGGTGAGGAGCTGTTCGAGTGCCGAGACGGCCTCGTCGGTCCGACCCCCGTCAAGATAGGCATCTGCCAGGTTGTTGCGGGTGGTCAGGGTGTCGGGATGGTACTCACCGAGCACGCGACGCCGATCTGTGAGGAGCTCCTCGAATGCCGCAACGGCCTGGTCCACCCGGCCTGCTGCATGGTGACACACAGCCAGATTGCCTCGGGTGCTCAGGGTGTTCGGGTCGTCATCGCCGACCAGCCGCTGCTGATCGGTGAGCAGTTGCTGGAGCACGGCGATGGCCTCGTCGATCCGGCCCGCGTCGTGGTAGGCGTCAGCCAGGTTGCCCCGGGTGGTCAGGGTGTCTGGATGGTTCTCGCCGAGCACGCGCTGCCGATCGGCGAGTATCTGTTCGAACGCAGCGACCGCCTTCGCGATGTGCCCCTGATGCAGGCGGTAGGTGGCGGCGCGCTCGCCGACGTCCAGAGCCGTGGTGTCGGCGTGACCGGCGGGAAGCCGGGCCAGCACGGCATCGATGTGGGGTAGCAGCTCGTTCCAGCGGGGCCGGTTTGCGACGTCCGCGACCGGATCGCCCGGCAGCGACGCATCAAGGAGCCGGACGGCCGCGTCCAGCTGGTCCGTTGTGGCGTCGACACGGATCACGGCCTGGACCAGCCGGTGCATGCCGACGCTGCCGTCGCTGCGGACGATCATGTTGTACGAGCTCAGCAGGGCGAGCACGTCGTCGAGGTCGACGGGGTCGTCGATCACTGGCAGCAGCACGGCTTGCGGCAGCGCCTCCGGTGCCAGCCAGGCCAGCACCTGCATCACCCGGTGCGCCGGCTCTGAGCTGGCCCGGACGGCGCGCATGGTGACCTGCCAGACCGACGCGACGGTGCGTTGCGCCGTCCCGACCGGTCCGAATGCGTTCGCCATCCGGGCGAACTGCGTTGCGAGCCGCTCCCGGTAGTCGTCGAAGGCCAGCCCGTGGTGCTGACTGATGTAGCCGCCGGCCTGTTCCAGCGCGAGCGGAAGATCGCCGAGATCCGCTGCCAGCCGGTCCGCCGCCGCCATGTCCTGTGAGCCGGTCAGCCGCATCAGGAGCTCGACGCCGGCGGCCCGTTGCAGCGGGCCAAGGGGCAGCGGTGCCAGTCGCAGCCGCACCCACCAGGCCTGGCCCAGATCGCGACGGGTTGTCACCAGGACGTGCCCCCGGCCCGTTACCTGCCCTAACAGTCCGGTGACGTCCTCGACGGCCTCGACGTTGTCCAGGACCAGGAGCCAGTCCGTGTGCGACTGCAGCCAGCCCACCGCCCACGCCTGCGCGTCGGCGAGCGTCGCGACTGGATGCAGCCGGCCGGTCAGTGCCGCGAGTCCGAGATCGACGTTCTCGGCGGTGTCCGCGGTCACCCACCACACCAGCCGATACCGGCTGGAGTAGCTCAGCGCGTACTGCAGCGCCAGCTCTGTCTTGCCGACCCCGCCGAGGCCGTGGATGGCGGCCCGCCCCGCGACCCCGCTGCCGGAGTCGGACAGCAGCATCGCGAGCCGAGTGAGGTCGCGGCCGACGAACACCCCGGATGCCGGTGGCAGATTGTGGACCGGTCCGTCACTGGTGATCCGTTGAGGTGGTGGCAGCAGCGAAGCGTCCAGGTGCACGTTCGTCTGGCTGTTGCGGTCACCGATCTGCAACCCTCGCGCGTCCGGCGCCGACACGGACAGCCGGTCCCCGTGGTCATGCACGGTCATCCACCGCGCCGGAGCATCGATCGGTGCGCCGAACTTCAATCATTGTCGACCTCGCGGGCGTGACGGGCCGTCGGTGCGGTGTGTCTCATGTGTACCACTGGGAGGCACGGCGCGGTCTGTCGCCGCCTGCTGGTCAGTCACGGTGCGCCGGTCGGACGTCGTGGGCGGCCTCGCGGATGTCGGGGTCGGGGTGGTGGCGCAGCGTGTCGAGGCGGTGCAGCTGGGGCTCGGTCCACGTGCCCTGGATGGTGGCGAGGCGCAGCCACAGCAGGGTCGTGGTGAGGCCGGTGTGCCGCTCCAGGTGGGTGAGGACGGCGGGGATGCGGGTCGGGTCCGCGTGGTCGTGCAGGGCCCGCCAGGTGTCGAGGTCGATCCGATGTGGACGGTCGGCGGTGGCGGCCAGCAGGCGGTCCCACAGCGCGAGGTCCGGGTCGCCGGCGGGCTGGTCGAGGAGGCCGGCGAAGGCCAGCCGCGCCAGCAGCGTCGCTCGTACGCCCGGCAGGTCTAGCGGCACGAGGGCGCGTTCGAGGGTGTGGGCGGCGGCGCGGAAGGCGGCAGGGAGGACGGACCAGGCGTCGCGCCGGACGGCGACGGTCATGGCGCGCAGCCGCTCCCGGGCCGCCTGGGCGGCGAGCAGGTCCACGGCCGCGGACCAGGCGAGGTCGCCGGCGGGGGTGCCGAGCGCGGCGCCCAGGGTCGCGCGGGCGGCCTCGAACACCTCGCCGGGCTGGTCGACGCCGACGAGCCGGGCCACCGTGTCCAGGCCTTCGGGCGCGTACCGGGACCAGCGTCCGTACGCGGCGAGGATCGCCGGGTCGGGTGTGTCGAGGGCGGCGGCCAGCAGGCGGGCGACGGCCCGGCGGCGGTCGACCGGGATCCGTTCGACCGGCGTCGCGAGGATCGCCTCACGGACGGCGCCGGGCTCCGCACCCGGCCGCACCGCGGCGGTGAGGACGTCCGCGACCGCGCGCCCCGCATCGGCGGCGGCGGACGTGACCAGGACCGTGGCGATGGCGGCGCGGACGTCGCGGTGCAGGTCCGGGCGGTGCCAGGCGTCGAGGAGCGCGCCGGCGGCGGCCGGGGTGCGCAGCGCGCCGAGCGCCCGCGCGGACTCCTTCGCCGATGCCACCTTCGCGCTGCGCAGCGTGCCGGCGAGCAGCTCCACGGCGGCCGTCTCGGTGACCGTGTCGAGGGCGGCGCGCAGCGCCCGGGCGGCGGCGCGGGCACGGTAGCCGACCGGGTCGTCGACGCGGTCGGCGAGGCGGGCGAAGCCGTGCGGCAGGTGCGCCATCGCCCTCAGCGCGGCCACCGCGATCCGGCCCTCGTCCGACCCGGCCAGCCCGGCGAGCAGGTCCGGGTCGTCGAGCACGCGGATCGCCGCGATCCGGTCGGCCGGCTCGGCGGCGGGGTCGGTGGCCTGCTCGGCGGCGGCCTGCCGGTACCAGCGCCGCTGCGCCGGACGCCAGGCCCGCAGCGCCGCCGGGGTCGCCGGGACGAGCGGGCGCAGCGAGCGCACCTCCGGCAGGTCGAGCAGGTCCGTGTGGCGGGTGGTGAGCAGCCGGGCGATCTCCGGCTCGCGGGCGAGCGCCGGGTCGTGCCGCAGCAGCGTCCGCACCCGTTCGGCCCGGTCCGTGGGGGCGCCGCCGCCTACCCAGAGGCGCGCCGCCTCCCGTACCGACTCCGCATCCGCACCACGAAGGACGATGCCGTGGAGCCGGTCGCGCAGGCCCGGCAGCGCGTCGAGGTCTGGGCCGAGCTGCGCGGCGACCCCGAGCAGCGCCCGGTCGTCGAGGTCGCGGCGGCCGGCGATGTACGACACAGCGGCGCGGACGGGCGGGCGCAGGCGCGGCGCGTCGTACCACCGGCCGAGGCCGCGCACGGTGCGGGCGTACTGCAGGAACACCTCGGCGGCCCGGTCGACGGCCGCGGCGCCGGCGTCCGGGCGGTTCGCCGCGGCGAGCGCCACCGCCAGCGTCCGGCCGAGCCAGTCGTCGAGGTGCTGCCGGGAGCGGGGCGCGCCGTCGGGCCGGGTGAGCGTGGCGTGCACGACGGCGGCGACGAGCGGCACCGGCACCGCGTCCACGCTGCGGGCGGGCGCCGCGGCGAGCCGGTCCAGCACCTTCTGCTGCACGTCGTGCTGGTCGGCCCAGGCGCGGCCGGCCCGGCCGATCGCGTCGGCGAACGCGGTCCGGTCCGGGTCGAGTATCGCGCTGCGCAGCAGGGCCGGCCAGCCCGCCTCCCGCTGCTCGGCGCGGTGGCTGCGGGTCAGGGCGAGCAGCGTGTCGCGCACCTCGGCGTACGGCAGCAGCGCGAGCATCTCGGGATCCTCGGGTCGCCGCGCCAGGCGGTCCCGCGCCACGGCCACCCGGTCGGCGAACGGCAGCACGCACAGCTCCGGCGTGAACGCCTGGTTGTCGAGAGGCCACGCTTCGAGGGCGGCCCGCCGGAGGGCGGGAGGGAGCGCGTCGAGCAGCGCGGCGCGGCCGTCGCCGTCGGTGAGGCGGGCGAGCCCCGCCAGGTCGGTCGCCGGCAGCGCGCGGACGGTCCGGCGGGCGCGGCGGGGCAGCCGGCCCGTCCCGTGCGGCCGCGGCTCGACCGACCAGAACTGGCCCGCCCGCAGCGCGGCGGCCACGGCGTCCGGGGTCCCGCGATCCTGCCAGCGCTGCCCCTCCGCGACGATCGCGGCCGCCGCCGGGTCCCGCCGCACCGCCGCCTCGACGCCGGCCCGCCCCGGCGACCAGCGCCGCCTGCCGTCCGTGTGGCCGTCCTCGGCGAGCCGCCGCGCGACCGCGACCGGTGCCGCCCTGGCGAGCCGGCGCAGGTCGTCGATCGTCACCGGCAGCGCCGGCAGCCACCGCTCGACGACCCCGGCGGCGCAGGCCGCCAGCAGCAGCGGCCGGTCGCGTTCGGGCACCTCCGGCAGCAGCGACCCGGCGAGCCCGCGCCGTGCGGAGCGGCGCAGCACCCTGTACACCTGCCGCCTGGTCGCAAACGGCGTGGTCAACGCCAGCCGTCGCAGCGCCGCGTCGGACACCGGCAGGCGGATCGCCGCGGACAGCGCCCGCCCCCGCAGCTCACCGTCCCCGAGCGCCCGCTCCACCGCGGCGACGTCCCGCCGCACGACCGCGACGAACAGCCCGTCGTGCCGCTCGTCGATGTCCCCGCCGTCGAGGCGGGCGTGCAGCTCCTGGTACTCCTGCTGGCTCATCCCGAGCGCGAACCGGGCGATCGCCCGCCTCCGCGCCGGCGCGTCGAGTCCGTCCGGAATGGCGTCGAGAAGGCTCAAGGCGCCCACGATACCGAGCCGCGGACGTCCGCACCGCACGCGATTGGATCGGACGCGCCGGGGTAGCCGGTGAACGGTCTGCCGGCATCGCGGGAAGGAGTCCACCGTGCAGCATCGACCGCTCGGCCGGACGGGCGTCTCATGCGGCGACCCCGCCGGCAACGGCTGGGTCAGCCCGTTCCTGCGGCCGGAGGCCCGCCGCCGATGATCACCCGCTACGGCTCGCAGCCGTCCACGCCCGGCCCGGCGGAGAACTTCACCGGCGAGGTCCGCGTCCAGCCGCTGTTCGCGCCCGAGGAGACGGCGCCGTACAGCGGCGCGTACGTCACGTTCCAGCCCGGTGCCCGCTCGGCCTGGCACACCCACCCGGCCGGCCAGCGGCTGATCGTCACGGAAGGGGCCGGCCGCACGCAGCAGGAGGGCGGGCCCGTCGAGGAGCTGCGCCCCGGCGATGTCGTCTGGTGCCCGCCCGGCGTCAGGCACTGGCACGGTGCCGGCCCGGCGTCGCCGATGACTCACCTCGCCCTCACCGGCGTCCGGGACGGCCGGGCCGTCGAGTGGCTGGAGAAGGTCACCGACGAGGAGTACGACCCGCGGCCGGCGGGCCCACCGGGCCCGGGCGGCACCGCAGACGCGTGACGGGGATCAGGCCACCGGGAACGCGACGTCGAAGACCTCGTCGCCGGGCGCGGCGGAGGGGAAGTCGGTCCAGTACGTCTCGCGGGGCCCAGGGGCAAGGTCAAACCGCCGTCAGATCAGGAACGACCGGCGGGTCTCCGCGCCCACGTTGATGGTGCCGACCAGCGTGCCGGCGTGGTCGTACACGTCCGTGCTCCGGTTGCTGCGCATCACCTCGCGGATGCCCGGTGGCAGCGCCGGCGGGTCATCCTCGGTCAGGCGCATCCGGGTCGCGGCGGCGATGAGCAGCGACACGAGCCGGGCGGCGTCGGCGTTGACCGGGACCCGGCCGTACTCCCAGCCGGACACGGTGAGGTCGAGCAGCTCCAGCGTGTGCACCAGCAGCAGGTTGGGGTCGGTCAGCACCATCGCCCGCTTGGCGTCGGCCTCGACGGCCGTCAGCGCCGCCGCCAGGTGCACGTACGGGAACAGCCCCGTCGGCAGCTCCGTCAGGCGGTACCGCAGGTGCGGCCCCATCTGCCGGTACAGCGCCCGGTAGTCGCGCCGGTCCACGCGGTGCCCGCGGACCTGTGCCTGCACGTCGGCGTGGGCGTGCTCGGCCGTGTCGTGCACGATCCGGGTCGCCGCGGACAGCCCGTCGTCGCCGGCGAACACCTGCGCCAGCGAGGCCGCCTGCTGCTGCCACCCGCCGGCCACGTGCGGGCCGTACCGCTGCCGGACGTCGGCCAGCAGCGCCTCCTGCCGTGCCGGGTCGACCAGGACAGCCCTGCCGGCCGCCTTGCGCCGGAACCACCGCATGCCCCGCTCCTCACCTCACGCCGATCGATCATGATGTCGGTACGACCAGTACACCATTCGACGTCGACGCATTCGTTGCCCGTCCACCCGGGGGCTGGGTGGCAACGCATATATGGTGGGGGTATGGCTGAGGTTGTCCTGTTCCACCACGCACAGGGGCTGACGGCGGGCGTCGTCGCGTTCGCCGACGCGCTGCGCCGGGCCGGGCACACGGTGCACACCCCCGACCTGTTCGACGGGCGCACCTTCGACAGCATCGAGGCGGGCATGGCATACGCCACCGAGCTCGGCTTCCCCGGCGAGATCCTGGACCGCGGCGCGCGGGCGGTCGCGGACCTGCCGGCCGAGCTCGTCTACGCCGGCTTCTCCCTCGGCGTGCTGCCCGCGCAGATGCTGGCGCAGACCCGCCCCGGCGCCCGCGGCGCGCTGCTGTGCTACTCGTGCGTGCCGGTCACCGAGTTCGGCGCCGCCTGGCCCGCCGGCGTGCCGGTCCAGGTGCACGGGATGGACGCCGACCCGATCTTCGTCGGCGAGGGTGACATCGACGCCGCCCGCGACCTGGTCGCCGAGGCGAAGGACGGCGAGCTGTTCCTGTACCCGGGCGACCAGCACTACTTCGCCGACAGTTCCCTGCCGACCTACGACCCGGAGGCGACGGCGCTGCTCATCCGGCGGACCCTCGACCTGCTGGGCTGACGGCCCGCAGCGCGTCGAGCAGCCAGGCGTAGGCGGGCACGGCCGCCGGTCCCGGGTCGGTGCCGTGCAGGACGGCGAGCTGTACCCGGCAGCGGTCGGGCCTGCTGGTCACGGTCGACTCCTCGGTCGTGTCCTACCAGGTTGGAAGCGGTTCGCGGGCGTCGACCCACTCGGCGGGCACGCCGTCGAGGCCGGTGCGGGCGGCGACGATGCCGCCGACGATGGCGCAGGTCGTGTCCATGTCGCCGCCGGCGCTGACCGTCGCCCACAGCGCCTCGGCGAGGTCGTCCAGGTGCCGGGCGGCGCACCAGATCGCGTAGGGCACGGTGTCGGGGGCGGAGATCAGCATGCCGCAGCCGACCTCGCCGGCGATCCACTCCGGCTCCCGGTCGAACGGCCGCCGGCAGAGCAGGCGGAGCCGCGTGGCGACCTCGCTGTCGGGTGTGCGGTCGGCGACCCGCGGCAGCAGCTCCCCGGCCGGCACCCGCCGTGCCGCCAGCGCGGCCGCGACGGCCACGGCGACCGCGCCGGCGGCCGCCTCGGGGTGCGCGTGGGTGACCGCCGCGGACAGGGTCGCCTGCTCCACGACCAGGTCGAGGTCGTCGGCGAACCAGGCGCCCAGCGGGGTGACGCGCATCGCGGCGCCGTTGCCCCACGAGCCCTGGCCGTCGAACTGGGCGGCCGTGACCGACCGCCAGGGTTCGCCGTCGCCGATGGCCTGGAGCACGCCGTGCATGGACGGGCCGTAGTTGCGGTACGGGTCGGCGGCGTACGCGCCGGCGGGCCAGGTCGTCCTGCTCGACCCGGCCGTGCTCGCGCAGCGTCTGGTACAGCGAGACGGTCATCGCGGTGTCGTCGGTCCACGGCCACGGGCCCTGCGGCACCAGCCGCTCCTCGATCTGCCACCGCATCTGGTCGGCGGGCCGGAAGAACCAGGTCTCGCCGAACGCGTCGCCCAGCGCCGTCCCGTGCAACGAGCGGGTCGCGGCGTCGACGTCGGTGATCACCGTCCGATCGTGGCAGCCGGTCACCGCGCCTGTCGAACCGTTTCCGCGCACCACCCGCCACGCCGTGCAGCCGGGCGGCCGGGCGCATGACAGGCCGGCGGTCAGGCGAAGTCGGCCGCGGTCATGCCCTCCGGATGGCCGGGCGGCCACTGTACGAGCTCGATGCGGTACCCGTCGGGATCGGTGAGCCAGGACGTGGCCATGCCCTCGCCGTGGTCGGTCGGCGGCCCGGCCGCGATGCCCCTGCCGGCCAGGTCGGCGACCGTGGTGCCGAGGTCGCCGACCTGGATGACGAGGTGGTTGACGGCGCCGGTGTCGGTGACCGGCCGGGCGGGGTCGTGCACCAGCTCGAGGCTGACGAACGGGTCGCCGGGCAGCTGCAGCATCGTCAGGCTGCCGAACCTGGTCTCCGGGACGTGGCCGACCTTCGCGTAGCCGACCGCGGTGTAGAACGCGAGCGAGCGCTCCAGATCCGTGACCCGCAGCCCGAGATGCAACATGCGCATGCCCGGCAGACTACCGTCCGTGACTACGCGACCCTGCCGTAGCCGTACAGCGTGTCGATGTCGACGGGAGCGACCTTGACGACCGTGCGGCTGTTCGGGGCGTGGATGATCTGGTTGTTGCCGATGTAGATGCCCACGTGCCCGAGGCCGTTGTAGAACACCAGGTCGCCGGGGGCGAGCTGGCTGCGGGAGATGTGGCGGACCTTCGACCACTGCTGCGCGGCGTTGTGCGGCAGCGTCACGCCGGCCGCCTTCCACGCCATCATGGTCAGGCCCGAGCAGTCGAACGTGTTTGGTCCGGCCGCGCCCCACACGTACTTCTTGCCGAGCTGTGCCCAGGCGTAGTTGACGGCCTTGCCGGCGTTGCCGGACACGGCCGGCGGCTTGGCCGGGGTCGTCGCCGGGGGAGGGGTGGTGGTCTTGACCTTCGCCGCGGCGGCGGCCGCCTCGGCCTTGGCCTGCAGCGCGTCGAGGCGGGCGATGTCACCCTCGATCTTCTTGCGGCGGGTCTCCAGCTCCGTCTTCTGCTGGCTCTGCGCGGCGAGGGTCTCGTCCAGGCGCCGCTGCTCGGTGTCGAGCGCGCCCTTCGCCGCCGTGTACGCCGCCAGGTCCCGCTGCTGGCTGTGCGAGATCTGCTGGAGGGTGCCGACGCGGGCGGTGAGCGTGTCGGTCGACGTCGCCCCCAGCATCAGTGACAGAGTGCCGAGGTCGCCCCCGGTCTTGTACGCGTTGACCGCGAGCGCCGAGGCGTTGTCCTGCGCCGTCGCCATGGTCTCCTGCAGCGGCGCCATGTCGGCCCGGAGCTTCGTGATCGCCGCCTGGGTGGTCTCCAGGTCGCCGTTGACCTTGTTGTACAGCTCGACGACGTGCTCGACCTCTTGGTTGCCCTTGTCGATCTGGGCCTGGAGCTCCTGCGGCGTCGGGTCCGCCTGCGCGGCGCAGGCCGGGGCGATCATTGCCGCCACCGCCAGCGCGACGACCGAGGCGCGGAGCGTCGTACGTCCGTTGAACACGGCACAGTCCTTCTTCGCTGACCGCCTACCGGGTTAGCTGACGGATTCGGGCGAGAAGAAGGCGCGCCCTACCGCGCCCCGGTGTGGCGGGCGCGGATTCACCCCATGGGGAAGCCCCGATTGGTTCCCCGGCTCACCGGCCGCACGCATCGTGCCCGCGCGACCGACAACTCGGCGGTGGCTGCCCGGCCACCCCGGCGGGGCGGGCGATGTCCGGCAGGCCGGCCCAAACGTAACGCCGGACCACACTGCCGGCGCTCGATCTAAGCCACACTTAACGTAGACACAAGACTGACCTGCCCGGCTCGTCACCGGTGGCGGTCGGTGGAGCGGGCCATGACGGCCAGGCCGGCGACGGCCAGCAGGGCGAGGGCGGCCGGGATGAGGAACACCCGCGGGAGCCCGATGGCGGCGGCGCCGGTGCCGCCGGCCGCACCGCCGAGGGCGGAGGCGAGCGCGGTGGAGCTCATGAAGATCGCGGACGCGGTGGCGACAGCGGTCGGCAGGAGCCGCTGGGCGACGATGATGCCGAGCGTGGCGAAGACGCCCCACACGCCGCCCATGAGGATCTGCCCGGCGAACAGACCGGCGGCGTTGCCGGTGACGGCGAAGCAGACGTTGGCGGCCACGCCGAACCCGGCGCCGAGGACCATCAGCTCCATCATGCCGGTCCGGCGGGCCACGACCACGGCGACGGGCATCAGCACGATCTCGACCAGCGGCTGGATGCCGATGACCGCGCCGCTGAGGCCGGCCGGGAAGTGCAGCTGGTCGTTCATGTACAGCGGGAGGTACGCGTACTTGACGGGCTCGCCGGCGTACACGAGGACGTAGAGGCCGGTGAACGCCAGCAGCGGCAGCATCGCCCGCAGGCCGGGGCCCCGGTGGCCGACCCCCGGCGCGTCGCCGGGTCCGGCCGGTGCCGCCGGTGCTGTCCGGAGCGCGCCGAGCGGCACGATCTGGGCGAGCGTGCAGACCGCCGTGGCGACCAGCATGGTGCGCAGCGACGTCTGCGCCGCCAGGAACGACCCGGCCACCGGGCCGACGACCCAGCCGCCGGTCAGGGCCATCCGCACGACGGCGACCACCCCGTCGTTGTTCGGGCCGGGGTGCGCCTTGAGCTCGTCGTGGACGGCGGCGAAGAGCTGCGACGTCGCGGCGCCGCCGAACCCGCCGACGACGGCGCTGATGACGTAGGGCATCCACAGCTCGGTCGAGTACGCGATGCCGATCCAGCCCACGAACCCGGCGGCGGCGCAGATGCGGAACAGCCCGAGACGGCGCCCGGTGCGGTCGGACCGCCGGCCGACCAGGAACCCGGCCACGGGCGCGGCCAGGTTCGTCAGGTAGAACAGCCCCGCCGCGGTGAGCGAGGCGTGCAGGTCGTTGACCAGGAACGTCGCGATCTGCGGGGCGGCGGCCGAGAAGCCGAGCGCGGACAGGAACACCGCGAGCGTGGCGCCCCGGTAGAGCGGCGACGCGAGGGTCAGCCGCAGCGCCGACGCGTGCGCCGTGGGCTTGTCGAGCGCCGGATCCGCCGGCTCGACCTGCTCGGGAAGGACCATGTCTGCGT
Source organism: Dactylosporangium sp. NPDC006015 (assembly GCF_040614215.1). Taxonomy (NCBI): domain Bacteria; kingdom Bacillati; phylum Actinomycetota; class Actinomycetes; order Micromonosporales; family Micromonosporaceae; genus Dactylosporangium; species Dactylosporangium sp. NPDC006015. The sequence goes on from NZ_JBEXUD010000004.1 coordinate 59,586, forward strand.
GCCTCCGCTCCGCGCTGCGGGGCAGCGGCTCGGCGTGATTCTTCCAATGGAAGAATCTGGGGTCAAGCGGCTCCGGGCCCGTCCGTCGGCGACGAGGGGAGCAGCCGCTCGAGCAGGGCCAGCGCGCGCCGTACGTCCACCGCCTCGGGGTCGAGGAGCCACTGCAGCTGCAGCCCGTCGGAGGCGGCGATGACCAGCGCCGCCGCGTCGTCGGGATCGATGTCCGCGGCGATCGCGCCGGCGCGCTGGCCGGCGCGGACCCGCTCGGCGAGGTGCGAGCGCAGCAGCCGGAAGCGGTCCCGCACGAACTCGTGGGTGAGCGGGTGCTGCCCCGCCTGCAGGGCGTCCGTGGTCAGCGTGGCGTAGAGCTCGACCAGGCCAGGGATCGTGCGGTTGCGCTCCGCGCTGCGCTCCATCAGCCGGACCGCCGACAGCCCGTTCTGCGCCGCGTCGCCGTGCTCGACCTGCTCGTGCGCCCGGTACACCTCGACCAGCAGCTCGTCGCGCGACGAGAAGTAGTACCGCAGCGCCGCGTGCGAGACCCCGATCGCCGCACCGATCGCGCGCAACGACGCGTCCACGCCCCGCTCCGCGAACAGCGCGATGGCCTGGGACAGGATCTCCGCCCGCCGCACCGCGGCCTTGCGGTAGGAGCGTCCCTCTGTGCCGTCGTTGCCCATGCGCGCATCGTACGGAGCGCCACCCGCCCCCGGCGGCGCCGCGCACGGGCTAGGCTGCCGCCATGTCCCGGCTGAGCAGGTTCTGCGCGGTCTCCACGGAGCTGGCCCTGCTCAGCGACGCCAGGCTCGCCAAGCTCGTCGACAACGCCCAGGCGCTCGGCGTCGGCGTCGGCGGCGCCTCGGCCCTGGTGGACGTCGCCGGCACGCCGGTCTTCGCGAAGCGGCTCGCGCTGACCGACCTGGAGCGGCTCCCGCGGCACGTGCGGTCGACGGCGAACCTGTTCGACCTGCCGACGTCCTGCCACTACAGCGTCGTCGCGCACGGCGGCGGCGGCTTCGGCGCGTGGCGGGAGCTCGCGGCGAACACCATGACGACGAGCTGGGTGCTGGACGGCAGGACCGAGGCGTTCCCGCTGCTCTACCACTGGCGCGTGCTGCCGGGCGCGCCGCCGCCGGCCGAGGAGCACCAGGACATCGACCGGGCCGTCGCGTACTGGGACGGTTCGACGGCGGTGCGGCGGCGCTTGGAGGCGCTCGCGGCGGCGTCGGCGAGCGTGGTGCTGTTCCTCGAGTACGTCCCGCAGCGCCTGGACGCGTGGCTGCGCGAGCATCCGGACGCCGTCGGCACGGTGGAGCGCCGCCTGAAGACCGCCGTCGCCTTCATGAACGCCAACGGGCTGCTGCACTTCGACGCGCACTTCGGCAACATCCTGACCGACGGCGACCGGCTCTACCTGACGGATCTCGGGCTGGCCACGTCGCCCCGGTTCGAGCTGACCGCGCAGGAGCGGGCGTTCGTCGTACACCACCGGGAACACGACGCGAAATACGCCGTGCGGGAGCTGCTCAACTGGATCGTCGCCAACGTCGCCGGGATCACCGGGCCCGCCGAGCGCCACGCCTACCTGCGCCGGTGCGCGGCGGGAGCGGCACCCGGCGGGCTCCCCGCACCGCACGCGGAGATCGTCGCGCGGCACGCTCCGGTCGCCGCGGCCATGAACGACTTCTTCTGGCAGGTGTACGGCGTGACCCGCACCCCACCGTTCCCGGAGTGACCCGCCGAGCGGCACCGGCGCTGTATCGGTACCTTCAAGAACATGTATGCCGGCGCAGCGAGCATGAGGCCGCGGGAGGCGCGTGCCCTGCTGGCGCGGGCGGGCGAGATGCAGGGCGACGCCGAGACGGTCACCGGGACCGTGGCGGCGGCGCGGCAGGAGGTCGTCGCGGCGTACGAGGTGGCGCGCGAGCCACAGGTGTGGGACGCGATCGGCAAGATGTCGATCGAGACGGTCAAGGACACCGTGGACGGCCGGGCGCGGCTCGACGAGCTGCCGGCGCACGGGATCTGTTCGGTGGCGGACGTGCTGCGGTCCGGGCCCGAGCGGCTCACGAAGGTGCCGGGGATCGGGGCGGAGACGGCCCGCAAGACCATGACCGCCGCGGAGCAGCTCAAGCGGGCGGCGACGGACTCGCTGCAGTTCAGGATCGAGTTCGACCCGAAGAACGCGGACATGACGCGGCTGGTGCGGGCCCTCGCGGTGTGGCGCGGGGTGTGGCAGGCGGCCGGGGCGCAGGAGACCGACGCGCAACGGTGCCAGGAGCGGCTGGAGGCGCAGCGGCCGATGGCCGGGCCGGCCGCGGCGGGCCCGTGGCGCCGGATGTTCATGCGGGCCGCGCACAGGGCCGCCGCGGTAGAGGCGGCGCAGGCCGTACAGGCGACGCTGCAGGAAGCGGAGCAGGCCGGCCTGCCGGAGGCGGCGCGGGAGGTGCGCAAGGTCCGCACGCCCGGCGACCGGTGGGTGTGGCGGGACTTCGAGCGGCACTCGGCGGACTACTACGGCCTGCTCAGCCAGGTCGTCGGGCTCGGCGGCGACGTCGCGGCCAGCGAAGGGTTCCTGCCCGCCGACATCGTCGAACGCGTCGGCGCGCAGCAGCTGGACACGTCCCGGCTCAGCGACAGCCTGCGGCTGCGCGGCTACCAGTCGTTCGGTGCGCGGTTCGCGCTGGTGCAGCGGCGCGTCGTGCTCGGCGACGAGATGGGGCTGGGCAAGACGGTGCAGGCGATCGCCGCGATGGCGCACCTGGCCGCCCGTGGCGCGACCCACTTCCTGGTCGTCTGCCCGGCGAGTGTACTGATCAACTGGTCCCGCGAGATCGCCCGCCACTCGACGATTCCCGTCGTCACGCTGCACGGCAACGGGCGGGCGCGGGCGGCGGCCCGGTGGCGGGCGCAGGGCGGCGTCGGGGTCGTCACGTTCGGGTCGCTGGGCGCGGTCCCGCTGCCGCCGCCCCGGCCGGCGCTGCTGGTCGTCGACGAGGCGCACTACGTGAAGAACCCCGACGCGAAGCGTTCGCAGGCGGTGAACCGGGTCGCGGCGGAGTCCGACCGGGTGCTGTTCCTCACCGGCACCCCGATGGAGAACCGCATCGACGAGTTCCGGGCGCTGATCGAGCACCTGCGGCCGGAGATCGCCGCGGACATGGGGCCGGAGCACGCGGCGATCAGCGTCGAGGCGTTCCGCCGGGCGGCGGCCCCGGTGTACCTGCGGCGCAACCAGCCCGACGTGCTCACCGAGCTGCCGGAGCTCGTGCAGGTCGACGAGTGGGAGGAGTTCGGCGCCGAGGACGCCGCCGCCTACCGCGCCGCGGTCCAGGAGGGCAACTTCATGGCGATGCGGCGGGCCGCGTTCGTGACCCGCCGCCCGCGTGACTCGGCGAAGCTGACCCGGCTGCTGGAGCTCACCCAGGAGGCGCTGGCGGCCAAGCGGCACGTGGTGGTCTTCTCGTATTTCCGTGACGTCCTCGCCGTGGTGCACGCGGCGCTCGGCGCCGACGCCCGCGGGCCGATCACGGGGTCGACGCCGGTGGCCGACCGGCAGCGCATCGTGGACGAGTTCACCGCCTCCCGGAAGCCCGCCGTGCTGGTCTGCCAGATCGAGGCGGCCGGCGTCGGCGTGAACATCCAGGCCGCCTCCGTCGTGATCCTGTGCGAGCCGCAGGTGAAGCCCTCGATCGAGGCCCAGGCGATCGCCCGCGCCCACCGCATGGGCCAGGTCCGCACCGTCCAGGTCCACCGCCTGCTCATCGCGGACTCCGTCGACGAGCGCATGATCGAGATCCTCGGCTCGAAGGCCCAGCTCTTCGACGCGTACGTGCGGCACAGCACGATCGCGCAGGCCTCGCCCGGCGCCGTGGACATCTCCGAGGTCCAGCTGGCCCGGATGATCGTCGCCGAGGAGCAGCAACGCCTCGCCGGCGCCCTGGTCAACCAATGACGTCCGGCTATTCGGCCAGGCCGCGGAGCCGGCGCTTGATGCGGTGCGACAGGGTGGCGTTGCGCTCGGCGACGTTCGCGAGGCGGTCGCGGGCCTTCGCCGCCAGCGGGCTGTCCTCACCGAGCCGCCGGGGGAGCGCCGCCGCGGCGTCCCGGTAGATCTGCTCGGCCTCGTCGGTGTCGCCGCCGTCGGTGAGCCGGCCGGCCAGCTCCAGCCGCAGCTGCCACGTGCGGGGCCGGTCGCGGCCCATGACCTCGTCGGCGGTGCGCAGGGCGGCGCGGAGCTCGGCCATCCCGGTGGCGCGGTCGCCCGCCTCGATCAGGCAGTCCCCGAACCGGAACCGGGCGAGGACCGTCCGGGGATGGGCGTCGCCGTTGAGGTCGCGGTGCTTGCCCAGCGCGGCCCGGGCGATGCGGACCGCGTCGGCGTGGATGGCCTTGACCTCGTCGGCGCGGGCCGGGCCGGCGGGCACGGCCCGCGCCTGCCGGGTGCGCAGGTGGCAGTACGCGTCGGCGGCCGTCAGCCGCAGCGGGTGGCCGTCGCCGTGCTCGCGGAGCCGCCGGTTGAGCGCGGCCGCCTCCGTCCGCGCGGCCTCCCAGTCCTTCCAGGCGCTGAGCGCCCGCACCAGCGCGAGCCACGTCCGGTACGTCGCCGGGTCGTCCGCGGCGAGGCGACTGCGCTGCGCATCGAGCACCGCGCGGAGTGCCGGCTCTGTCCGCGCCCGCGACTCGCCGAGCGAGATCTCCACGACGGTGGCGAGCGCGCGGGTGGCCAGGGTGTCGGGGTCGTCCGGGCCGGCCGCCCGGCGCTGCTCGTCGTGCAGGGCGTTGACCCGCGTGAGCACCCGTACCCGCTCCGCCCGCGACAGTCCGACCTCCTCCACCCGGCACCGAGCCAGGTGGTGGCGGGCCTGCAACGCCACCCGGTCGCCGGCGCCGTGCGCGTCCCGGACGAGCTGGAACTGCCGGGCGGCGGCTTCCTGGTCGTACCGGAGCAGCAGCAGCTCACCCCACAGCAGCCGGCCGGCGTCGCTGGGCGCGGTCCCGACCAGGCCGGCGATGGTCCGCTCCGCCTCGACGAGCCTCCCGTGCCGGTACTGGTACTCGGCGTAGTGGAGCCGCTCGCCGTCGTCTTCGTGCGGGACTGCCGGCTCGTCGGGCGCTGGTGCACCGCCTGCGGTCGTCCGGCGCGGGGCCACGGTGAGGCTGCCCTCGGCGACGGCGAACTCCGGCTGGTCCGGCCGCACCGGCGGGATCCGGAACCGTTCGAGCAGCATCGTCGACACCAGCGGCAGGCGGCTCGCCCCGCCGACGAGATAGACCGCGTCGAGCTCGCTGGGCCGCAGTCCCGCGTCGCGCACCGCCTCGAACGCGGCGCGGACGGTCCGCTCCACGACCGGCCGGGCCAGCCGGTCCAGGGTCTCCCGCCCGAGCACCGCGTCGGTGTCCAGGATCGGCACGTGGACCGACGTCGAGCCGGCCTCCGTCAACGCCTCCTTGGCCTCGCGCAGGTCGTCGCGGAACAGGTTGCTCGCCCGGCGGGACGCGGCGTCGCCCGGCGCCCGCAGCTGGGCCCAGCCGGGCCGGTCGCCGTACACCTCGGCGAGATGGTCGAAGATCGCCTGATCGATGTCGAGCCCGCCGGCGTCCGACAGCCCCGCCGAGGCCAGCACCGTCAGGTGCTCGTCGCAGCGGATGACGGACGCGTCGAACGTGCCACCGCCGAAGTCGTAGACGAGCACCCGGGCCCCGGGCCGGACGCCCACGTCGTGCCGCACCAGGTGCGTCCCGGCCGCGACCGGCTCCGCCACGAGGTCGACCTCCGCCACGCCGGCACACTCCGCGGCCACCCGCAGCACGTCCTGCCGGAGCCGCCCCCAGCCGGCCGGATGTGTCAGCGTCACCCGCCGCACGCGTTCGCCCCCGGTCAGCTCGCCCGCCGCCCGGAACACCCGCCCCAGCACCGCCCCGACGAGGTCCTCCACCCGCACCTCGTGCGCCCCGAGCAGCACCCTGCCGTCGTCGACGCGCTTCTTCGGGTGCGGCTCGAAGCACTCCGGCCTGATCCTGGCGGCCCGCAACGCATCCCGCCCGACCAGCAGGCTCCCGTCCTCCTGCGCACACACCGCCGACGGCAACAGGTTGTCCCGCCCGAACACCAGCCTGCTCCGCCGCCCGCCCGGCCCGGCCAGCACCGCCGCGGTGTTCGACGTCCCGAAGTCCACACCCAGCCGGTATCCATCGACCACGCCTGCAGCCTAGGCCCTACGCTCACCGGGTGCCCGACACCGACCGCGCCCGCCTGGCCCGCATCTCCGCCAAGCTGACAGCGGCCCGCGCCCTGCCGTCGCTCCCACCCGCGTTCGGCGTGGAATCACACAAGTTCGTGCTCGAACCGCCGGTCCCCGAGGCGGCGGTGACCGCGTTCGAGGAGCGGCACGAGGTCACGCTTCCCCCGGCGTACCGGCTGTTCATCACCGAGCTCGGCGGCGGTGGGGCCGGCCCCGGCTGCGAATTGCTGAGCTTTGCGGGCGCGTGCAGTGATGCGCGGTGCCGGCCGGGGCACCTCGCACAACCCAGCCCGTACCTGCCGGGACCGCGGTACCCCGACGACTGGGAGCAACGCTACGAGGACCCGCCGGCGATGGACCGGATCTTCCTGCGCGGCACGCTGCCGATCGCCTTCCACGGGTGCACCCTGTACACGCGCCTGGTCGTGACCGGGCCGGCGCGGGGGCGGCTGTTCAACCTCGACACCGATGGACTCGGCCCGTACGTGGTCGAGGACGCCGACTTCCTGGCCTGGTACGAACGGTGGCTGGACGAGGTCATGGCCGGCTACGACGTCGGCTGGTTCGGCGAACGGCTCCCACTGGACGAGCCCGCATTGATCGCGGCCCTTGCCGGAGATCCGTCACCGCAGCGCCGCACCCGCGCCGGCGAGTCGCTGCTGCTGTCGCCGGTGATCAGCGAACAGGCCCGGACGGCCGTCGCCGACGCGATGTCCACCGACGGCGACCCCACCGTCCGGGCGCACCTGTATCAGCTGCTGCGGTGGCAACACCGTGACCCTCGCCGCACCCCCGCGAAGGCCGTCGCTGACGCCATCGCCAGGCACGCGAGGTCGCAGACCCCACCCGACATCGAGGCACTCACGGCGCTCGGGATGCTCACCCTCGCTGACGTCCTGCCGGCCCTCGCCGGCGAGGACCTCGAACGCCGCCGCCGCGCCGCGTACATCCTGGCCCGAAAACTTCCGAGGAACGACCGCGAGCGGGACGTCATCGAAGGCGCGGTCCGCGACCTGCTCGACGACCCCGACCCGCTGGTCCGCACCCACGCCGCCACCGCGGTGCGCGAGCACGCGCTCGGCGGCCTGAACTCCCTGCTCCGCGACCGCCGGCGCACCGAGGCCGACCCCTGGACGCAGGACTCCCTCGCCTGGACCCTCAACGGACCGTACCGCGACTGGTGGATCGATCCGGCATTCACCGGCGCGGACGACCCGCCGTTCTGATCCGGGGTGGTGTCAGCGGTTGAGGAGGCGGGACAGGCTGGCGACGACGGCGGTGGTGAGGACCCAGCCCATGATGATGAGGGTGGCCGCGACGTACTGGGTGGAGCCGGTGGCGTGCCAGGCCGAGTCGTGGCCGAGGTCGATGATGGGGAGCAGGAGGTCCAGCGCGTAGAGCGCGGGGTTCCAGTCCGGGGAGTCCGCCGGGGTACGGGCGTCCGGCGGCCACACGGTGAAGGCGAGCGTGCCGAGCACCCAGCAGGCCAGCAGCCACAGGGCGGCGAGCCAGGTGCGGTAGCCGTAGCCGACGAGGGCGTCGAGCAGGTAGCCGGCGAGCCGGCCGGGCCAGTGCTGCGTCGCGCGGCGGCGGCGGTGCTGCTCCAGCAGGACGCGGCGGGCCTCGGTGTCCTGGCCAGCGGCGCGGTACGCCGAGGCGAGCTGCTCGTAGGGCTGCGGCGCGTAACCGTCGGGGCTGCGGCGCAGCCAGTCGAGCCGCTGCCGGACGTCGACCGTGGCCAGGCGGCCGGGGTCGTCGGCGCCGTCGTCGAAGGTGCGCGGGATCAGCAGCCGGTACGTGCAACCGACGAGGTCCAGCCGCTCCGGCCACACCCGCGGGTCGTCGAACAGCGTGTCCACCTTGAGTCCGGACAGCCGGACCCGGCCGTCGGGTGGGGTGCGGAAGCACATCCACAGGCTGCCGGCGGTGGTGCCGCCGAGGTGCAGCGCCCAGCGGTCCGGGCTGCGGACGGTCGCGTCGACGAACCGGACCTGCCCGCCGATCTCGGAGTGGATGAGCAGCAGGTCGCCGTCGGCGGTGAAGCCGCCGCCGGCGCGCAGGTTGCCGCCCACGCACAGCCGGTCGGCGCCGATCGCCCGGCCGTCGGGGTTGGTCAGCGTGGCGCCGTCGAGCAGGAGGTTCCCGCCGATCTGGGCGCCGCCCAGCCACAGCTCGCCGGCGGCGTGCAGGCCGTAGCCGCGGAGGCTGCCGCCGACGGTGAGGCGGGCGGCGGCGAGCGCGTTGCCGCCCGGGTTGTGCAGCCGCGCCTCCGACAGGTCGAGGTCGCCACCGACCCGGGTGTCGCGGAGGTCGAGCGCGCCGCCGACCTCCGAGGCGGCGCAGCTGACGTCGCCGCGCACGGTCGCGAGCCGGGCCTGCAGGGCGGGCAGCCGGCAGCGCACCAGGTGCAGGTCGACGAGGTCAGCGCCGGAGACGTCGACCGGCGAGTCGAACGTGCAGTCCTGGAACTCGACCGGCACCGCCACCACGGCGTGCGCGACGTCGAGCGGGCCCGTGACCGTGGCGCCGCGCAGCCGGAGCGCCGCCCGTGGGTGCGCCGCGCGGTCCACCGGCCGGCTCAACAGGTCGGCGAGCGCAGCCGCTCGCACCGACGCCGCCGCCGCTGACAGGTCGACCACCTCACCGGCGAGGAACCCCGCCCGGACCTGCCGCTCGGATGACGTCAGCGAGTGCGGGGGCCGGCGCATCCAGCGATGATCGCAGATGCCGCCGGTCGGCGCCGACCCGGCCGCGGGGTCACGGGCGTCCCCGTAGCAGGGAGACGCGGAACTCCCGCAGCTCGCCGGTCGCGAACCCGCCGGCGATCGCGGGATCCTCTTCCATGATCCGCCGGGCCGCCGCCTCGTCGGGCGCCTCGAAGACCGCCACGCCGGTGTTGGTCTCGCCGAGCGTCGGACCCGCCAGGATCAGCACCCCGTCGGCCAGGAGCCGCTGCAACCGCTCGAAGTGCAGGCCCCAGGCGGCCCGCTCCTCGTCGGTCATGGTCGCCGCGAAGTCGGCCCGCGGTGGGTGAATGAAGTAGATCCATTCGGCCATGGCACCGATCGTCCCACGGGCCGCGCGGCGCCGGGATCTCCGCACCCCGCTTGGATGATAAGCGTAAAATGTCCGGATACGAGGCACGACGGGGGCGATGCCGGTGGAGACGACTACGACGGTTGGCTACCGATTGCTGTTCCAGCACGCTCCCGCGGCGCTGCTGGTGCTGGATCCGCAGCTGACGATCGTCGACGCCAGCGACGCGTACCTGGCCGCCACGATGCGCACCCGCCACGGCCTGATCGGGCGGCACGTGTTCGAAGCGTTCCCCGTCAACCCCGACGACCCGGACGCGCCGGGGGTCGCGTCGCTCGAGGCCTCGCTGCGGCGCGTGCTGCGGGAGCAGACGACCGACGTGATGGCGATCCACCAGTACGACATCCCGCGCGTCGGCGGCGGCTTCGAGAAGCGGTTCTGGGCGCCGGTCAGCGTGCCCGTGTGCGACGAGGACGGCCGGCTGCGCTGGATCGTGCACCGCGTGGACGACGTCACCGCCTACGTGGAGTCCCAGCCGGACGGGCTGCGCTTCGCGCAGCTGGCCGAGCAGCTGCGCAGCAGCAACGCCCGGGCGGAGGCGGAGGTCTTCGCCCACCAGCGGCTGCACGAGGAGCATCAGGTGCTGCAGGCGCTGCTCGACAGCCTCGACGCGGCCGTGGTCGGCTGCGGCCACGACGACCGGGTGGTGCTGGCCAACGACGCCGCCCGCGACCTGCTCGGGGCCCAGATCGCCGTGCCGCCCACCGAGTGGGGACCGGCGCTGCACCTGCACCACCCGGACGGGCGCCCGATCGCCCCGGAAGACCTGCCGCTGGTGCGGGCGTTGCGCGGCGAACGGGTGCGCGACGCCGAGATCGTGCGGCGCACCCCGGGCGTGCCGCGCCGGCACTTCCGCGTGAACGGCCGGGCGGTGCTCGGCCAGCCGGGGCTGGCGGCGGTCGCCGCCATCCACGACGTGACCGCGCACCGCCGCGCGGCGGCGCTCAAGGAGTGCGAGATCCTGGTCGGTCAGGCCATCAGGGGGCCGGGGCCGGTCGACGGCATCCTCGCCCGAGTCGTGGAGCTGGTGGGTTCGAAGGCCGAGTGGGCCGCGGCCGAGTTCTGGACCGTCGACGCCGTGGCGCACGTGCTGCGCCGCGCCACCCACTGGGTCGACCGCGACCACGAGCTGCCGCGCCCGGTGCGCGACCCGCTGGCGTGCGGCGAAGGCATCCCCGGCCGGGCCTGGCAGGCCGCCGCGCCCGTGCACGAGGGCGACCTGCGCGCCGAGGACGGCTGGGGGTCGGTCAAGGTCGCGCTGGCGGTGCCGATCCCGAGCGGGTCGGCGGTGCTCGGCGTGCTCGTCTGCTACAGCGACCTCGTCGAGGTCCCCGACGACGTGCGCCTCGCCATGGTGACCGGCGTCGGCGCCCACCTCGGCGAGTTCCTGGAGCGCCGGCGGGCGGTCCGGCTCACCGCCGAGCTGGACCGCACCCGCGACGAGTACATCGCCCTCGTCGGCCACGAGCTGCGCACCCCGCTGACGACCCTGCACTCCTACACCGAGCTGATGCTGGAGGACCCCGGGCTCGCCGACGAGCACCGGCAGATGCTCGCCGTGATGCAGCGCAACGCCGGCACGCTGCACACCCTCGTCGGCAGGCTGCTGGAGGTGGCCGGCATGCGGTCCGGTCACATCAGGCACGTGCCCGCCCCGATGGACCTGGCGGCGGTCGTGCGGGCCGCCGCCGACAGCGCCCGGACCGGCATCACCAACGCGGTGACCGTCGACGTCAACGCCCCGGACGCGGTGCCGATGGACGGCGACGCCGAACGGCTGCGCCGCGTCGTGGACGAGCTGCTCGCCAACGCGCTCGCCTGGGCGGCCGACGGCTCCACCGTCGGGGTGCACGTCCACGGCGACGAGCGCACCACCACCCTCAGCGTCTCCAACGTCGGCGAGCGGATCCCGGCCGAGGACCGTCCCCGGCTCTTCGACCTGTTCTTCCGCGCCGACTCCGCCCGCCACAGCGGCGTGCCCGGCACCGGCCTGGGCCTGACCCTCGCCCGCGCCGTCGTCGAGCAGCACGGCGGCGCGATCGCCGTCAGCGAGCCCGACGAGCCGGCCACCATCTTCACCGTCCGCCTGCCGACCCGCCAGCCGGTGCCGCCGGCGTCCTCAGGGAGCTGACGGCGGCGATGGCGACGGTACTGATCGCGGAGGACGTCGAGGACCTGACGTATGCGCTGACCCGGCTGCTCACCCGGGCCGGCTTCACGGTCCGCACCGCACCGGACGGCGCGCGGACGCTCGCCGAGGTGCGGGCCGAGCTCCCGGACCTGCTGCTGCTGGACCTCGTGATGCCGCGGCTGAACGGGCTGGACGTCTGCCGCGCGCTGCGCGCCGACCCGGCCACCGCCGGCGTGCCGATCCTCATGCTGTCGGCCTACGCCATGCCCGCCGACCTGCAGGCCGGCCTCGACGCCGGCGCCGACGACTACATGATGAAACCGTTCCAGAGCGACGAGCTGATCGCCCGCTGCACCGCGCTGATCAAGTGATCAGACCTCGTACGGCTGCACCACCACGAAGTGGCCCTGCAACCCCATGAACTGCAGCGCGAGGCCTTCGCCGCTGTCGCCGGCGTAGAGCTGCCGCGACACCCTGACCTGCGTCGTCACCGACACCCGCATGCCGGAGGTCCAGGCGACGACAGCCTTCATGTCGGCGAACGTCGGCCCCTGGCACAGCAGCGTCACCGGCGTGCCCCGGGTCATGACCACGATCGCGCCCTGCCCGGACACCACCAGGTGGAACATGCCGCCGCCCGGGATGCCGGGGCTCTCGATCCGCGCGATCTCCGTCTGCAGGGTGGCGTCGAACGCGAGCACGTTGTCGGCGTTGACGCACAACGACTGGCCGTTGAGCTCGACGATGTGCAGGTCGGTGGCGTTCTCGGCGAGGAACACCTCGCCCTGGCCCTTGCACGTCATCAGCTTCAGGCCCTGGCCGGTGACGGCACCCTCGAACATCGCCCGCAGGCCGCCGGAGCCCTTGTAGATGAACTCGACGTTGCCCTGGTAGGCGACCATCGACCCGCGCCGCGCGTGCACCTCCGGCCCGAGCGTCACCTTCACCATCTTGCTGCTCTGCTTCGTCCACCGGCCGGTGGTCGGCGCCTCCCGGTACTTGTCCAGGCTCGTCATGACCCCGGGCCGGACCCGCTCAGGCTGCGGCGGCACCGGTGCACCGTGTGGCACCGGTCCACCGTGTTGCGGCGGCCGGTGTTGTACAGGTGGCGGCGGCGCGAAGGACTGCGGCGCCTGGACAGGCGGCGGCGCTTGTACGGGCCGCGGCGCTTGGACTGGCGGCGTTGCTTGCACGGGCGGTGGCGCGAATGCCGGTGGCGCCTGCACAGGCGGCGGTGCCGGCTCGGGCTCTTCGTCCACGGTCCCGCCGTAGGAGCGGATCAGGTCCGCCAGCCCGCCGGCGAACCCCTGCCCGACCGCCCCGACCCGCCAGACCCCCTTGCGGTACACGTCGCCGATGATGATCGCCCGCTCGGCGCCGAAGTCCGCGCCGGTGAAGCCGTACCGCACGACCTCCTGCCCACCGGCCATGATCCGGATGTGCCCCGACCGCAGCTGCCGGGCGGTCCCCGCCCCGTCGATCGACGCGCAGAACGACAGCTTCGCGATCTTCTCCGGCACCCTGCTCAGCACGGCCCGGAACCCCTCGGTGTCCCCGCCCTGTGGGCCGACCTTCTGGATCGACCCTTCCGGCGAGCTCGGCTGGTTGAAGAAGATGAAGTACGCGTCGTCGGCCATCCTGTTGGCCGCGTCGAGCCCGAAGCACGAGATGTCCCACGTCAGCCCGGGCCCGTCCAGGAACACCCCGACGTACAGCTCGTCCGCGCTGGTCAGCGCCGACAGCGGGCTCTTCTGTCCCCGGGTGAACACCTGAGCCACGTGCCCCTCCTCGGCCTCAACATCATCGCGTCCCTGAAGAACCTACCGCGCCCCACGGAGGCGCTGCAGCAGCACGTACAGGCCGCGGTGGGCGACGAGCGCGGCCCGCGCCTGCGGCGGAGCGGCGCCGGACAGCGAGTGATCCCGCCACCTGGTGGCGGCCTGTTGCGCGGCCACTCGGTCATGCGGGCAGCTTAGAGCGCGGGGCGGGCGTCGCGGTGGCGGCGCAGGGCGTCCAGATCCGGCCAGACGCGGGGGTTGATCGGCAGGTGAAGAGACTGGCCGTGCCAGTGGCGGTAGGTGGCGTCGGTGATCGACTCGGCGACGTGGACGGTGTAGTCGTCGTCGAGCCACAGAAGGTGGGCGTCGAAGAGGTTGTGCAGGTCGGCCCGTAGGAGCAGGCAGTTGGTCACGGCGTCGGCCGCGGGGCCCGTGGCGGGTCCGATGTGGGCGGCCTCCAGCACGTCCCGGGTGGCCACACTGCTGATGGCGCAGCGTCCCTCGTACGCGGCGAGCAGCTGGTCACGCAGCTTCAGCCGCCGCGGGCGGACGGTCAGCGACATCGGACCTCCCTGGTGGTCAGGCGTGGGCGGGGCGCCGCAGGGCGTGGCGTTCGAGGTCGGCGGGGAGCAGCGGGCGGGCGTAGTGGTAGCCCTGGGCGTAGCGGTAGCCGAGGCGGCGCAGCTCGGCGGCCTGTTCGGGGGTCTCCACGCCCTCGGCGACGGCGCGCAGGTGCAGGCCGTTGCTGATGTCGATGAGCGCGGCGGCGATGACCGCGTGCTCGCCGCCGTGGGTGACCGTGTCGACGAACGACTTGTCGACCTTCAGCAGGTCGACGGGGCAGGTGCGCAGCAGGCCGAGCGAGGAGTGGCCGGTGCCGAAGTCGTCGAGGGCGACCGCGACGCCGAGCGCCTTGAGCGCGTGTAGGGTCTCCACGGCGGTGCCACCGTCGAAGACGGCCGTCTCGGTGACCTCGATGGTGAGGCGGTGGGCCGGTAGGCCGGTGCGGTGCAGGACGGCGGCGACGTCGGCGGCGAAACCGGCCTCGCGCAGCTGGCGGGCGGAGACGTTGACGCTGACGATGGCCGGGGCGTCCGGGCCGAGCTCGAACTGCCAGCGGGCCGCCTGCGTGCACGCCTCGGCGAGGATCCACGCGCCGAGGGGCACGATCAGGCCGGTGCGCTCCGCCGCCGGGATGAACTCGGCCGGCGAGATCGGGCCGCGCTCGGGGTGGTTCCAGCGGACGAGGGCCTCCACGCCGTACAGGGACCCGTCGGTGATGTCGACGATCGGCTGGTACACCAGGTGCAGCTGCCCGGTGTCCAGCGCGGTCCGCAGGTCGGCGGCGACGCGGGCCTGCTCGGCGCCGCGCTGGTCCATCGCGGACGTGTAGACGCTGAAGCGGCCCTTGCCCTGGTTCTTCGCCTCGTACATCGACACGTCGGCGCGGCGCAGCAGCTCCGCGGCGGTGTCGCCGGGCCGGGCGCCGGCGAGGCCGATGCTGGCCTCGACGACGAGGTCGTGCCCGGCCGCCTGCAGCGGGCGGCGCAGCTCCGCGGTGAGCGTGTTCAGCGCCGACTCGTGCGCGGCCTGGTCGGTGCCGTGCAGCAGCAGCGCGTACTCGTCACCGCCGAGCCGGGCGACGGTGCTGCCGGCGGGTACGTGCGCGGTCAGCACGGCGGCGACCGCCTGCAGCAGCGCGTCGCCGACCGCGTGCCCGAGCTGGTCGTTGATGCCCTTGAAGTTGTCCAGGTCGATGACGGCGACACTGAGCGCCACCGACCCGCCGCCGAGCGCCGTCGTGGTCGCCTCGGCGAAGACCGTGCGGTTGGCGAGGCCGGTCAGCGCGTCATGGCCGGCCTGGTGGGCGAGCTTGCGCTGGTACGAGTGGAGATCGCGCAACCGGGAGTCGAGCTGTTTCACGAGCCGGGCGTTGTCGTGCAGCCGGGCGTCGAGCTCCTGCAGCAGGGCGGCGTTGTCGCGCAGCGCGATGATCTGCCGGGCGGCGACGAGGACGGTGACGGTGATCGCGCCGACGGCCACGACGACGACGTCCGCGGAATCCTGGATCGTCGACACCAGCAGCAGCGCACCGGTGGCGACGACCGCCGCGTACGGCATGACGCTCAGCCGCCGGCCGGGCAGGCGGTCCGGGGGCGGCGGGACACCCAGCGCCCGCACCTGCCGGTCGGCGGCCAGGCACAGCACCAGGCAGGTCGCCGGCAGGATCAGGTGGGAGGTGTTGAGGTGCGGCCGGGACGCCAGCAGCGGCGCGAGGGACCCGCCGCCCGCACCGACCGCGCCGGTGAGCGCGAGCAGGTGCAGCGCCCGCCGGTCGATCGGCCCGGTGCCGGTGAACGCGACCTTGATGAACGCGAAGACGCAGATGAAGCCGCCGCCGACCACGGTGAGCGCCGACCAGGTGTCGCCCGCGCTGCCCGCGAACCACGACTCCCACCGCGGGTACACCAGATGCCAGGCGAACGTGATGGTGGTGACGATCACCGTGGCGATGTCCAGGCCGAAGCGGGTCCAGGCCCCGCCGGTCCGCCGGATGCCCGGGATGCGCAGCAGGCCGATCATCATGACCAGCAGGCCGCTCAGGTAGATGGCCGAGGTGACGCCGCTGACGTGCTGGTTGCGGTCCACGCCGACCAGGTTGTCGCGGGCGTTGCTCATCGCGCCGCAGCCGACCAGCACGAGGCCGACGCTCACGTACCGCCAGAAGGTCCGCTGCGGACCGCCGGCCCGCCACGAGCTGGTGGCGGCGACCGGGACGCTGACCAGCAGCGTCGACCATCCGAGCAGCGCCGGCGTCCGGTACACCAGACCGACCGCGAACCAGAGGGCGGCCACCACCACGAGACCGGCGGTGATCGCCAGGGGTGCGGTCAGTCGCAGCGGCGTCACCGAACCGTCAGAGGGCGGGGACGTCACGTTCATGGCCGCACCATCGGTCCGTGACCGCCCGGCATGAGGCCCGCACCCGGTTTACTCCGGGTGCGGGCCCCCGCGGGTCAGCTGACCGTGACGGCCAGGTCGTCCAGGACGAAGGACGTCTGCAGCGACGAGTCCTCGGTGCCGTTGAACTTCAGGGTGACGGTCTGGCCGGCGAAGGCGTTCAGGCTGTAGGTCTTGGCCTGGTACCCGGTGGCCTTGTTCAGGTTGGAGAGTGTGCCGAGGGTGGTGGAGCCCGCGGTGACGGTGAGCTTGTCGTACGCCGTCGTGGTGGTGGTCTCGGCGGTGTCGATGTGGACGTAGAAGGTCAGGGTCGCGGAGCAGCCGGCGGGGATGGTGACCGCCTGGGAGATGGACTCGGTGTGGGTGGAGCCGTAGCCGAGCAGCCAGGCGGAGTACGTGCCGGTGCGGGCGGGCTGGCCCTGCGACGCCCACTGGCCGATGGCGCCGCTGGTGCCGGTCCACGAGGCGGCGCCGGATTCGAAGCCAGGGTTGAGCAGCTTCTGGCCGCTGCACGTGCCGCCGCCGCCACCGGTGACCGTCCAGCCGAACGACGCCGTGCCGCTCGCGCCCGTGGTGTCCGTCGCCGTGACCGTCGACGTGGTGGTCTGGGCGGTCGTCGGGGTGCCGGAGATGAGGCCGGTGCTGGAGTTGATGGTGAGCCCCGCGGGCAGGCCGGTCGCCGAGTAGGTCAGCGTCTGGCCCGAACCGGACGACGAGGCCGAGATCTGCAGCGACTTCGCCGTGCCGACCGTCGCGGTCTGCGCACCCGGGTTGGTGACGGTGACCGTGTTGCCGGTGCCGGCGGGCTTGGTGAGCAGGCAGCCGGCGATCGTCAGGTCGATGGCCCGCGACGAGTTGAGGCAGGTGGTGAACCAGTAGGTCTGCTCACCGTAGCTCTGGCCCTGCACGACCGTGACGTTGCCGTTCGCGTCGACCTCGCACGGGTTGTTCAGCGTGCAGCGGGCGCCGTCGTCGTTACCGGTGTTGTTGATGCCGATGACGGTGTTGTTCGCGGACGACACGATCGGCGAGCCGGACGTGCCGTGCGTGGTCTGGCAGCCCGTGTTGTAACGGATCGAGTCGTGCCAGGTCCACTGGTCCTCGCGCAGCGTCGGCACGAAGCCGTTGATGGTGCAGGTCCAGACCTGCTTCCAGTAGCTGGACGGGATCGTCATCGCCGCGCCGTCGGCCGGGTGGGTGCCGGCGATCGTCAGGGCGGTGGTGTTGAAGCTGGTCTTGATCTGCGCGAACGTCTGGGTCAGCTGGTACAGCGCGACGTCCGTGTTCGTCATCGTCGCGTAGATCAGCTTGTCGGCGCGCACGGTGCCCAGCGAGTTGCCGGTGTTGCCCAGCAGCGTGCCGGTGCGCGAGCTGGTGCGGTTCTGCAGCACGACGCCGGCGTTGATGAAGCCGCCCTCGTAGCAGTGCCCGTTGGTGAGCAGCATCGCCCGGTCGCTGTCGACCGACGTGGGGTACCGGACCAGAGCACCGGAGCAGTTGTTCAGGGCGATCGTCGCCGTCAGGCCGGTGACCTGGACCGCCTGGGCGGGTGCCGGCCCGGCGACGACGCTCGCGGCGACGGCGAGCATGGCCGCGCCGATCGCGATGACCCGTCTTGTGCGCATGGGTGGGTGGTCCCTTCGGGTTGGGGGGAAACGCAGCGGGCGCCCGCGGGGATACCGCGAACACTTCGCCGACCGTCGATGTGGTGATGGCACCATCACATCGACGGGCATGCCGGTCAACGGGGCGGACCCTTTGCGTACCCCCACCGTTGCCGTCATGCTGCCCTGCATGAGTGCGCTGTTGTTCATCGGCGGCCGGATCTTCGGCTCGCCCGCCGCGGACGCGGTCGCCGTCCGGGACGGCCGGATCGTCGCCGTCGGTCCCCGCGCCACGGTGCTGCCCGAACTGGCCGGCGGTGCCTTCGACGTCGTCGACCTGGACGGACGCGCGCTCGTGCCCGGCCTGCAGGACGCCCACATCCACCCCGTCTCCGGGGCCCTGGAGCGGCTGCGCTGCGACCTCACGCCGTGGCACACGAAGGCCGAGTACCTGGCCGCCGTCGCCGCGTACCCCGGTTCCGGCTGGATCACCGGCGGCGGCTGGTCGATGGCCGCGTTCCCCGGCGGCCTGCCGCACCGCGACGACCTGGACGCCGTCGCCCCCGACCGGCCCGTCTTCCTGCCCAACCGCGACCACCACTCGGCATGGGTCAACAGCCGCGCGCTGGCGCTGGCGGGCATCTCCCGCGTCACGGCGGACCCTCCGGACGGCCGGATCGAGCGGGACGCCGCCGGCGAGCCGACCGGGGTGCTGCACGAGGGCGCCATGGACCTGGTCACCGGCCTGCTGCCGGCCGACACCGCCGAGGACTACGACCGCGCGCTCGCCGAGGCTCAGCGGTACCTGTTCAGCCTCGGCGTCACCGGCTGGCAGGACGCGATCGTCGGTGCGTATGCCGGCGCTCGCGACCAGTTCGACACCTACCTGTCCGCGGATGCCGCCGGTGTGCTGCGCGCCCGCGTCACCGGTGCGCTGTGGTGGGACCGCGCGGGCGACGAATCGCAGATCGCCTTCTTCGAGTCCCGCCGCGCCGCCGCCGTGCACGGCCGCTTCCGCGCCACCGCCGTGAAGATCATGCAGGACGGCGTCGCGGAGAACTTCACCGCCGCGATGATCGACCCGTACGTCGGTCAGGGCGCCCACTGCGGCCACTCCAACGTCGACCCCGCCCACCTCGCCCGGTACGTCTCCCTGCTGTCCGCCGCCGGCTTCGGCGTCCACTTCCACGCGATCGGTGACCGCGCCGTCCGCGAGTGCCTGGACGCCGTCGCCGCCGCAGGCCCGTCGACGGCCCGTCATCACCTCGCCCACCTGCAGGTCGTCCACCCCGCCGACGTGCCGCGGTTCGCCGCCCTCGACGTCACCGCCAACATCCAGGCCCTCTGGGCCACCCACCACGAGCAGAACGACACCCTCTGCGTCCCGTTCTTCGGCCCCGAACGCTCCGGCTGGCAGTACCCGTTCGGCTCGATCGCCCGCGCCGGCGGCCGCCTCGCCGCCGGCAGCGACTGGCCCGTGACGACCCCGAACCCGTGGTGGGCCATCCACGTCGCCGTCCACCGCACCGAACCCCCGGTCTCCGCCGAGGCCGACTGGCCGACCTCCCAGGTCCCGATGCTCCCTCGCGAGGCGCTGACCCTGGAGCAGGCCCTGACCGCGTACACCCTCGGCTCGGCCTACGTGAACGGCACCGACGACCTGACGGGCTCCATCGAGCCCGGCAAGGCCGCCGACCTGGTCGTCCTGGACCGCGACCCCTTCGAACCCGACGCCAAGCTCTACGACACCGCCGCCGACCTCGTCTTCATCGACGGCCAGGTCGTTCACGAACGCTGAACGTCGAGCCTGACCGGCCGCCCATCCAGCGTCGCCGCGCCGTCGGACACGGCGAGCACCGGGGCGCCGAGGTCCGCCAGCCGCCGCACCACGTCGGACGGCGCGCCCTTGTCGACCACGACGAGGTGGAACCAGAGGTCACGGCCGTACGGCAGGAACGGCACGAGCGAGTCGAGCGCCGCCGACGCGTCGGCGGTGATGACCCACAGCTGCGGGCCGGTCCAGGCGCCCTGCCTGCCCCGGAGCAGGTCGGCGACCCCGGCGGCGGCGACGGCGGTGAAGAGCCGGCCCTCGACCGCGCCCGCCAGCGCCGCGACCAGCCGCCCGGTGACATCGCTCGGACCGCGGATCAGCAGGTGCGGGTGGTCGCCGAACTCGAGGAAGCAGGCACTGCCGTCGTCCTCGTGCACCCCGATGCGCAGCCGCATCGCCGGCCCGTCGACCCGGGGAGCCCGCGGCCCGGTCCACGCGGTGGCGAGCTCGGCGACATATGCGTGATGGTCGCCGCCGACGTGCCGGGTCGGCGCCGCGAGCTGGACCAGGTTCTGATCGTCGGTCTGCCCGCGGCCCGGGCGGCCGCCCTGGACCCTGTGGGCCCCGTCGATGGAGAGCCGGGATGACGTGGGGTCGTGCAGCGACAGCTCGACCAGCGTGCCCATGCCGGCGAGGTCCGGGCCGTATCCGCTCCACTCCGGACAGGTCGTCACGAGGCGCACGTGATCGCCGAGGGTCAGCAGGTCGCGGACGTCCGGGCAGTTACGCACGACCCTGCGCCAGTTGTCGACGACCACCACGACCGGCGGCCCGTCGCCGGCCGGGCGGCGCTTGAGGAACGCGACCAGGCGGCGCATGGCGGGCTCGTCGTCGCGGTGGAAGACGCCGCCGACGAACGGCAGGCCGGCAATGGTGTTGAGGCCGCCGCCGAGGCAGTACACGTGACAGGGCTCGCCCCGGCGGGCCAGGGCGAGCACCACGGTCTGCAAGGCGGTCGTGGTGCCGCTGCCGCGTTCGCCGACGATCGCGACGTGTCCGGACAGGTCGAGCGTCAGCGGTGCCTGGCGGTGCTCCCGCGGCAGGTCGACCAGGCCGATCGTGACGCCGTCGGCCGGCAGGTCACCGAGCGCGACCACCTCGGGCAGCGGGGGCAGCCAGATCTGGTGCACGGGCCCCCCGAGCCCGGCGAGCCGAGCGGCGAGGAGATCGGGCAGCAGCCTGACCTGGAACGTGCGGCGACTGTCATCCGTCGCGCTCCACAGGTAGCCCTCCTCGAGCGCCGCGGACGGATCGGATGTTTCGAGGTCCCCGGCCATCAGTCGAAACGTCAGGTAGTCGCTCAGCCCTCCCAGCAGACGTGCGCGCACGGTCGGCATGTTCACGAGGAGGTGGATGCCTACCGACGGCCCGATGCGGCAGACGTCGATGAGCGTGTCCAGGATCGAGGGCCGCGCGGCGTCCAACCTGCTGGGTTTGTCGACGACGATGAGGAGGCGCGGGAGGCGCCCGGCGGACGGTTGTCGCCGGCGGTCGATCTCGCCGGCGACGACCTCCTCGAACCGTTCGATGAGCGACGGCGCACTGCCCGTGCCGAGGACGAGCCCGGCGAGGTGCGGAAGCGACTCGAGCCCGGCGAACCCGCTGCCCTCGTCGAGGTCGACCATGAGGATGTTCAGGTCCGCCGGACTGTTGGTGAGTGCGAGGCCGAGGACGATGGTTCGCAGGAGCCCGGTCCGATCGGAGCCCGTCGCGTCCAGGAGGACGCCGTGGGGGCCGGTGCCGCCTTCGCTCGGGTCGCGCAGGTCGAGCAGAACAGGGTTGCCGTCCGGATCGGTGCCGACCGGGACGGTCAGGTTGCCGGGCACGGACCAGGCTTGTTCGGGGTCGAACGTCAGCGGGTCGAAGCCGAACAGGGCGGCCGGTTCGTCTGCGGTGGGGATGGGCGGATCGAGGGCGAACTTCCGCGCCGGGTGACGGTGACCTGCGGCCAGCAGCTCGCCGGTGGCGCGTCGGGTGGGGTCGGCGGGCAGGACGACCACCGGAACCGCGAGGGAGTTCAGCTCCGATACCACGGGGTTGTCGGCGGATGACCGGGCGAACACGATCAGGTGCAGCCGCAGGTCACGGCCGTGCACGAGCCAGCTGCTCAGTGCGCTCAGCCTCGCCCGATCGCCGTCGGCGAGCACCCACAGGTCGGCGAGCATCCACAGGTCGGGGCCGGCTCTCCTGGTGCCGGTCGATTGCCGCAGCTCTTCGGCGAGGCGTTCCGCTTGATCGGGGCTGACGATCTCGCCGGAGACGGATTGCTCGATCGCCTGACGCACCCTCAGCCGGTCCTCGGGGAGGCCACCGAAGACGAGGAGGTGCGGGTCGGCGGCGAAGTCGACGGCGAACTCGGCACCGTCCGACTCGAAGGTGCCGAGCCGGACCCGTCGGAGCGGCTCCGCGCGGCGGTCGGCGGCGAGTTCGCGGACGAAGGCCTCGTGTGAGCCGCCGAGCTCGCTGATGGGCAGGGCGATCTGCAGGCGTCGCCGCCCGTCGCCGGTCAGGGCGCGGCCGGGTTCGTCGCGCCAGAGCTGCCGGGCGTCGTGGGCGGAGATCTCGGAGGTCTCCGGTTCGTCGAGGCGGAGTTCGATCATCGTGCCGAACTCTGCGAGGTCGGCCTCGTCGAACCGGTTCCAGCGCTCGTCGGCGGCCACGATCACCGTCTGGCGATCACGCAGCAGCTCCCCGAGGTCCGGATACCGGTCACGGACGCTGTTCCAGCCGTCGACGACCAGCACTGTGTAGGGCGACGGGTGGCGCCGCAGCGACGCGATCGTCGTGGCCACCAGGTCGTCCCACGGTTCGAAGACGTCGATGACGACGGGCAGGTCGATCAGGGATCCGAGCCCCCCGCCGATGCAGTAGACCCTGTACGGGCGCATCGTCCGGCTCAGGGCGGTGACCACCGTCAGAAGGGCCGTCGTCTTTCCCGAACGGCGCCCACCGATGATGGCGAGGTGGCCGGAGGCGCCGGTCAAGTCGATCGTGAACGGTCGGCGGCGGTGCTCGCGGGGGATGTCGACCTCGCCGATGACGACGACCTCTGCCGGTCCGTCGCCGACCTGTATCCCGTCGGCCGGTAGTGCGCCGAGGGCCAGCTCCTTCGGCAGCGGCGGGAGCCACACCTGGTGCACCGGGCCGCCCTGGCCGGCCATTGCGCGCACGAGGAGGTCGAGCAGCGTGTCCGCGCGTGGGCGCCGGTACGGGTCGAAGACGTCGTCCCAGGTCGGGGGCGGCGGCGGGTACGGGCCGGAGACGTACGCGGCGCGGAAGCGGTGCGGGGCGTCGTCGCGCGTGCGTAGGTAGCCGTGGCCCGGACCGTACGGGAGTGCGGACGCGTCAGGGGTGCCGATGGCGTCCTGGGACTCGGACGCGGAGCCGGTGCGCAGGGCGATCCGGAGGGACAGGTCGGCCTCGAGACCGCGCAGCCAGCCCCGCTGGACGCGCTGGCCGGCCAGCAGGAGGTGGATGCCGAGAGCGCGGCCGTGCCGGCAGATCGTCCCGAACGTCTCGATGAGCGACGGGTCCGTGGTGAGCATGGCGTCGAACTCGTCGACGACGACGAGCAGGTGCGGGCGGCGTTCGGTGAACGGCTCCTGACGGCGCACCACCTCGCCTTGCACGACGTCCTTGAACCGGTCGACGAGGGACAGGTCGTCGCCCAGGTCGAGGGCCAGGCCGGCGAGGTGGGGGAGCGTCTCGAGGCCGGCGAAGGTGGCGCCGCCGCGGAAGTCGACGGGGAGGATGTTGAGCTCGGCCGGGCTGTTGGTGACGGCGAGGCCGATGATCAGGGTGCGGAGCAGCTCGGACTTGCCGGAGCCGACCGCGCCGACGACGAGGCCGTGCGGGCCCGTGCCGCCGTGGCCAGGTTCGCGTAGGTCGAGCAGCACCGGGCGGCCGTCCGGGTCGGTGCCGATCGGGACGGTCAGGTTGCCGGGCGTGGTCCATGTCGCGGCGGGGTCGAAGGTCAGCGGGTCGATGCCGTACAGGGTGGGGAACGGTACGGCCTGGAGGCCGTCGGCGGACTCTTCGACGAGTGGACGGCGGGGCGGGGGCGGGACGAGCCGCTTCAACGTCTCGAGGACGTCGCCGGCGAGCGGGCGTAGGTCCGGGTCGCTGCGGGTGGTCCGCTCCAGCTGCAGGGCGATGGCCCGCACGTCGGTGCCGGGCAGGAGCGCCAGCTCGCCAAGTTCGGCGACGGCCGACAGTCGCAGCTCGAGCGACGGTGCGTCCGCGGCGGTGAGGGCCTTGGCGAGCCGGTCGTCCAGCGACGTCCGCGGGCGGAGGCGGCCGGTCATGGCGACGAACCACTCGCGGGTCAGGGCGGGGCCGCCGGCGGAGGTGCGGTTCGCGGCGAGCCAGACGGCGGCGCGGGCGGGGTCGACCAGGTTCAGGGCGGTGAGGCGCTGGGCGTGTTCGAGTTCGGGCTGGGTGTGCCAGCTCGGGTGCTGGTCGGTGTACTGCTCCAGCAGCACCGCGACGCGCGCCGGTCGTTCGGGGCCGAAGCGGGCCACGAGGGAGGCGAGCAGCGCGTCGCGCAGGGTGGGGTCGATCTCGTACAGGTCCTCGCCGACCTCGCGGAACACGGGCGACAGCAGCAGGGCGGCCTCGGCCTCGAACGGCAGGACGGCCGGCGGGTCGAGGAAGAAGTTGATGCGAAGCAGGTGCAGCAGGCCCGCGTCGACGGCGACCGGGACCGCCGCGTGGCAGGCCAGCTCCAGCGCGCCCGCGGGCAGGCGGGCCCGGGCCGCGGCGAGGCCGGCCGCGACGGGGGAGGAGCGCACCCACGAGCCGGCGGTCACAGCGGCCTCGGCACGGGGAACGGGCGGCCGCGCAGCACGTCGACCGCCTGGTACATGCCGGCGCGGGTCAGCGGGAACATCGGCACGTGCCGGGCGACCTGCTCGGCGGTGCTGCGCCGCCAGCGGGCCGCCGGGACCGGGTTCAGCCAGGTGAGGGCGCCCGCGGCGGACCGCAGCGCCTTGCCGAGCGCGACCGTGTCGAGCAGCCGGGCGGGGCTGAGCGTGCCGCGGGCCGCGCCGGCGTCGCTGATGACGGCGGCGCCGGTGGCCGCGGTGACCGTGTCGAGTACCTCGCGCAGGGGGAGCGGCGAGGTCAGCGCGGGATCGCCGTACACGGTGCCGTCCAGCAGCGGCTCGACGGACGGCAGGATCGCGTCGAGCGCCGGGTCGAACGGGTCCGGCACGGCGGACAGCAGTGCGGGATCCGCCGCGCCGGCCGTGTTGTGGAAGTAGACGACGGTGAGCGCGCTGAGCCGGCCGGCGCGCCGGACCGCCTGCTCGACGTGCTCGACGTACCGGTGGAACGGGGCCATCGAGCCCTGCCGGTCCACGAGCAGCAGCAGCCGGGTCGTGTTGCGGCGGGCCGGCACCAGGACCGGGGGCACGGGCGCGCCGAGGCGCGCCGAGCGTCGCAGGGTCTCGTCGACGTCGAGCTCGACGGGTGGGCCGTGCCGGGTCGGGCGGCGCAGCCCGCGCCACACCTGGACGATCTCGCGTTCGGTCAGCGGGTACTGCGGGGTCAGCACCAGCGTCGTGTCGATCCGTCCGGTGCCGGGAGGAGCCGCGGGAAGGTCCCGGTTCGGCGCGGCGACAGGCGGCGGCGCGGGCTCCGGGGAGGCCGGCTGCGCCGCCGGCGCATCCACAATGGACGGCGGTGGCAAAGGTGCGGGATCCGCAGTGGCAACCGGTGCGGGAGCCGTGAGGATCCACTGTGGAGCGTCGATCCGGGCGAACGCCGCCCGCACCATGTCCGCCTCCGCCGCGGTCTTCGCCCACAGCGTCACGCACAGCTCCGTCAGCGCGGCGCCGGACGTCCAGCCGAACCCGGCGGCGAGGGCGCGGCGCAGCGCGTCGCAGTCGTCGACGCCGAGCGGCAGCCCCCGCCGGCGCAGCTGGTCGATGAGCGCGTGGACGAACGGCGGCACGGCTCAGCGCTCCAGCCGCAGCGCGTCCGACTGCTGCTTGACGAGGGCGCCGGCGAAGGGCAGCCGGCCGTGACCGGGGCGCTCGCCGACGGCCTGCAGGTAGCTGACCCAGTCGAGCAGCTCGCTGAGGCCGGGCTTCTTGGCCAGGTCCAGGGCCCGCAGCCGCAGCAGCGTGTCGATCGCCTCCGCGCGCAGCTGGACGTCGCCGATGCCGTGCAGGGTCAGGATCGCGTCGAGCTCGGCGGCGGCGTCGGGGAACCGCACGTGGTGGAACACGCACCGGCGCAGGAACGCGGCCGGCAGCGCCTTCTCCTCGTTGTTGGTGACGACGATGACGGGCCGCAGGTCGGGCCGGTCGGCGGGCACCGCGTGCCGCTCGCCGTGCGCCTCGGGCACGTCGAACGCCAGCTGGTCCAGCTCGCGCAGCAGGTCGTTGGGGAAGTCGATGTCGGCCTTGTCGATCTCGTCGATGAGCACCATCGACCGGCGGCCGTGCCCGGCGCGCACGATCGCCCGGCCGAGCGGCCCGAGCCGCACGTAGTCACGCTCGTCCGGAGCCGAACGGCCGAGGCGGCGGCCTACGCCGCGGCCGAGTTGGGTGTCGTACAGGCGGCGCACCGCGTCATACACGTACAGCAGGTCCTGCCCGCGGCTGGTCGACTTGATGTACGCCTCTTCCAGCGGCAGCGACAGGGCAAACGAGACGGCGTGTGCGAGACGGGTCTTGCCCGCACCCGGGTCGCCCTGCAGCAGCAGCGGCCGGCCGAGCGCGATCGCGACGTTCACCGCCTCTTCCAGCTCGGCGGAGGCGCGGTACGGCTCCCGCTGCCGCGACTCGAACCGCGGCTGGGGACCGGACGAGCCGGCGGCCTCGATATCACGCCGGTCCGGCAGCTCCGCGAGCCGGTCGAAGCGCAGCGACGTGTCGACGCTGTGGCGGGTGAGCATCAGGCCTCCTGGTCTTCGAGGTCTTCGAGGTAGCCGCGCAGCTCGTCCGGCTGGAACCGGACGCGGTCGATGCACTCGGCGAGCTCCTCGTACGTGTACCGCACGTCGAGGTCCTCGCCGATCCGGGCGACGATGTCGCTCGTCCACGCCGCCGCCAGGGGCCGCGGCCAGCGTTTGTACACGGTCACGTGGGCCGCCCACCGCTCGACGTCGCGGTGCGCGAACCGCGGCCGGGGCAACGCGGTCACCCCGTCCGGGAACCCGCCGTCGGGCACGCCGAGCAGGAACAGCATGCACCAGCGTTTCGGCTGCCCGTACGCCTCCCGCACCCGCCGGGTGAGCTCGGCGACGTCGGCGGCCGGTGTGCCCCGCACCGACACCGGACAGATCACGTTGCGCGCCCGCAGCACGCCCGTGTACCGCGTGACCGCCCGCACCGCGGTGTCGACGGAGTGCAGCTCGGCACTCAGGTCCAGCCAGTGCTGCCGGGCGATCTCGCCGACGTACTGCCGCAGCCACGCGCACAGGTTCTCCACCACGGCCTGCTCGCCGGCGTCGACGCCGAACGCGAGGAACCGCCCGCCGGCCGCGGCCATCGCCTCGAGGATCTCGGTCTTGAGCAGGTCGAGGTCGAAGTACGCCGTGTCCAGCAGCTGGTGTACGGGCAGCGCCCGGTCCGACCGGCCGACCGCCACGCCGAGCCGGAACCGGCGCACGATGTGCGCGACGGGCACCGCGTACAGCACGTTCGCGGCCCGCCCGCCCTCGACCCGCTCCCGCACCTGCTCGACCAGCACGCCGACGACCGCCCCGTCGACGGTCACCGCGCTGCCGGAGTACCCGCGGTAGTCGTGCAGCGCCTCCGCCACGTGCAGCTGCAGCACGGTCATCTCGTCGCCGCCCTGGTTGACGATGAGGTGGTCGGTGGCGGTCACGGTGCCCGTGAGCTGCGCGTCGTGGCCCCTCGGCCGGGCCGTCACCCGCCAGTCGGCGCGCAGCACGGCGTGCGTCAGCGCGGGCACGATCGCCAGCGACTCCGCGACCCGCAGCGTCGCGACGTCGAGCGTCGGCTCCGCCTGGACCGCCTCGACCGGGAGCCGTACACCTGCCGCCGTGACGAACTCGAGGTCCCCGGCGAGCCGGTCCCGCACCACATGCGCCGCCGTGGCGACGATCCGGTCCGTCAGGACGAACCCGCTGCCCAGATCCCTGCCACCGGCGACGATGCGCCCGTCGATCATCCGGTCTGGCCGCCGGCCGCGTCCGCCTGCTCCGCCGGGGGCTTGCGCCGCAGCGTGACGGTCACCTCGAACGTCGCACCGGTCGTGGCCCGCGACACGACGACACCGGCCTCGGCGGTGAGCGTCACGCCGAACTTCGCCTGCAGCTCCGCGACCTCCCAGCCGGACAGGTCAGGCGTGACGTTCGCGGCGACCGCCCGCACCCCGGCGACGACCGCCGACTGCACGTCGCCGAGCCGGTCCCGCAGCCGCTCGACGGCGTTGTCGCCCCACGAGATCTCCCGCCCGCCGCCGACCTCGACCACCTGCACCACAACACCGTCAGCCACCACCGCGTCGCTCATGGCCACACCGTACCCGGGCATGCATGACGCTCACTATCGGCGCTCCGGCCGCCCGGATCACACCGTTCAGCGCCCGGCTGGGCGGTTCGGTGTGCAGTCGTGCTCTCAGCCGCGACGGAGCGCGCCGGCGAGGGTCGACACCGCGTAGCCGAGCAGCGCCAGCCCGGTCCCGGCGCCCGCGACCAGCCCGGCCTCGACCGCGGTGGCGAACCCGGTGACCAGCGCGGCGGCCGCGACGGCACAGACGGCCGCGCCGAGCACCCGCAGGCGCGGGTCGCGAAGCACCGGCACCAGCGGGAAGAAGTGCGCCCCGACCACCGCCGACACCAGCACCGGGATGTACTCCCGCTGCCCGGCGACGGCCAGCAGCCACGCCCCGAGCCCGGCCGCGGCGAACTCGGCGACCACGATCAGCAGATACCGCCGGTCCGCGGCCCGGTCCCGCTCCACCGCCGGCTCCCGCCTGGCCCGGCCGAGCAAAGCCATGCCGCAGACCGCCGTGGCCAGACCCGCCACACTCCCGATCACCAGCAGCGTCCGGAGCAACCCGTCGGACTTCGGCACGCTGAACCAGACCGTCGCGAACACGCCGAGATACAGCCCGGTGAGCCCCGCCTGCTTCAGCGAACGCCCCTCCACCACCGACGACACCACAACAAACACCCCTTCCGGACGACAGCGACGCGGCGAACATGACGACCGCGGCCGCCCAAAGGTTGCTCCGATGATCAACCGATGCGCAAATCGGCGCCCGTCGTCAGGTGCGTGTCCGGAACGGGGCCAGGGTGGCACGGATGTGGTCGGCCGCGCCCCAGTCGTCGTCGAACTGGGCCAGCACGGCGAGGTGCTGCCGCAGCTGGATGATCGGCATCCGGTCCGGCCAGCCGGCGTCGAGCGCGGTCAGCTCCGCGTACACCTCGAAGAACCGGCGCGCCTCCGGCGGGGGAGCGGTGGACCAGACGTGGGCGAGGTCGACCTCGGCCCACGTGTACGAGACGGCCGGGTCGATCACGGCGGGCCGCCCGTCGGGGGTGGCCATGACGTTCTGCGCCCACATGTCGCCGTGCGTCAGGCAGGCGGGCCGGTCCGGCAGCAGCTCCGGCAGCCGGTCGCAGAGCCGCTCCAGCGCCGCCCGGTCCGCGGGTCCGAGCGCCGCGTCGACCCGCGGCTCCCCGAGCCACCGCAGCAGCCGGTGCTGCGCGAAGAACGCGAAACCGTCGTCGTCCCAGGCGTTGCGCTGCCGCCGGCGGCCCAGCCAGTTGTCGCGGTGCCAGCCGAAGCGGGCCTGGGTCGTGCCCGTGTGCAGCCCGGCGAGCGCGTGCGCGAACTGCTCCCAGAACGCCTCGCCGCCCGGCCGCGGTGCCAGCACCGACAGCACGAGCAGCTCCCGGCCCGCCAGGACCACGTCGGGCGTCGCCAGGCCGCCGAGCTCCCGCAGCGCGGCCAGCCCCTCGGCCTCGGTCTCGAACACGTCGTCGCCCGGCGCGTCGGCGAAGGCCTTCACGAACAGCGGCGGCCCTTCCCGGCGGCTCGCGATGCCCGCGAGCGCCGCGAGCCCGCCGCCGGCCGGCTCCACGGCGTCGACGTCCCGCAGCCCGGCCCGGTGCAGCCCCTCCAGCAGCAACGTCGTCGGCGCGGTCATGCACGTGCCTCCTGTGCCCGCTGGTTGGTCCGCATGTGACCATCATGATCGGTCGCGGCTCGCCGGAGAAGGCGGGGTCGCCGGCCGAAGGTCAGGGACTGCGCGAGCCGGCTGCTCATTGCGGCAGCGTAGAACGCTCAGGCCACGGCGGCGGTCGCTACGATCGCTGGCATGGACGCACCGAAGGCGCCGCTCGCCGGTCAGGTCGACGCGCTGCTCGCCGACGCCCACGGCGGGTGGATCTGGAACGAGGGCACGCCCGCCGACATCCCGCACCTCGACGGGGTCCGGGTGGTCGTGCTCGACGCCGAGCCGTACTCGCGCAGCTGGGACACCGGCCGCGCCTACCCGCTGATGACGCCGCTGCTCCGGGTGGACGGCGCGGTCCCGGCCGAAGAGGCCGCGGCGTGGCTGAGCCGCGTGAAGCCGGCACCCGGGTTTGGCGGTCGCCGCGATGGCTGACACGACGGTCGCCGAGGTGCTGGCCGAGCTGGCGGCGCTCGAGGACCCGAAGGCGCGCGCCGTGAACGAGAAGCACGGCGACGACCACGGCGTGAACCTCGGCAAGCTGCGGGCGATCGCCAAGCGGCTGAAGACGCAGCAGGACCTCGCCATCGGGCTCTGGGGCACCGGCGACACGGCGGCCCGCCTGCTGGCGCTCCTGATCTGCCGGCCGAAGGCGTTCACCGGCGACGAGCTCGACGCGATGCTGCGCGACGCCCGGGCACCCAAGGTGCACGACTGGCTCGTCGGTTACGTGGTGAAGAAGCACCCAGCCGTCGAGACGCTGCGGGTGGCCTGGCTGGCGGACGGGGACCCGGTCGTCGCGAGCGGCGGCTGGGCGCTGACCACCGACCGGGTCGCGAAGCGGCCCGCCGGCCTCGACCTCGCCGCGCTGCTCGACACGATCGAGGCGCACATGAAGGACGCCCCGGACCGGCTGCAGTGGGCGATGAACCACTGCCTCGCCCAGATCGGCATCGAGCACCCCGACCACCGCGCCCGTGCCGTCGCGATCGGCGAGCGGCTGCAGGTCCTCAAGGACTACCCGACCCCACCCAACTGCACGTCCCCGTTCGCGCCGGTCTGGATCGCCGAGATGGTCCGCCGGCAAGGGTAGATCCGCGGTCGGTCAGGTGCGGGCGTCGGCGGCGGCGAGGGCGGCGCGCATCGCCTCCCGGTCCTCGGGGAGCCAGGGGCCGGAGCCCGCCAGGGGGATCTCGGTCATGAAGCGCCGCTCGGACTCCGGGATGAGGGCGGCGACCCGGTCCGGGTCGTTGGCGGCGGTCGCGTACAGGTTCGGGCCGTCGGCGTAGTACGGGTCGACCAGGACGAGCCGCCCGTCGGCGGCGCGCATGACGTTGGCCGGGTTGGTGTCCAGCGGCCCGCACCACGGCAGGGCCGCGCACGCCCGGTCGTGGACCTGGCGCACGACGTCGACGAGCGCGGCGACGTCAGGTGTACGGGCGGCGACGGCGCGATGGAAGGCGGCGGCCTCGTCCCCGCCGACGGGCCGCAGCCATTCGAGCACCTGCAGGTCGCCGCCGCCGGCGAGGCGACGATGCGCGAACAGCGCCGGGACCTGCCGGGTGTGGGCCGCCTCCCGGTACAGCGCCGCGGCGTACGGTCCCGTCGGGTCGAACGGGCTGATCCGCGCGACGACCTCGCCGTCCGGCGAGCGGAGCGCGACCGCCCAGTCACCCGTGCCGCACCAGGCCCACCCGTCCGCGAGCAGCGCCCGCTCCACGTCCCGGTGATCGGCGTCCGTCCCGAGCGACGCGAGCGCTTCCCCCGTCATGCACCGAGGATAGACCGGTGGCACTACGCCATGATCGAACCTGCCGCCGGCGGGGTGCGCCGGGGTGGAGCTGGCACCGGCGTACTCCCCGCCGAGCCGTAGCGCTCAGGCGCTCAGGCGGCGGGCGATCGCGGGCACGACGATCGCGGCGGCGACGAGGTGCGTCAGCATCAGCAGCGCCTTCGTCGCGGTGGCGGCGTCGGCGGTCACGTCCGGCATGAGCGACAGCACGGTGAGCGCCACGGTGGTGCGCACGAACGTGAGCCGCGGCCGCCGGGCCTTGTAGGACAGGACGATCGCGAGCGCCAGCCCGATCAGCGAGAAGAACGCCGTCAGCATCGCGAACCCGGACACCGGGATCGGCGCGCCGCCGACGTCCAGGCTGATCCCGGCCGCGTTCCCCGCCGCGGCGACGACGGCCGTGGCAGCACTGGCCAGCGCGATGGCGACGAGCCCGGTGCCGACGAGCGAGCCGGTCGTCGAGGTGCGGGTGGTGGTGATGGTAGCGGACATGATGACCTCCGGTGCTGGTCCGACCGGCCCGGTGCCGGTTCCTGCACAGAGGTCGGACCGGACGGCGCCGGATCGACAGCTCCGCGGAAAAAGTTCAGCCGGGCCGGGGAGTACGGTCGTGCGGCGGGCGTACATGGGAGGCGTGATGGCGGCGGGCAAGCCGGTGGTGGTCGAGGGGCTGGTCTGTGCGGAGCCGACCGTCATGGCGTGGGAGGACGGGGAGCGGGAGCGCTGGTGGGCGCGGGCGGCGGCGCTGGAGCACGGGCGGGAGCAGGACGACTGGGCGGCGGCGGTGGCGGGTGCCGACCACCTGTCGGACCTGACCCCGGAGCAGCAGTCGTGGCTGCTGGTGCGCGGGCCCGAGTCGTCCGCGCGGGCGCTGCTGGGCAAGTCGCTGGTGCTGCTGCACCACCGGCAGCAGATGGACGTGGACCGGGTCGCGGTCGCGCGGTTCGAGCTGGACGCGTGGCCGCTGGTGCTGCGCGACGTGAGTTCGGGCGCCGACCGGCTCGGCTTCCTGGTGCTGCCGTTCCGGGGGCCTGAGATGGCCTCGCTGGTCGCCGGGTGGCTGCGGCACCTCGGCTCGGCGCGGCTGTGGGCGCGGCTGTGGCTGGAGCGGCACGCCGAGTTGGCGGCGTCGGCGCTGGTGCCGGCAGCGGTCGGCCGCCCGGGCAGGCCCCGGCAGCAGGCCGAGGACGCGCTGCGTCACCTCGTCGCGAGAGGCCACGAAGCCACCGTGGTCGAGGCCGCCGGACGGCACGGCGCGGCCGCGCTCGCAGCGCTGCGTGCAGCGGGCACGGGCGCTCTCGCGGCACGGCGCGACGAGGGCGGGGTGCGGCTGGCCCGGAAGGCGAAGGCGAAGGCGTGGACGTTGCCGGAGATCCGGCTGGCCGGTGGCGAAGCCATGTCGCAGGAGGACGTCGAGCGGCTCGTGGAGGCGCTGACCTGGTCACGGCTCGAGGCGGCACCCGAGCCCGCACCGGGCGATCCGGCGCCGGACACCGGGGGCGTGCCGCTGGCGGTGGAGTCGACGGAGGCGCCGCAGCCGTTTGTACACCCCGCGGAACCGGAAGCGGAGAAGCTCATCGCCGACTGTGACCGCGGAAGCCTCGCCGCCTTCGGGCGGGCACTGCTGGACGCCTGGCTGGCCGACGGGATGCAGGCGGCGGACGCCTGGGTGGTGCTGGCGCAGGCCCACGTCGGCGACGACACCACGATGGACGTGCTCGCGCCGCTGGTCCGGTCGTGGCCCCCACGCAGCCGCTACGCGCGCGCCATCGACGGGCTGGCGGTGCTGGCGACCGTCGGCACCGACGTGGCGCTGCGGCACCTGCTCGCGATCGAGGAGAACATGTCGGGCGGGCCGACGAACGACCGCGCCACCGCGTACCTCACGGAGGCGGCCGCGCGACGTGGGCTGTCCGTGACGCAGGTGGCCGACCGGCTGGCGATCACCCATGGCCTCGACACGGGCGTGACCTTCGACTACGGGCCGCGCACGTTCACGGTGGTCGCCGACGAGCACCTGACGGCGTTCGCGCTCGACGAGAGCGGCACGCGGCTGGCGCGACCGCCCAAGCCGGGCGCCGGGGACACCAACCCCGAGGCGTATGAGCAGTTCCTGCAGTATAAGAAGGACCTGCGGGCCACCGCGGTGGCACAGACCGCCCGGCTGCAGCGCGACATGCTCGCCCGCCGCCTCCGCCCCGCCCGGGACGTGCGGGAGGTGCTCCTGCCGCACCCGATCCTCGGCCCGCTCGCGAGGCGGCTGCTGTGGGGCGAGTACGACGCCGCCGGGCGGCTGGCACGGGCGCTGCGCGTCGCGGAGGACGGCAGCTTCGCCGACATCGACGACGCGACCGCGAGCACCGACGGCATGCTCGGCATCGTGCACCCCGCGGACCTGGGCGGAGACCTGAAGCGCTGGGCGCGGATCGTCGCGGACTACGAGCTGCTGCCGGCCTTCCCGCAGCTGGGCCGGCCCGTGGTGCTGCTGACCGAGGCGCAGCGCGCCGCGACGAGCCTGGCGGGCTTCCGCCCGGTGGCGTCCGACCGGATCGTGGCGCTGCTGGACCGTGGCGGCTGGCAGGGCGACGGGCTGTCGCAGCGCCCGCACACGCAGCTGGCCCGCGCCCTGCCCGGCGGTCTCGCCCTGGTGGCCGAGATCTCGCCGGGCCTCACCAGGTACAGCATGGGCAACCCGGCCGAGCAGCGCATCACCGAACTGTGGGTCGACGACGTCTGGTCGAACCACCTGCAGCCGGCCCGCCGCGTCCCGCTGGGCGCCTGCGACCCCGCCGCCCTGTCGGAGCTGCTCGTGGCCCTGCACCAGGCGCCCTGACCGCCGGTTCACGCAGGCCGGGAGCGGTCAGAGCCAGCGCCTCACGCGGGACCGGTAGTCGGTGTAGGTCTGGCCGAAGCGTTCGGTGAGGTACCGCTCCTCGGGCCGGATGACCAGCAGGCGCACGGCGAGCAGCACGAGCGGTAGCAGGGCGAGGGGCCACCAGGAGCCGAACAGCAGCGCCAGGCCCAGGTAGACGACGGCCAGGCCGGTGTACATCGGGTTGCGGGACAGCCGGTAGGCGCCACCGGTGACCAGCGTGGACACCGGGTGGTGCGGCACTATCGTGGTGCGGTGGCGGACGACCGCGGCCACGCCGGCCGCGGCCAGCGCCAGCCCGGGGACGGCGACGGCAA
The DNA here is from genome assembly GCF_040614215.1 of Dactylosporangium sp. NPDC006015. Taxonomy (NCBI): domain Bacteria; kingdom Bacillati; phylum Actinomycetota; class Actinomycetes; order Micromonosporales; family Micromonosporaceae; genus Dactylosporangium; species Dactylosporangium sp. NPDC006015. Next base: position 94,368 of record NZ_JBEXUD010000004.1, read on the forward strand.
TCCCGACGGCGGGGTGCGCGCCGAGCGGCGCCGCGACGGCGCTGTCGATCGCCATGCCGCCCGCCAGCCCTACGGCGTAGTACGCCGGCGGCGGGATGAAGATGACCCGCGCGCCCTGCGCGGGGGATACGGACATCGGACGACTCCTTCGGTAGAGTGAAGCTCTAACGAATAGAGGACTACACTCACCCGATGGCCGTCAAGCGGCGTTACGAGTCGGCTCACCGACAGGAGCAGGCGAAGCAGACCCGCGGGGCGATCCTGCGGGCCGCCGCGGTCCTGTTCGTCGAGCCGGGTTACGCGGCCACGCCGCTGACCGCCGTCGCGGCCGAGGCGGGGGTCGCGATCCAGACGGTCTACAAGGTGTTCGGCAGCAAGCAGGCGCTGCTGTCCGCGCTGGTCGACGTGACGGTGGCGGGCGACGACGAACCCGTGGCGCTGCCCGACCGGCAGTTCGTGGCCGACATCCAGGCGCTGAGCGACGCCCGGGCCAAGCTCGAGCGCTACTCCCGGCACCTCGTCGAGACCCACGCCCGGACGGCGCAGGTGATGCTCGCCCTCGCCGCCGCGGCGACGGCCGACGCGGAGGCGGCCGCGATCTGGCGCAAGAACATCGACGACCGCCGCGCCGGCATGGGCATGTTCGCCGCCGAGCTGGCCTCGACCGGGCAGCTGCGGGCGGAGCACACCGCCGGCACGGCGGCCGACGTGCTGTGGCTCGCCATGGACGTGCGCAACTACGACTGGCTCGTCCGCCAGCGGGGCTGGCCGCCGGAGCGCTTCCAGCGCTGGTACGTCGACACCGTCGCCGCGGCCCTGCTCGACCCGCCGGCAACCCGCTGAAGGTGCGAGGCATGCAGCGGGCCGCGCCGGAACGGGAACCGGCGCGGCCCGGGGAACCTCAGCGGCAGGCGGCGCCGTTGAGGGTGAACCCGCTCGGCGCGCCGGCGTTGCCGGTGTGGTTGGCCTGGAAGCCGATCGTCGTCGAGGCGCCCGGAGCGAGGGAGCCGTTGTAGCTGACGTTGGTCGCGGTGACCTGGCCGGTGCTCGGCGAGTACGTCGCGCTCCAGCCCGACGTGATCGTCTGGCCGGAGGCGAGGTTGAACCGCAACGACCAGCCGTTGATCGGTGCCGTTCCGGTGTTGGTGATGGTGATGTTGTCCGTCAGGCCGGTGTTCCAGGCGTTGACGGCGTTCGTCACCTGGCACGCCGCGATGCCGCCGCCCGGCGGCGGGCTCGACGTGCCCTGCGAGGGCCGCGGCGAGGTGGTGGTCGGGACCGGGCCCGAACCCTCGCTGACGGTGATGCTGGAGCTGCCGCTGCTCTGGTAGCCCTCGGTGGCGAGGATTTGGTAGTCGTGCGTGCCGAGGTTCAGCCCGAGACCCGCCCAGGCGTTGAAGTGGTTGGCGGTGGTGATCGTGCCGCCGGTCCGCTTCTGCTGCCGGACGCTCCAGTACTGGTAGAACGTCGCGGTGCCGATGATGGAGGGCTGGTTCACGCGCTGCGTGCGGTAGATGTCGTACGTGCTGCCGTCGGTCGTCACCGAGCCGAGCCGCTGCGCGCCGGTGCTCGGGTTGTAGCTGCCGAAGTTCTCCACCACGTAGTACTCGATGAGCGGGTTGAGCGTCCACCCGTACAGCGCCAGGTAGCCGTTGCCGTTCACGTTGAACGTGCCGGAGTAGTTCACGGTGTGGCTGGAGCCGGGTTTCCAGCCCTTGCCGACGACGGTGTTGTTCATGTTGCTCCACTGGACGCTGTACGAGCCGCCGGCGCCCAGCTGCATGGTGACGTTGCCGGTGTCCTTCCAGTAGGAGAAGAAGTAGCCGTTGTGCGTGCCGGTGGTGTTGGCGGTGACGGTCCGGTCGGCCTCGGCGCTGGCGGTGCCGGTGGTCAGCGCGACCACGCCGGCGGCGACGAGCGCGACGCACGCCCCGCCGACCAGCAGGAGGCGTCTGGAATGGTTCATGCCTGCTCCCTTCGATGCAGTCAGCGCAAACTGTCGCCGAATGCGGGAGCGGGCTGTGGGATCGGGTATTTCGAAAGTGTGCGGCGGTCCTGAGCAGCGAAAACGGCCGCAGTGCCGTGAAAGTTTCCGCAAAAGGCGTGGTGGGCGGTGACCGCCAAGACACCGCCCACCACGCCGGTCCAGAGGTGTCGCTAGGAGTCCTGCGCCTTGCCCGTCGTCACGCGGGCCAGGATCAGGGCGACGAGGATGATCAGGCCGTACACCGCCTGGATCCACTGCGCGGAGACGCCCGCGAGGGTCAGGATGTTGTTGATGAGGCCGAGGACGAGCACGCCGCACAGCGCACCGAACAGGGTGCCCTTGCCGCCGTCCATGCTGACGCCGCCGATGACCGCCGCGGCGAAGACCGTGAAGATCATGCCCTGGCCCTGGGCGGCGGCGACGGAGCCGAGCCGGCCGGTCATCAGCAGGCCGGCGAGCGCGGCGAGGGTGCCGCCGACCATGAAGACGATCCAGATGACCCGGTCGCTGCGGATACCGGCGGCGCGGGCCGCGTCGACGTTGCCGCCGATCGCGTAGACGGCGCGGCCGTGGCGGAACCAGCCCAGCGCGGCGATGCCGATCGCGAACAGCAGCCCGCACAGCCAGATCGACAGCGGCAGCCCGAGCCACGTCGCGTTGCCCAGGTACAGCACCGACGGCGGCAGCTCGAACAGGTTCTGGCCGCCGGTGATGCCGATCTGCAGGCCGCGCAGCACGATGAGCATGCCGAGCGTGACGATGAACGCCGACAGGCCGAACCGCAGGATCAGCAGCCCGTTCAGCGCGCCGACCAGGAGCCCGACGAGCAGGATGATCGGCACCGCGAGCGCCGACGGCCACGACGTGCCCAGGCCGTTGCTGGCGGCCGGGATGACCAGCGCGACGCCGAGCGCGGGGGCGAGCCCGACGGTCGACTCCAGGGACAGGTCGAACCGGCCGCCGATGAGGATGATCGTCTCGGCGAGGACCAGCAGCGACAGCTCGGTCTGCTGCTGCAGGACGTTGACGATGTTGGCGCTGGACAGGAAGACGGGGTCGACGATCGCGCCGACGACGAGCAGGAGCAGGATGGCCGGGACGAGGGTGAGGTCCCGCATCCTGGCCAGGCGGATCCCGGACAGCCGGGCCGGGACTGTGGTCATCGGTTGACTCCTTCGACGGCGGCGACCACATCGGTGTCGCTCCACCCGGCGGGCAGGGCCGCGACGACGCGGCCGTGGAACATGACGAGCACCCGGTCGCAGTGGCGCAGGTCGTCGAGCTCGTCGGAGACCATGAGCACCGCCGTGCCGGTGTCGGCGGCGGCCCGGACGGCGCCGAGCAGGGACTCCTTGGAGCGCACGTCGACGCCCGCGGTCGGGTTGATGAGGACGAGCACCGACGGCGCGGTGCTCAGGGCGCGGGCCAGCACGACCTTCTGGGCGTTGCCGCCCGACAGGCTGCTCACCGGCGCCGACGGGCCTTCCGCGTGGATGTCGTAGCGGTCGATGAACGACCGCGCGGTGTCCCGCAGCCGGCCGGGTGCGACGTAGCCGAACCGGCCGAACGACCCGGCGATCGGCAGTGTCGCGTTCTCCGCGATCGACAGCAGCGGGATGAGCCCCTCGCGGTGCCGGTCCTGGGGCACGAGCCCGATCCCGGCGGCGAGCGCGGCCGGCACGCTCCCCGGCGGCACCGGCGCGTCGCCGACGCTGACGGTCCCCGAGGTGGGGCGCCGCAGCCCGCCGACCGTTTCGGCGAGAGCGACCTTGCCGCTGCTGCCGGAGCCGGTGACGCCGACGATCTCCCCGGCGCGCACGTCGACGTCGATGCCACTGTACGAGCCGTGCAGCGTCAGGTCCTTCAGGCCCAACGCGACACGGGTGTCGTCGCCGACGGGTGGGCGGGCCTCGACCTCGGTCAGACCGACCGCCTCGCCGGTCATCGCGGCCACCAGTGCGTCGTGGTCCACGTCGGCCACCGGCGCCGTCAGTACGTGCCGCGCATCCCGCAGCACGGTCACGGTGTCGCAGACCGAGTAGATCTCCTGCAGGTGGTGCGAGATGAACAGCATGGTCACCCCGGTCGCGGACAGTGCCCGCAGCCGGCCGAAGAGCCGGTCGATCGCCGTCGCGTCGAGCCGGGCGGTCGGCTCGTCGAGGATGATGAAGCGGGCGCCCTGCGACAGCGCGCGGGCGATCTCGACGAGCTGCCGCTGCTCGACGCCGAGGTCGCCGGCGCGGGCGGCCGGGTCGACGTCGACGGCGTACTCCTGCAGCAGCTCCGCCGCCTTCCGCCGCAGCGCGCCCCAGCGGACCATGCTGCCGTTGTCGCCACCCTGGCGGTTGAGGAACAGGTTCTCGGCCACCGACAGGTCGGGGATGATGGTGGAGCGCTGGAAGACGCACGCGACGCGGCGCCGCCACGCGGACCGGTCCGCGACCGGCGGGGCCGGCTTGCCGTCGAAGGCGATCGCGCCCGCGTCGGGGCTCTGCAGGCCGGTGAGCAGCGACACGAGCGTCGACTTGCCGGCCCCGTTGCGGCCCACGAGCGCGTGGGTGCTGCCGGGCGCGATCGACATCGAGACGTCGTGCAGCGCTGTGGTGGCGCCGAAGCGCTTGCTCGTGTGGACGGCCTCCACCGCCGGGACGGTGGAGGCGCCGGTCGCGTCGGTCATCACTTGCCGATCTGGTTGCCCCACAACGCCGAGTCGTCGACGTTGTCCTTGGTGACGAGCGGGGCGGGCAGCTGGTCCTCCAGCAGACCCTCACGGACCTTGACGATGGTGCTGTCGTGGTCGGTCTTGCCGGGCTGGAACGTCTTGCCGTCCACCGCGGCCTTGGCGTAGAAGAGGGCGTACTTCGCGTACAGGTCGGCGGGCTGCGACACGGTCGCGTCGATCTCGCCCTTGCGGATCGCGTCGAACTCCTGCGGGATGCCGTCGTTGGACACGATGAAGATGTGCTTCGGGTCGCTCGGCGGCACGAGCAGGTTCTTCGTGCGCAGCAGCTGCAGCGTCGGGGCGAGGAACACGCCGCCGGCCTGCATGTAGATGCCGTTGATGTCGGGGTGCTGGGCGAGGCGCGTCTGCAGCGCCGCGGACGCCTTCGCACCCTCCCAGTCGGTGGGCTCGGCGAAGACGGTGATGCCCGGGAACTTGCTGGACATGCACTCCGCGAACGCCTCCGACCGGTCCCGGCCGTTGACGCTGGACAGCGAGCCCTGGAACTCGATCACCTTGCCCTTGCCACCGAGCTTGGTGCCGAGGAACTCGCAGGCCTTCTGCCCGTAGGCGCGGTTGTCGGCGCGGACCACCATGAAGACGTTGCCCTTGTCGGGGCGGGTGTCGACGGTGACGACCGGGATCTTCTTCTGCTCCAGCTGGGTGAGGGTCGTCGCGATCGCGCCGGTGTCCTGCGGCGCCATCACGATCGCCTTCGCGCCCTGGCTGGTGAGCGCCTGCGTGTTCGCGACGAGCTTGGCGATGTCGTTCTGCGAGTTCGTCGGCGTCATCAGGTTGATGCCGGAGTCCTTCGCGTACTGCGGGATGTACTTGGCGTAGGAGTTCCAGAAGTCGGAGTCGGCGCGGGGCAGGTCGACGGCGATCTGCCCGCCCTTGGCGTCGGTCTTGTCGGCGCTGGGCGTCGTGGACGAATCGCAGGCGGTGAGCGAGACGACCAGGGCGGTGGCCAGCAGGGCCGGTCGTAACAGCTTCATGGCGGATTCCTCAGGTTCCTTCAGGGGGTGTTCCAGACGGGGCCGTCCGGGAAGGCGTAGCGGGCCCGGCTCTCGGCCCGCATGGTGGAGCTGAACCCTGGCTGGAGGGGCGCCAGGTAGTGCCCCCGGTCCATGCGCACCGGGTCGGTGAAGTGTTCGTGCAGGTGGTCGACGTACTCGATGACCCGGTCGTGCATGGTCCGCGACACGGCGACGTAGTCGAACATCGACAGGTGCTGGACGAGCTCGCAGAGCCCGACCCCACCGGCGTGCGGGCAGACCGGCACGCCGAACTTCGCCGCGAGGAGCAGGATCGCGACGTTCTCGTTGACCCCGGCGACGCGGGCGGCGTCGAGCTGGACGAACGAGAGCGCGTTGAGCTGTAGCAACTGCTTGAACATGACCCTGTTCTGCACGTGCTCCCCGGTCGCGACGGGGATCGGGGCGATCCTGCGCGCGATCTCGGCGTGCCCGACGACGTCGTCGGGGGAGGTGGGCTCCTCGACCCACCACGGGTCGAACGGCGCGAGCGCCCGGACCCAGTCGACCGCGGTCCCGACGTCCCACCGCTGGTTGGCGTCGACCGCGATCCGCACGTCGGGACCGCAGACTTCCCGGGCGATCCTCATCCTGCGCAGGTCGTCCTCGAGGTCGGCGCCGACCTTGAGCTTGATCTGCGTGAAGCCCGCGTCGAGCGCCTCGCGGCAGAGGGTGGCGAGCTTGGCGTCGTCGTAGCCGAGCCAGCCGGGTGACGTGGCATACGCGGGGTAGCCGCGCTGGAGCAGGGTCTGGATCCGCTCCTCCCGGCCGTCCTCGCCGCGGCGGAGCAGCTTCAGCGCCTCCTGGGGGGTGAGCGCGTCCGACAGGTACCGGAAGTCGACGAGGTCGACCAGCTCCTCGGCCGGCATCGACGACAGCAGCCGCCACAGCGGCAGCCCGGCCCGCTTCGCCTTCAGGTCCCACAGCGCGTTGACGACCGCGGAGATCGCCATGTGCATGACGCCCTTCTCCGGACCGAGCCAGCGCAGCTGCGAGTCGTAGACGAGCTCGCGGTACAGACCGCCGAGATCGTCGAGCACCTCCTTCACCAGACGTCCGACGAGATAGGGGGCGAGCGCCTCGATCGCGCGGGTCTGGACCTCGTTGCCGCGCCCGATGGTGAACGCGAACCCGTGCCCCTCGCCCTGCTCCGCCTTGCCGGCCCCGTCGTCGGTACGAATGACCACGTAGGCGGCCGAATAGTCCGGGTCCGGGTTCATCGCGTCGGAGCCGTCGAGCGCTCTGGAGGTCGGGAACCGTACGTCGTAGGTGTCCAGCGACACGAATCGGTTGGTCATGGCCCCTCCCTCTCTCCGGTACCGCAAGCCGTGCGAAGACATCCGATGTCTAGCAGGCTTCGCCACCGCTCTGCAAGGGCCAAAATCTTGGAGCCTGCCGCTTTTGTTCACGCGGACAGAAGTTCGGCACCCTTCTTGACGAACCGATACCTCCGATGTTCACTCAGTGTCGAGGGTTGTCCATGGTTCGATGAGCGGACCCACCGCTCGCAGACCTGCGGACGACACCCTGCAAGGCGACGCCGACGCTGAGCAGGGTAGGCACCCCGGTCGCGGAAGGCGCCTTCCGCGGCCGGCGTGCGCTGTCATGCTGTGCCGGCTCCGCGGCCGATGCTTGCTGCGCTGGTGCGGCATTCCCGTGGCTCGCGCATGATCAAATCGCGGATCCGGCTGCCATGGCGACCGGATCCGCTATTCGATCAACTGGACGCCGCCCAGTCGGTTGGTTGCGTCGGTTCAGGCGGTGAAGAAGGCCCTCAGGACGGGGGCGAGGGCGGCGGCGTCGACGTTGTGGGGCTGGCCGTCGAGGAACTGTGCCTCGCCCGCCGGGAGGAGCGCGGCGAGGGCCGTCGCGGTGTCGCGCATGAACGGCATGTCCCTGCCGCCGGCCAGCACGAGGGTCGGCAGCGTCAGGTGCTTCGCGAGGTCGACCGGGAGCCGGTAGTCACCGAGGATGCGGGCGTCGTAGGCGAGCGTGTGCGCGAGCGCGACGGTCTCGGCCCAGAAGGGCTTCCGGCGCATGTCGGCGACGGCCTCCGGCGGCAGACCGACGACCGTCGACATGAAGTACTCGACCGCGGCGTCGCGCCGGTCGTCGGCGACCATCGTCTCAAGCTGCCGGACGTGGTCCGGCGGTGGCGTCGGCATGCCTTCCGGCAGGTACGGCGGCTCCCACATCGCGAGCTTCGTGACCGGGAGGCCGGCGCTCGCCGCGAGCAACGCCAGGGCCGCGCCCGAGGACCCTCCGAACAGCCCGGCCTCGCCGCCGGCCGCGTCGATCACCGCCGCGATGTCCTCGACCTCCCGCTCGACCGCGTAGGGCTGCGTGTCGCCGCTGGGGCCACGGCCGCGGCGGTCGTAGTTCAGGACGGTGAAGTCGGGGGCGAGGTGCTCCGCCAGGGGAGACTTGTCCGAGCGGTCGGAGGCCGACCCGGCGACCAGCACCACCGCCGGCCCCTGCCCGATCCGGTCGAACACGATCGTCGTGCCGTCCTTCGAGGTGATCTGTTCCATCGTCATCCCTCCTCGTCCGTTCCGACCCTACGAGGAGAACGCCCGGCCCGCTCGGTGTGGCGGCGGGCCGGGCGGCCGGGCGACGATCAGTAGTCGGCGTAGTCGGTGCCGGCGTCGGAGTAGGTGCCGTTGGAGTTCTGTACCTGCAGGACGGCGTGGGCGTGGGTGATGCTGGCGCTGGCCGGGGCGGCGAAGTAGACGATCCGGGAGTGCAGCGCGCCGTTGGGTGCGCAGAAGGTGCCGTCGTTGCGGCTGTTGACGAGGTTGTGGTTGGCGTCGTAGGACTCCAGCCGCATCCGGGCGCAGGTGCCGGAGGCGTTGTTGATGTACAGCGTGCCGGACAGGATCGCGCTCCGCAGGCCGTTGGTGTTGTCCCAGCCGAGGACGGCCCTGTTGAGCGGGGCGCCGATCATCCACGGGTCGGCGCCGAAGTCGAGTTCCTGCTCAGTGATCTTGATCGGATCGGTGCTGACAAGGACGGCGTGGGCCGGGACGCCGGACAGGCCGACCAGCAGGGCGGCGGTGGTGAGGACGACGAGCAGCTTCTTCAACATGACGGGTCCTTCGTGGACAGGCGCCGGTGATGGCGCCCGTACACCGTGGACCGCCGACCTTCGGTATTCCTTGCACGAACCTTCGGTGGGCAGCGGGTAGCGGCGTGAGTCGATAACATCCGACCTTCACGACGAACGACGAACGACGAACGACGGGGGGCTGTGGTGGCGGGGGACGGGCCGAACGTGTCGATCATCGAGTCGGCGCACCAGGACCGGCCGGGCTGGCGGCGGACGGTGCTGCTGGTGGCGGTCCTGGTCATCGCCGCGGTGGTCGGCGTCGTCGTCTGGCGGTCCGGGGACACCGACCCGCCGAAGGGGACCGCCGCGCCCGCGGCGCGGGCCTCGGAGCTGTTCGCGGCGGACGGCACGACGCTGATCGCGCGGTTCGACACGGAGGACCCGCGGGAGAGCTGCCTGCGGGTGCCGGTGAACGACTGGGGCTTCTTCTGCGACTCCGTCGTCACCTGGTGGCAGGGGCAGGAGGCGTTCGGGACCGAGAAGGCGGAGCGCACCGGCCGGCTGCGGCAGGGTGGGTACCGCATCGTCGGCTCGCTCGATCCGAAGCTGCAGGCCGCCGCCAAGCAGCGGGTCGACACGGTCGTGCCGGTCGCCGACCCGAACGTGTTCTCCGTCGCGTCGATCGAGCCCGGCACCGGGCTGATCCGGGCGATGGCCGTGAACCGGAACTTCCGCCGCGCGGCCGCCGCCGCGAGCACCGGCGTGCCGTCGGGCGACGGTCCGCCGGCGTGGCCGTACACGGGGCCGGACGCCACGGACTCGCTCGTCGCCGGCGACGAGAACATGCCCGGCACGCAGGCCGGCGCGCCGTTCATGATGTTCACCCTCGCCGCGGCGCTGGAGGGCGGGCTGACACTGGATCACGCGATCGACACGAAGAAGGTGTACCAGTCGAAGTTCCGCATCGACCCGCAGAGCCCGGCCGCCTGCAACGGCGGGTACTACTGCCCCACGAACGCCGGCGACAAGGCGTACCAGTCGGGGCGGCGGACCATGTGGGACGCGTTCGGCCACACGGTGGTGACCTACTTCGTGGAGCTGGAGGAGCGGATCGGCGTGGAGAAGGCGGTCGCCCTCGCGCAGCGCCTCGGCATCACCTTCCGCGCCAAGGAGGACCAGATGCTGGGCAAGAACAGCGCGACGTGGGGCGCGTTCACCCTCGGCGTCTCGGCGACCAGCACGCTGGACCTGGCCAACGCGTACGCCACCCTCGCCGCCGACGGCACCCACTGCGACCCGCTGCCCGCCGCCAAGGTCACCGACGCCACCGGCGCGCAGGTGCCCGGCGTCGGCCCGAACTGCGAGTCCGTGCTGCGCCCCGAGGTGGCCCGCGCCGCGATCGACGCCGCCCGCTGCCCGGTCGGCGACACGTCCGCGTTCGGCGACCGCTGCGGCGCCGGTGCCGTGCCGGCCACCACCGTCCGGGCCACCGTCGGCCGCCCGGTGGCCGGCCAGTCGGGCGTGATGGACGGCCGCCGCGCCTGCTCCGTCGTGATCACCGGACCCCAGCTGGCCACCGCCGGCATGATCGCGACCGCGCCGTGGGCCCGCACCGGCCAGGCCGGGATCCCCGCCGGCGTGCCCGAGGCAGCGATCGGCGCGGTCGCCGCGGTCCAGCACGACGGCCTCGCCCCGCTGCCGGTCCGCGACTTCACCGCCCCGCCGCGCGAGGTCGCGCTCGCCTAATTGGCGCGCTTCGTGAGGGCGTCCAGGTCAGCCGGCGAGCTTCACGTCGATGACCGTCAGGTCCAGGTCGAGGTACACGACGATGGAGTGCTGCCCGAAGAGGCCGCCGTCGTCGAGGTACACCGTGACGTCCTCCTCGGTGACGTCGACGGCGGCCGGGGTGATGCGGGCGGTGAACGCCGGCTCGTCCAGCTCGGCGTCGTCCTGCCGCCAGGTGTCGTTGTACAGGTCCAGGCAGGCCTCGGCGACGGTGCGCCGCAGCGCGTGCGGGTCGAGGCGGCGCACGACGCCGGCCGCCGTGTCGAAGAGCGGGCCCTGACCGTCGTCGACGCCGGCGATCGGCGTCAGGACGAGCGTCACCTCGTCCGTGCCGGCCAGCCGCACCGGGGACAACGCGCGCCACTCGAACGGCGACGCCTCGAACGCGCCGAGCTCGGGGTGCCGGTGTCGGCGGCGTACCATCCGGATCTCCCGGACGCCGTCGTCGTCCTGGGCGGTCCCGTCGGCGGCGAAGCCGTGCCGGCGGTAGAACGCCTGCGCGCGGGGGTTCGGGTCGGCCACCCACAGCGCCGCGGACTCGCCTGGGTCGAGCACCGCCTCCAGCAGGGCAGGCCCGGCGCCCGTGCCGTGGTCCTCCGCGTGCACGTAGAGCACGTACAGCTGCCGCGCCCACGCCGCCGCGGGGTCCATCGGAGGGCCGGACATGGCGACGCCGATCAGGGAGCCGTCCCGCTCGGCGACGGCCACGCGGTTGGCGCGGTAGCGCTCGTCGGTCAGCGCCGCGGTCCAGAACCGCTCCCGGCGGGGCACGAGACCGGGGTCGTCGAGGACCTCGTCCGGCATGAGCCCGCGGTACGTCTCCCGCCAGCACCGGACGATCACCCGCGCCATCTGCGCGACGTCCTCGACCCTGGCCGGGCGCACCGTCAGCGAGGAGCTCACGGTGCGCATCGTAGCCTCGGGCGCGCGGGAAGCAGCCTCGGGCGCGCAGGAAGCAGCCTCGGGCGCGCAGGAAGCAGCCTCAGGCGCGCAGGAACGTGAGGACGGCGAGGACGCGGCGGTGCTCGCGCTCGTGCTGGACCAGGCCGAGCTTGGTGAAGATGGACGTCACGTGCGCCTCGACGGTCTTGATCGCGAGGTGCAGGTCGGCGGCGACCGCCGCGTTCGACAGGCCCTGCGCCATCAGGGCGAGCACCGCGCGCTCGCGGTCGGTGAGGTCGTCGAGCGGGTCCCGTTCGCGGCGGCGGGCGACCAGCCTGGAGACGAGCTCCGGGTCGATGACGGTGTCGCCGTGCGCGACGCGGCGCAGGTCCACGGCGAACGCGGTCAGGTCCGACACCCGGTCCTTCAGCAGGTACCCGACCCCGCCGTCGAACTCGGTGATGAGCCGCAGCGCGTGGTGCACCTCCAGGTACTGCGACAGCAGCATCAGCCCGACCCCGGGCGCCGACGCGCGGATCGCGGCCGCCGCCTCGATGCCCTCGGCGGCGAAGCCCGGCGGCATCCGCAGGTCGATCACCGCAACGTCCGGGGGAGCGGCGCGCACCTGCGCCAGCAGCGAGGCGACGTCACCCGCCTGACCGGTGACGGTGCAGCCGGCCTCGGTCAGGATGCGGGCCATGCCCTCGCGGAACAGGACGCCGTCGTCGGCGAGCATCACGTGCACGGGATCACCGTCCGCAGCCGGGTGCCGGCCGGTCCACTGTCGACGGTCAGCCGCGCGTCGAGGATCGCGAGCCGGTCCATGAGCCCCTCCAGGCCGCTGCCGGGGCGCACCGCCGCGCCGCCCGTGCCGTCGTCCGCCACCTCCACGACGAGACCCGCGGCGGTCAGCGAGACCGTCACCGAGACGACGGTGGCGCCGGAGTGCTTGGCGGCGTTCGTCAGGCCCTCGCTCACCACGAAGTACGCGGTCGCCGCCGCCTCGGCCGGCAGCCGCCGCCCCACCGACACGGTGAGCCGCACCGGCAGCGGCGAGCGGTCGGCGAGGAAGCCGGCAGCGGCCTCGAGGCCGTCCTGCGTGAGGACCGCCGGGTGCAGCCCGCGCGCCATCTCCCGCAGCTCGGCCGTCGCCTCCAGCAGTTGCTCGCGTACGGCGGAGGCCTGGGCGGCGACGTCGTCGGCGCCGGCGGCGGTCGCCGAGCGGACCACCCCGCCGAGCTCCATCGCGACCGTCACCAGGCGCTGCTGCGCGCCGTCGTGCAGGTCGCGTTCGAGCCGCCGCCGGGCGGCGTCACCGGCCGCGACCAGGCGCTGCGCGGTCGCCCGCAGCTCCAGCACCAGCCCCGCCTGCGCGGCCAGGTCACCGACGAGCCGCTGTTCGGCGGCCGACAGCGGCTCGCCGGGCGCCTTCGTCACGGTGAGCGCGCCGCGGAACCCGCCGTCATGCCGTACGGGCACCGCCACCAGGTCCTCCAGCCGCCGCGCCCCGTCCGGTACGGGCGATGCCGCGGGCCAGACCGACACCGCCCGCAGCGCGTCCGGCGGTCCCGTCCACAGGACGACCTCCCGGGCGCCCACCGCATCGGCGACGGTGGTGCAGATCCCGTCGAGCAGCCCGCCGGTGGGTGCCGTCAGGTGCGCCGACAGCCGGGCGAGCGCCTCGTAGGGGGTGGCGCGCCGCCCGTACACGAGCCGGTCCGCGATCCGCTGCACCCTGCGCCGCAACGGCTCGAACGCGACCGCGACCACCCCTGTGGCGGCCAGCGACAGCAGCGTGCCGTGCCCGTCGACGAGCCGCCCCACGCCGGTCACGACGACGGCGTAGCCGGCGGTCACCGCCACGGCCATCGCGCCGAACACCAGCGACCGGTTGATGACGGGGTCGATGTCGTACAGGCGGTACTTGAGGATCGCCGCACCGGCCGCCGCCCCGATCAGCGGCGCGGTCAGCGCACCGGGCACGGGTGAGCGCCACACCGCGAGCCCGACGAGCATCACCGCCGCCGACACCGTCACCGCGTACACGAACCAGCGCAGCTGCCGCGCCTCGTCGCCGCGCGCCTGCCGCATCCGGACGACGACGCAGGCCACCCACGTCAGCTGCAGCAGCAGGTACCCGACCGGCCGCGCCACCCCGTAGAACGCCTCCGCCGCCGCGGCGCCCGGCAGGTGCAGCGGGTGCGCGGCGACGAGCCCGGTCCGCCCGTACTCGACCGGCCACAGCGCCGACACCGCCGACAGGACCAGCCCGACGGCGCCGAGCACGCCGACGACCGGCCGCCAGGCCCGCGACGGCAGCCGCCCGGTCGGGAAGCCCATCACCGTCACGCCGATCAGCACCAGGACGAGCGGCAGCGGCCACACGCCGCACCAGCCGACCCAGGACGCGCCCGGCAGCGGTCCCGGATGCAGCCCGTACTGGCGGCCGGCGTACATCACCGCGTGCGCGACGCCGGTGGCCACGAACAGCCGCCCCTCCGGGTTGCGCGGGCTGCGCCGCAGCACGAACAGCCCGACCGCCGTGAACGCCGCCGCGATCAGCCCGTTGTGCAGGTTCCCGACGTGCCAGCCGAGCGCGGCGCCGTCGGCGCGCTCGGCGCCGCCGGCAACGTCGCCTACGGGTTCAACACCATCCACGTCTCCCTCGGCGACACCGATCTCGTCGACGCGTCCGGCGCCGCCACCCTGATCAAGCCGCTCGGCCTGTTCTTCCCCCTCACCCTCCTGCTCGGCGCCGCCGTCCTGCGCCGCACCCAGCCACTGTGGACGGTCGTCCTGCTCGCCGTCGCGTCCCTCGCCTGGCCCGTCGCGCACATCGCCAACATCGGCTGGCTCGCCGTCGCCGTCAACGTCGCCCTCGTCGCCACCTTCGCCGCCGTCGCGCTCCACACCCCCGCCGAGCACGGTGAGGCCTGAAGCACCGCCGACGCGGTCGCGACTCAGCCACTGCTTCATGGGTGCCGTCCGGTGTACCGCGGCGGCAAAGGCGTTTGCGGCGGCTCGCTTGGTGCCCGAGCATTGATCCATGCGGGCGATGCAGCGACCTTGGACCAACGGAGAGCTACTGGTCATGGTGGCCGTGGGATGGGTCGTCGGTGCGGGTCTGCTGCTGCTCGCCTGGCGCAGCGACGTGGAGGACGAGCGGCTGCGCACGGCGCCGCAGTGCACGCGGGAGCAGGAGTTCACGCCGGCGAGATGCCTGGCCGAGCTCGACGGGACGCTGGCCTCGGTCACGACGAGCCTCGCGCAGGTGGATGTCGCCGGGCGCCATCTGACGATGACCACCAACGTCAAGTACCCGCCGAACGCGGGCGACCGTCCCGTCCGGGTGACGTTCTACCGGGGCGAGCCCATCCGCATCGAGGCGGACCACGTGCGGATCGAGACGGACGAGCGTCCGGCGGACGACCGCTGGATCTGCGTGCTTCTCGCCGCGCTCACGGTGGTCGGCAGCACCGGGACCGCCCTCGGCGCGCTCGCCCGGAGGAGATCGCCGGCCGCCGCCTGAGCGGCGCGCATGTCCGCACCCCGCAGCCGGGTGGTGCGGCGGCGCTTCGCCCCGCGGGCCGGGCGGGCCGGTGCCCGGGTGCCGGGCGGTGCGGGCATGGCACAGGACCAGACTGCCAGGGTGGCGATCATCGCGGCGTCGAGGGCCACCACGGCGCGTTCGACCAGGCCGAGCGCGGTGCCGGTCGCGGCGACGTGGCCGCCGTGGAGCAGGAACGCGGCGGCGAACGGGGCCGTGCACAGGACGGTGGCGGCGGCGAGGACACCGACCGTCCGGGCGTAGGCGCGCCATCGCCGGGACCTCCGGAAGCGCCACCAGAGCAGTCCGCACAGGGCCGGCAGGCTGGCGAAGTTGCCGCCGTCCGCTTCGTGATCCCCGCTGCACGGGTACCAGCAAACCCGGCCCCACCCGGCCGGCGCAGTCCAGGCAGCAGGCCGGTTCCGTCGGGGGTTTGCCCTACCTTGCGGCACCCTTCGGTGGATTGACAGCCGGCGCGACGGTCCCCACGCTGATCGAGCACAGTCTGTAGTCGCGTTCGGGGGTCGCGCCTGATGCCATACCGTCACCGGGCGTACATCGCCGTCGTCGTGCTGCTTGCCGCCGTCCTGGTGTGGGTGGCGCCGCGGACGTCCCAGGGAAGCGCCCGCGCCGACGTGCTGGACGTGCTGTTCGTCGGCAACAGCCTGCTCGGCTCGTTCACCACCGCCACCGGCGAGGACACGCCCGCGCTGGTCCGGCGGCTCGCTTCGTCCGCCGGCCGTACCGCCGCCGTCACCGAAGTGATCCACTCCGGCTACACGCTGCGGCAGACCTGGGACGGCGGCCTCGTCGCGCGGGCGCTCGGCGGCGGCAGGCGCTACGACGTCATCGTCCTGCAGGAGTACAGCACGCTCGTCGCCACGAACCTGCCCGCGGCGAAAGGCACCCTGCTCAGCCTGTACGCACCGACCTTCCGCCGCACCCTGAAGCCCGGCGGCCGGGTCGTGCTGTTCAAGAACTGGGCCCTGGTCGACCCCGCCCCGTTCCCGTCCCGCGCCGCGGCCAAGACGGCGATCGACACCAACTACGCGGCCCTGTCAGCCGCCCTGCCCACCCCGAACGTGGTGGCCCCGATCGCCGACGCGTTCGAGACACTGATCGCCACCCACGGCGCCCCGTTCCTCATCGACCCCGACGGCAAGCACCCCAACGACACCGCCCGCTACCTGGACGCCGTCACCCTCTACGGCATCGTCTTCCGCGACTCACCCCGCGACCTCGCCGACCTGTACCTGCCCGCCCCGGTCGCCGCCGAACTCCGCTCCGTCGCCGCCACCGCGCTCGGCTACTGAGCCGCCATACTCCCCGACGCTGGCGCCGTGGGCGTGAGAAGGTGGGGTATGCCGTTGGGTGCGTACGCTGTCAGGACCTCGGTCGCCGTGTCGGACATCGAGCGGGCGGTGGCGTTCTACGAGGGCGGGCTGGGGCTGCGGGCGGTGTGGTCCGGGCCCAGTGCGCACATCGCGGGCGGCAGCCGGGTCTACGAGTCCGGGGGCGGGCCGGCGTTGAACGTGTACCAGTCGGTCACCGCCGGGCAGACGTCGGCGACCCTCGCCACCTGGTACGTCGACGACATCGACCAGGTCGTCGACGAACTCGTCGCAGCCGGTGTCGAGCTCAGCCGCTACGAGCAGTACGAGCAGGACGCCAAGGGGATCACCGCGCGGGCCGGCGGCGGGAGGATCGCCTGGTTCCGGGACCCGGACGGCAACACCTTCGCCGTCGAGGCGGACGCCTGACCCTTCGCGCGGCAACGCTCAAGCCGGGCGCCGCGCGGCCGATTGGCGGGGCAAGGGGGTGTTGGGATGGTTCGGAACCTTCCGATCGCCGGGAAGCTGGCGTCGACGGTGGCCGTGGTGTGCGTGCTGCTCGTCGCGGTGGGGATGCTCGGGGTCAGCCAGCTCGGCGCCGCCCAGGACCGGCTGCGCGGCATGTACAGCGACAATCTGCAGGACATCGCCGACCTCGACGCCGTCGCGCTGCACTTCCTGATGGTGCAGAACCACGTCGCGAACCTGGCGATGGTCACCTCCGACGCCGACCGGCAGGCCGCGCTCGCCTCGATCGACGAGGCCAACGCCTCGCTGGACAAGGCGTGGGACGAGTTCAAGGTGCTGCCGGCGGCGGGTGACCCGGCGGACCACACCCGGTTCGAGGAGGCCCTCTCCGGCTACCGTGCGGTGCTCGAGCAGGAGGTGCTGCCGCTGGCGAAGGTCGCCGACGCGGACCTGGAGCAGCTCACCGCGCTGCGCAAGACGAAGGCCGACCCGCTCCTCGCGGCCGGCCAGCAGGCGCTGGACCGGCTCGACGCGGCCGTCGACGCCAAGGCCCGGGACACCCTCGCGACGTCGCAGCGCGCGTACGACCGCTCCCGGGCACTCATCGCCGGGATGATCGTGGCGGCGGTGCTGCTGGCCGCGGCCCTCGTGTGGGCCATCAGCCGGATGATCGCCAGGCCGTTGCGCGCCACGGTCGGCGTCCTGGAGTCGATGGCCGAGGGCGACCTCGGCGGCCGGCTCGACGTGGCCGGCCGGGACGAGGTCGGCCGGATGGGCGCCGCGCTCAACCGTGGCCTCGAGCGCCTCGGCGAGTCGCTGCGCGGGGTGGACGAGCTCGTCGGGCGGGTCTCCTCCGCGTCGGAGCGGCTCAGCCAGGCCGCCGGCGGCATGAGCGGCAGCGCCGAGCGGTCGGCGGTCGAGGCCCGGGCCGCGTCCCGCGAGACGGACCAGATCAGCCAGGACATCGGTTCGGTCGCCACGGGCTCCGAGGAGATCGGCGCCTCGATCCGGGAGATCGCCCGTAGCACCTCCGACGCGGCCGGGACCGCCGACCGGGCCGTCCGGGACGCCGCCGAGGCCGCAGGCGTGCTGCACCGCCTGGGCCAGTCGTCCGGGGAGATCGAGACCGTGGTCAAGCTCATCACGTCGATCGCGGAGCAGACCAACCTGCTCGCCCTGAACGCG
The DNA here is from genome assembly GCF_040614215.1 of Dactylosporangium sp. NPDC006015. Classification (NCBI taxonomy): domain Bacteria; kingdom Bacillati; phylum Actinomycetota; class Actinomycetes; order Micromonosporales; family Micromonosporaceae; genus Dactylosporangium; species Dactylosporangium sp. NPDC006015. The sequence continues at coordinate 112,355 of NZ_JBEXUD010000004.1, forward strand.
ACCATCGAGGCGGCGCGGGCCGGCGACGCGGGCAAGGGCTTCGCCGTCGTCGCCACCGAGGTGAAGGACCTGGCCCAGGAGACGGCCCGGGCCACCGAGGACATCGCCCAGCGGGTGGCGGCGATCCAGCGCGACTCGACCGCCGCGGTCACCGCCATCGAGCAGATCAGCGGCGTCATCACCACCATCCGCGACGCCCAGACGAGCATCGCGGCGGCGGTCGAGGAGCAGTCGGCGACGACGAACGAGATGAATCGCACGGTGAGCCAGGTCGCCGGCCGCGCCCACCAGATCAACGCCAACGTCACCAGCGTGGCCACCGTCGCCGACGAGACCACCGGCGTCGCCCAGGGCACGGCGGACACGGCCGCGGAGCTCAACGGCATCGCCGGCGACCTGCGCCGGACAGTGTCCGTGTTCAGGTATTGACCAACGTCACAGCAAGCCGATCCGCCGACCAACGTCACAGCAAGCCGATCCACCGACCAGCGTCACAGCAAGCCACATCCGCTGACCGGCGTCACAGCTGGGCGATCGCGGCCCGGAGGAACGCATCGCGTCGCGACGTCGCATGCGGGCTGTAGAGCGCCGTCGGCGTGTTGAGGGCGGCCACGGCGTCCCAGTACGGGACGTCGGCGGCGCGCGTCCCGGCGGCGCGTTCCCAGCCCTCCAGGACAAGCCGGGGCGCGTCGTCGTCGTACAGGATGGCGACCTGTTTGCGCAGCTCGCCGAGGTCGACGCCAGGAGAGCCGGCGCCGGCGGTCTTCCAGTCGATCAGCGCCCGCACCGCGGAACCCACGACGATCGTGTTGCCGGGCCAGACGTCGCCGTGGACGAAGACCGCCGGCCCACCGGGTGCCGGGAGCGCCCGTACCACGGCGTCGGCCCGCAGCAGCAGCGGCGTCGCCGGCATCCGGCCCGCCCGGCGGTCGGCCGCGAAGTCGTCGACCGCGATCGGCCGCGGCCGCAACGGCAGCCGCGGCAGCGGGTCCAGGGCGACGGCGTGCACCCGGGCGAGCGCGGCGCCCGCCGCCCGGAGCAGCTCGGCGGAGCACGCGGCAGGCCAGGTGCTCGTCCCGGCCACGACGGTCTCCAAGGTCCGCGGCGCGGGACCGTCCAGTGACGCCGCGAGCAGCCGGGGCGCCGGCAGGCCGTGCCGCTCCGCGACGGTCAGCGCCGCCGCGTTCGTCGCGATCTGCTCGGCGGTGATCCGGCTGCTCGGGCACCGCAGCACCAGCGCGGACGCCGGTGCCACATCGATCCACCAGGGGCTCTCGCCGCCGTGCAGCGACCGCACGGCCCGGATCGCCTGACGACCGTCCAGCTGCGCCTCAACCCAGGCGAGGAGTTCATTCCCGCACCGGACAACTCTGATCCGGCCGCGGGGAGCTGTCAACCTCGGCCGGTCAGACGCAGACCCAGCAGTACAGGCGCTCGCCGCGGCCGAGGGCCTCCCGCGCGAGGATCGCCAGCTCGCCCAGGAAGACCGTCAGCGGCTCCACGTCGCCGTCGCCGCCGAGCTCCTCCGTCCGCGCCCAGGCCGCGGCGGCCCGCGCCAGGTCGTCGGGGGAGCACCGGGCCAGGGCCAGCTGCAGCTCGTCGGTCACGGTCACCACCATCCGCTCGCCGTCGTCCGCGGACGTGATGTCGGCGCCGGCGCGCGGGCCTTCGACGATGTCGTCGTAGGCGACCCCGGTGATCAGCTCCTCCAGGGTCGCCAGGGTGACGATCGGGTCGAGGCCCTTCACCTCCAGGACCTGGAACCCGTGCTCGCCCCAGCGGACCCGCGGGGTCCGCAGCTCCTGGAGGGCGGCCATGTCCCCGGCGCGGACCCGGTCCATCAGCCCCGGCACGGCGGGCAGCGGACCGCCCGGGCCGGCGGGCAGGTCGAGGACCGCGGCCGCCCGCTCGTCCGACCCGGCGGCGAAGTAGTCGTACATGACGCCCATCGGGCGATCATGCCAAGGCGGTCCGCGGCCGGGCATACCGGGTGAGGACCGCGGCGCCGACCTGCTCGACCGACACGGTCTCCAGGTAGGTGGGCGGGCCGTCGGAGGGGAAGAGCCGCCGGCCGGTGCCGAGCACGGTCGGGAAGGTCAGCAGCCGGTACTCGTCGACCAGGTCCGCCGCCATCAGCGTGTGCACGACGCTCAGGCTCCCGGTGACGACGATGTCCCGCTGCTCCTGCTTGACGGCGGCGACGAGGTCGCCTTCCAGGACCCGCGAGTTGGGCCAGGCGGTGGTGTCTTCGAGGGTACTGGTGGCGACCAGCTTCGGCACGGCGTTCATCCGCTGGGAGAACGGGTCGTCGCGCTTGGGCCAGAGCGTGGAGAACAGCTGCCACGTGGTGCGGCCGAGCAGCATGACCCCGTCGTCCAGCAGCGGCCCGAGGCGGAACTTGTCGCCGGCGACGGACGCGGGGCCGTGCCGGAACGCCCAGCCGCCCGCCGGGGTGCCGCCGGACCCGTCCGGGTCGGACACGATTCCGTCGAGGGTGATGAACTCGATGACGATGACGCTCATGATGGTCCCTTCTGTCGGTGCTCACCCGTACATACCGGCGGCACCGGCGGAACTCATCGCACCTTCGGCAGATTGAACAATTCGAGCACGGCCGGGTCGGCGAACGTGACGTTGTGGGCGACCCGACCGTCGACGACGGTGAGGACCTGCAGCGTGTGCAGGTGGTGTACGCCGTCGGCCTGCGGCGCGTACGCGGCGACCGCCGGCTGGCCGTTGGCGGTCAGCGGCGTCATGACCCAGCCGGTGCCGCGCATCTGGAAGACCCGCTCGATGAACCGCCCGTAGTCCCGGCGCCCGCGGTACCACAGCGGCACCGGCGGCATCTCCAGCACGGCGTCGTCGGTCAGCAGCCGCACCAGCGCGGACACGTCGGCGGCCTCGAACGCCCGGACGTACTGGTCGACGGCCCCGCGGACCTTGGCGTCGCCGGGTTCGGCGACCACGCCGGGGTCGCACGCGGCGACCGCCGCCCGGGCGCGCTGCAGGGCGCTGTTGACCGCCGGCACCGTGGTGTCCAGCTGCTCGGCGACCTCCGCGGCGCTGAACTGCAGGACTTCGCGGAGCACGAGCGCGGCCCGCTGGCGCGCCGACAGGGTCTGCATCGCCGCGATCAGCGCCAGCCGCAGGTCGGTGCGGGCGTCGGCGTCGAACCGCGCGTCGGGAAACGGCTGGAGCCACGGGATGTCGGTCGCGGGCGTGAGCGGCGCGCCGGGGTCGTCGCTCGGCGCGCCCAGCCCCGACGGCAGCGGCCGCCGCGCCCGCCCTTCGAGGGCGGTCAGGCACACGTTCGTGGCGATGCGGAACAGCCACGTCCGCACCGACGCGCGGTCGCTGTCGTACCGGTCGCGCGCGTTCCAGGCCCGCAGCAACGTCTCCTGCACCAGGTCCTCGGCGTCGTGGAACGACCCCAGCATCCGGTAGCAGTACGCGGTCAGCTCACCCCGGTGCAGGTCCAGTTCCACGCCGCCCATCCTGCCGCACGCGCCCGCTGCCATCATGACCGGATGGAAACGCGGCTGCTCTTCGTGCGACACGGCGAGTCGGTGCACAAGACGGCCGGGGTCGTCGGCGGGCCGAACGGCTGCCAGGGCCTGACGGAGGCCGGCCGCGGGCAGGCCCGCCGCCTCGCGGAGCGCCTCCGCGAGGAGGTCGCCGGTCCGGTCGCCGTGTACTCGTCGGTGCTGCGCCGGGCCGTGGAGACGGCGGAGCCGATCGCCGCGGCGTTCGCCGCCGTCCCGGAGCAGCACTGCGGGCTGTGCACCTGGCATACGCCGTCCTACGCCGACGGCATGCCGATGCGCGAGTTCCACGCTGCGCACGGGGTGCCCGGCGGTGGCGTGTTCCGCCCGTCCCAGGAGGGCAACGAGACGTGGGCCGAGCTGATCGCCCGCACCGGCCGCGCGATCCTGGACATCGCGCACCTGCGCCGCGGCGGCACCGCGATCCTGGTCGGCCACGCCGAGACGGTGGAGAGCTCCTTCCACGCCCTCGCCGCCCAGCCGCTGGACCGGGCGTTCGACCTGGCGGTGGCGCCGGCGTCGGTCACCGAGTGGACGACCGGCGGCGACCCGACGGCCTGGCCCGCGCCCCGCTGGACGCTGCGCCGCTGCAACGACGTCCGCTGACAGCACAGGACGCTTCCGGGAAGGCGCCGCTCAGGCCGCTTCGAGGGCCTGCTCGGCGCGCTCCGGGCTGCCCTCGGCGAGGCCGCGGTCGATGGCGCGGCGGGAGGCGAGCCACAGCACGACACCGGCGAGCAGGACGGTGACCTCGGTGACGGTGAGGGCCCAGATGATGCCGGGCAGGCCGAACCAGAGGTTGCCGAGCAGCACGACGGGCACGAAGAGGATGCCCTGCGTCATCGACATCACCGTCGCCGCGACGGCCCGGCCGGTCGCCTGGAACAGCGACGTGAGGAGGCCGGTGAAGCCGTTGGCGACCATGGCGACGAGCTGCGCGGTGAGGATCGTGAGGCCGGTGGTGAGGACCGAGCGGTCGGCCACGAACGCGGTGAACACCTGCTCGCGGAGCAGGAACACGATCGCCGAGAAGGTCACGGCGATGCCGCCGACGGTGATCGCGGAGCCGCGCAGCGCGGCGGTGAGACGCTGCCGGTCGCCCTTGCCGTAGGCGTACGCGAGCAGCGGCAGCACCCCGAGCGTCACACCCATGACGAGGAACTCCGGGACCTGCGCGATGCGGACCGCGACGCCCATCGCGGCGAGGGGACCGTCGCCGTAGGCGGCCGCGAGGTTGTTGAGCACCAGCGACGTGACGATCAGGAACGCGGACTGCAGCAGGGTGCCGACGCCCACCCCGAGGACCGGCGCCACGACGGTGCGGGCGAGCGTGAACCAGCGCGGTGCGATGCGCATGTGCTCGCTGTTGCGGTGCAGCCAGGTCGCGAAGTACGCGATGACGCCGACGTTGGCCAGGCCCATCGCCAGGGCCGCCCCGGCGACGCCCCAGTGCAGGACGAGGATGAACAGCACGTCGAAGGCGAGGTTCGCGACCGTGGACGCGATCAGGCCGGTCATCACCTGCCGGGCGGCGCCTTCCGCCCGCACGAGCTGCTCGAGGCACACGGCGGCGGTGAGGACGGGGACGAACGCGAGCATCACCCCGACGTAGGCCTTCGTCGCCGGGACGGCCGCGGCGTCCGCGCCGAGCAGCGACACGAGCGGGTCCAGCAGGGCCAGGCCGAGCCCGCCGGACACGGCGCCGACGATGACGGAGCCCCAGACCGAGAACGACGCGACGTGCCGGATCCCGCCGGCCTTCGCGGGGTCGTGCTCGGCGGCGCCGAGCAGCCGGGAGACGAGGGCGCCGCCGCCGACGCCGAACACGTTGCCGACCGCCATGACCAGGCCGAGGATCGGTGCGCCGTACGTGAGCGCGGCCAGCAGCGCGGTGTCGTGGAGCATGCCGATGAAGCCGGCGTTGACGAGGTTGTAGACGGCGGTGACGATCATCGCGGCGGCCATCGGCACGCACAGGTGCACGAGGGCGCGGACGATCGGCGCGGTCGACAGGTACCAGCGGTTGGTGCCGGCGGCGTCGGTGGCCACCGGGGATTCGAGGGTCGCGCTGCTCATGGGACCGCTCCTTTCCGGGCAGGCTTGAGCACGCGCCGGCGTCCGCCGGCACGGTGACAGGTTTGTGGGCACGCCGACGGAACCGTCCGGCGCGGTGCGGGTTGATCCGCGCGCCGACGGAGCCGTCGACGCGGGTGAGGGGTTGCTGGGTGGCCTACGGCCTGGTCACGACCGCGTGGGTTGCGGCAGCTCCGAGGTGATCTTCGTGAGCAGGGCGTGCAGGGTGGCCCGCTCCGCCTGGTCCAGCGGCGCGAGGATCGTCGCCTCGGCCGCGGCCATCGCGGTGTCGAACCCGGAGATCAGCTCGGCGCCCGCCGCGGTGGCGTAGACGCGCTTGCTGCGCTCGTTGCCGGGCTCCGTCCGGCGCTCGACCAGCTCCCGGCGCTCGAGCCCCTGGAGGAGACTCGTGACGCTCGCGGCACTGGTACGGGTGATCTCGGCGATGTCACGCTGGATCGCGCCGGGGTGCTGGACCAGGTAGCCGAGCACGAAGCTCTGCTCGTGGCTGAGCTCGCGGGCCCGGATCCAGTCCTCGCCGGCCTTCCGCTGCGCCCAACCGATCCAGCGGAGCAGGTCGAGGGTCGTGGTGAGCTCCGGCGCGTCCATGATGAGAACTCTAAAAGTTAGAGGTCTAACAGTCAAGGCTCGAACTAAGCGGGCGGCAGGATGCCGCGGGCCATGGCGGTGGTGACCGCCGCGGTGCGGTCCTTCACGCCCAGCTTGTCGAAGATGCGCATGACGTGGCTCTTTACCAGGGCGGCGAGCACCCCGCTGAGCGCGACGACGATCCCGGCCGTCCCGGCGACCGCGTGCCGGGTCGGCAGCATCGCCCACACGTGCGGGAACAGCACGGCCAGCAGCGCCCCGGCCGGGGGCGCCGCCGCGAACGCCGCGGTGGCGAGGCCGCCCGCCACCGCCACGTAGCGCCAGCCGCCGGTGGAGCGGGGCAGCCGCAACCGCTTCGCCCCGACCGCCGCGTACCAGCCGGCGAGGGCCGCGAGCAGCGCCACGCCGAGCACCCGCCGCCCGGCCCCGAGCTCACCGTCGACCGCCACCAGCCCGGCGGCGAGCAGGTCCAGCAGCGCGAACGCCGCGTGCCACCGCCCGGCGAGCCGGTACCACTCGTGCTGCCCCGGATCGACGCCGCCCGCCGCGGCCGCCGGGGGATGGACGGCGATCATCCGGACAGCATCCCGCACCACGGAGGTCGCCCGCATCCAGCTGTCGTCGGACTCGCGGTGCCATCGACCGGTGGCAGCGCGGCGGCGGCCGGCTCGTTCACGATCACGGGTATGAATCCCCGGATGTCGATGAACATCATGCTGGTCCTGTCCGTCTGCTACGGCGCCGCGATCGCGATCCTCGCGTTCCTCGACTCCGGCGGCCTGGCCACGTTCGCCGTCGTCGGCGCCATCGTGCTCGGCGCGCTGTGGACGGCCCGCGGTTTCCTCACCCGGTCGGGGCGCACCGGCTGAAGGCCGGGCAGGGGCCCGCGCGGCCGGCGCGGGCCCCTGCCGGTGACGGTCAGGGCGTGACGAGGTCGAACCTCTCCCACTGCCCGATCGCGGTGCGGTTGGCGATCAGCGCAGCCGCCCCCGCGTTCTCCGCGCACACGTAGCGGCCGTTGACGTTCGCCCGCAGGCTGAACGAGCCGTCGCCGTTGTTGAGCAGCTGGAACGACTCCCACGCGCCCGCCGTCGCCCGGTTCGCGACCAGCGGCGCGGCGCCCGCGTTCTCGGCGCAGACGAACAGGCCGTTCCTGGCCCGCAGCGCGACGTTGCCACCGCCGAGCGGGACCTGCTCGAACGGCTCCCACGCCGTCGCGCTCGCGATCAGCGTCCCGGTGGCCGCGGTGACGAACCGGCCGTTCGCCCTTGCACGCAGGCCGATGCCGCCACCCGTACCGGGGACGAAACGATCGACCCAGTACTTGGTACGGGTCAGGTACGCCGTCTCCGCCGCGGTACCGGTGAGACCGTACGCACCCGAGTAGGTGAGATACCCGTACCCCGACGGCGGGTTCGACGACGCGGGCTCGATCGACGACCCCTCGTGCCACTCGTTGAACGACGTGATCGACACCCACGACGGCGTGCCGCCCTGGGTGAGGGCGTTGTTCCAGGCCCGGTCGTAGGCGGCGCCGTTGTCGCGGCCCAGCGTCGGCGTCGTGTTGCCCGGCACGGCCCGGTCGTCGATGTAGCCGGGCGCGACCGACGGCGCCCACACCAGGCCGTTCGCGCGGCAGTACGCGTTCGCGTTCGCCCACCCCGGCGCGGTCGCCGCGGCGATCCCGTCGTAGGTGTACATCCCGCCGAAGTGCGCGACCTTGCTCGTGTCGGTCGTCTGCGCGAGGACGATCGAGGAGCCCCGCACCTGGTCCAGCGCGGTCCAGTCGGCGATGCGCAGGCTCTCGAACACGTAGTACGCGCCGCGGTTGCCGTGTGCCGTGTCGCGGTAGAACGCGGCGTGCGACCCGTACCGGGCGATGATGAAGTTGATGTCGGCGACGGTCGACGCGGCGGTCCGGCCGGAGTACGGCTCCAGGTGCCAGGCGACCTTCAGCCCGTTCCTGGCGGCGGCGTCGAGGATCAGCGGCACCAGGTTGTCCTCGTAGGAGCCCTGCCCCCACCAGCTGGTCACGACGACGCCGATGCCGGCGGCCGCGATCCACGCCATGTGCTGCTCGACGACGGCGGCGTCCCCGGAGTTGTACGCGCCGCGCACCGGGTAGTAGTTCGCGCCGAGATCCTGCGGCGGCGTGTGCCCGCCCTGGTCCCAGTGCCGGTAGGTCCCGTACCACGGGTAGTAGAAGACGTGCACGTTGGGCGCGGGCCCGGCGGCGGCCGAGGCGCCGCGCGGGGCGAGCGGAAGCACGGAGAGGCCCAGCGCCGTGGCGGAGGCGCCGAGCAACCCGCGTCGGGTCAGATGCATGCAGTTGTGTCCCTTCCGGGGAAGCGGGGCGGGCTGGCGGGCCCGCCCCGCTGCGCGTCAGGAGAGCAGGAACTTCTCCCACGGACCGATCGCGTCACGGTTGGCGATGAGAGCGGCGGCACCGGCGTTCTCCGCGACGACGTACTTGTTGTTGACGGTCGCCTGCAGGCTGACAGTGCCGTCGGCGTTGCGGATCAGGCGGAACGTCTCCCACGAACCGGCCGTGGCACGGTTCGCGACGAGCGGGTTGGCGCCCGCGTTCTCCGCGCACACGAACTGGCCGTTGACCTTCGCCTTCAGCGCGACGTTGCCGCCGCCGAGGTCGACGACCTCGAACTGCTGCGCCGTCCCGACCGTCGTCGAGTTCGCGATCAACGGGCTGGAACCGGCGGTCACGTAGCGGCTGTTGACCTGCGCCATCAGCGACTGTCCACCGGCCGGCGGCGTACCGCCGGTGATGATCCGCAGGGCGTCGATCATGCCGACCGACGTCGTCTTGTTCACGACGCGGATGGTGTGGGTGCCGTTCGTCAGACCGGTCTTGCTGTACACCACCTGCTGCGCCTGGCGGGCGCCCGCGACGTACAGGTTGACGTTCGTCTGGAGCGTGCCGTCGATGTAGACGTCCATGTTGCCCATGTCGCTGAACCGCTCCGACAGCAGCTCGACGCCCGTGCCCGTGAACGTGTAGCTGGCGGCGGCGCCGACGGTCGTCGAGTGGTGCGTGTCGTCGTTGTAGTCGCCGTACCCGCGGCCGGTCGTGAGGTGCCAGTTCGCGTCGTAGGTCAGCGCCGTGTTGTTGATGAGGCCGGGGGTGCCGGCGCCGCCCGTGCCGAGCGTGGACGCGGTGCCCGAGAGCGCCTTGACCCCGTTGTTGGCGGTGCCCGACAGCGACGTCGAGCTGTAGGAGGTCAGCGGCTTCGCGGTCCGCTCGACGATGTACACGGTGTTGGCGGCGGTACCGAAGGTGACCTCGCCGGACGTCGTGGTCGCGAGGACCGCGTTGTCGGAGGCGCGCCGCACCCGGATCTCGGCGGTGCCCCATGGGTTCACCACCCGGGCCTGCTTGCCGTAGAGGCTCTTCAGGCCGACGTACTTCGTCTCGTTGCCCTCCCGCTCCGAGCTGACCAGGAACCCGTCCTTCGCCAGCAGCGTGAACCTGCCGACGAAGTTCGTGTCGTTCGGCGCCGCGGGGAACACCCGGATCTTGTCGTTGTACGACTGCAGCAGCGTCTCGTTCATCGCCGCGAGGTGCACGCCGAGGTACTCGAACACGCCGTTGGTGTTGTTGGTCATGCCGTTGGGGTAGTTCTGGTAGCGCTGCAGCATCAGCTTCATGCCCTGCAGCGCCTGGTCGCCGAGGCCGAGCCGGGCGGCCTGCACCGCGTCGTTGGCCCACACGTTGCTGTACGGGTTCGGCCGCGTGTTCCAGCTGTTGAGCGCGGTCTGGAAGTCGGGCGCGCCGATGCCGGTCAGGTCGTAGGGCCAGATCAGCTCCGACGTGACGTTCTCACCGTTGCGCTGCTGCGCGGGTGCCGGCGGGTCGTGCGGCAGCCACGCGCCGTTGCTGGTCTTGTACGGCTCGATGCGGTCCAGCACGTTCTGCCAGCCTGCCCGCAGCCCCGCGTCGAGGCCGAGCTGGTTGCTGACCTGGATCGTGAGCGGGAAGATCAGCCGTACCGCGGCCAGGTCCGTGATCGCGTTCTTCACGTCCCAGTACGTCTCGTGCGCGTTGGACGTCGCCATGTAGTAGCGGCCGGTGCCGGAGTCGTAGCTCAGCTTCGACTGGTAGAACTTCACCACCTCCCGCATGTACGGGTAGGCGGTGTTCTGCAGGTAGCCGGTGTCGTTGGTGTACCGGTACTGCAGGTACATGTTGTAGGCGGCCTCGGTGCCGGTGGAGTAGATGTCGTTGACGTAGTCGCTGTTGATCGTGCCGCGCGCGTTGCCGTCCCAGCCCATCGTCTCCGGCACCCACAGCCCGTCGATCGCGTACCTGGTCTGCGTGTAGGCCTTCAACGCGGCGAGGTTGCGGCTGTACAGGCGGTTCTCGGTGGCGAACAGGTCGGCGTGGTTCGAGGCGAGGAACGAGTTGTAGACGTCCCGCTGGTTCCAGAACCAGTACCCGTTGCTCCACTTGGTGCGGTCCTCGGTCGCCCGGAACACGCCGTTGATGAAGTGCATCGGGTAGTTGCCGTACCCACCGGCGGCGATCATGTACGTCGACAGGTAGTAGACGTTCTCCAGGTAGTCGCCCGTACCGGCCGCGCCGGAGTACTGGACGAACGACTTCGCCCAGAACGCGTGCCACCAGTCGCGGTAGTTGTTCAGGTTGGTCAGGTACCCCGTGCTCTTGGCCGCGGCGAGCTGGTTGCGCGCCTGCGTGACGGAGTTGGCGCCGGGGGAGTTGACCCGGCTCGCCGCGGTGAACCAGATCGTGTAGTTCGCCGTCGGCGTGATGTTCAGCCGTACCCGCGTGCCGTTGACGACCTGCGTCGTGTACGCGGCGCCCTCGACCGTCGCCGCGAGGGTGTAGCCGAAGTTGTTCGGGTCGTTCTGGCCGCGGCTGAACCCGGCGGCCGTCGCGTCGGCGAACGTGCTCACCTGCTTCCACGTGTCCAGGTTCGGCACGTCGGCGCTGTTGGTGACGCTCGCCGGGTCCCACATGCTCAGGTCGAGGGTGGTCGTGCCGAGCCCGGTGCGGCCGTCCTCGACGTGCACGCCCATCACCTCGGACCCGGGCACGCCGATGATCGTGACGGTGCGGTTGTTGTCGTACTTCGTGGTCAGCGTGCCGTCGTACAGCGACAACCGCTGCTGATACGAGCTCGAACCGGCGTCGAGGGCCGGGCTGGTGTTGAGGTTCACCAGGCCCGCCGCGAACGCCGACTGCGGCGACAGGTCCACGCCGGAGACCTGCATCGTGAGCCCGTTGGCGTTCCAGACCATCGCGCCGGTCTTGCCGTTGCCGACGGTGAGCCCGTACAGCGGGTTGGTCTGGGGGCTGTTGTAGACGATGTCGTGCTTGCTCAGGTACGAGCCGTAGTTCACGTCGAGCGCGCCGGTGCCGGGGTTGAACACCTCGTCGGTGGTCGACGCCGTCGCGCTCTGTCCATGGATCATGGTGATGAACGTGCCCATCAAGGCGGTGGCGGCCGCCAGCAGGGCGAGTCGGCGGGGCTTGCCCACAGGAACTCTCCTTCGCATACGTGGAGCGGGAGCCTCGCGCCGTCGAGTCTCGTGTGACAAGCAGTTAACATTGGACGTCTGTCTTCGTCAATGCCTGCCTGGTCTCTACTTCGTCCGAGACTATCCGTGATCTACGGCTTCCCGCTGCCAGATACGTAGGATGACTCCTTCAGTCCGTGGTGCCGAGGGCCTTGCGGAGCAGGGCGGTGAGGCGGTCCTGCTCCTCGGGGCTCAGGTTGGCGATCGCCGCGCGGGCGAAGGCGAACGACTCCTCGAAGCCGGCGTAGAGCGCGTCGCCGTCAGGGGTCCGGACGATCTGCCGGGAGCGGCGGTCGCTCGGGTGGGTCCGGCGCTGGACGAGCGCGCGGCCCTCGAGGCGGGCGATGATCTGGGTGACGTTCGACGCGTCGCACCCGAGCTCGTCGGCCAGCTCACGCATGCCGCGGGGGTCGGCGAGCCGGCCGAGGACGCAGGCCTGCGCCACGCTCAGGCCGTGCTTCGTCGCGGCGGTCTCGTAGGCGCGGTCATACGCGTCGACGAACTGGAACATCGCCCGCTCGGCGTCGGTCGACGCGGTCACCGGGCCCGACGGAACGGCCACGGGATCAGTCTACCAAAAAGCTTGATTGCCTCAAGTTCTCGTGCTTACGATGATGCTTGATTGCATCAAGTATCTATGTCGGAGGCAGGCATGGGCGTGGCAGCACGGGAGTGGCACCTGGCACGGCTGGAGGGGGCGCGATGAGCCGCACGGTGCTGGTGACCGGCGCCAGGGGCAAGACCGGGCGGGAGGTGGTCGCCCGGCTGCGGCGGCGGCCCGGGCTGGTCGTCCGGGAAGGGTCGTCGCAGCCGGGCGCGGCGGTCCCGTTCTCCTGGGACGATCCGGGCACCTGGCCGGACGCCGTGAAGGACGTGGACGCGGTGTACCTGATGCGGCCGGACGTGCCGGAGGCGCCCGAGCACGTGGCCGGGCTCATCGACCTCAACCCCGCCGCCCATGTCGTGCTGCTGTCGGAGCAGGGCGCCGGCTCGCTGGCCGCCGGACACTGGGCCCGGCGGGTCGAGGATGCCGTCACCGGCCGCGCCGCCGGCTGGACCGTGCTGCGGCCCTCCTGGTTCCACCAGGTCCTGACCGACCCGCGCTTCTACCGCGACGACATCCGCGCCGGCCGGGTGTTCCGGCTGCCGTCCGGCGGCGCGCCGATCGCCTGGGTCGACGCGCGGGACATCGCGGCGGTCGCCGTCGCCGTCCTGCTGTCGCCGCTCGACCACCACGGGCGGGAGTACGCGATCACCGGTCCCGCCGCGTTGCCGGTACGGGCGGTCGCGGCCGAACTGTCCGCACACCTCGGCGTGGCCGTCCGCGCCGACGACCCGCCGGCCGAGCAGGGCCTCGAGGGCCTGGACCCGTGGCTGCGGGACATCCTCGCCGACCTCTACGACCGCGTCCGGGCGGGCGGCTTCGCCCCGCTGTCGCCCGACGTCGAACGCATCACCGGACGACGCCCGACCTCGATGGGCGAGTTCATCGCCGCGCACCTGGAGGAGTGGCGCTGACCCTGGCTGGCATGGGCCTGTGGTGACGGCCGGCGCCCCCGTGGCACCGGCCGTCGCGGTGTCAGTCCGTCATGGCGACGCCGGTCTCCAGCAGCGACTTCAGGTCGCTGAGGATCCACGGCCAGCCGCCGCCCGCGCCCACGTCCTCCAGCTCGCCGGCGAGCATCTCCGCCAGACCCGCCTCGTCGCCGATCTCGTGCGTGACGGTCAGCGAGGTGACGCCGTCCTTGCCTTCCTTCAGCTCGTACGTGAGGCGGGTGAAGCCCTCCGGCACGTGGTTCGGGTCCATCAGCATCCTCCACGTCTGCACGAGCCGGAACGGCGCTTCCACCTCGACGATCTCGCCGTCGACGCCGAGCTCCGGCGCACCCGCGGCGATCATGCCCTCGTTCGACATCCCCCGGAACGCACCGCCCGGGCGCAGCTCCATGTGGTTGGCGCCGCGGTACCCGTACCGCGACGTCCACTCCGGCGTGGTGATCGCGTCCCAGATCTTCTGCGGGCTCGCCTTGATGTAGACCTTGTATACCTGCGTGCTGCTCATGGTTCGTCGTCCCCTTCGAGGTCGGTCTTCAGCTCCAGCAGTGCAGTCACGTGGTGCTCGGTGTACTTGTCGATCCACCGGTCGTGCACCTGGCGGATCGGGATCGGGTTGAGGAAGTGCAACTTCTCCCTCCCCATCCGGCGGGTCACGACCAGGTCCGCCTCTTCGAGCACCTTCAAGTGCTTCATGACCCCGAAGCGTGACATCTCCAGCTCCGACTCCAGCTCCGTCAGCGTGCGGCCGTCACGCTCAAAGAGCAGGTCAAGCAGGAACCGTCGACTCGGGTCCGCGAGGGCCTTGAAGACGCGGTCGTCGTCATCCACTACTCGAAGTTATGTGACCTATAGGTCACATGTCAAGCTCGGCGGGCAGACTCCCATCGCTGGGTGAGTCCGGCGCCGGCGCCGTGGTACCGCCCGGGTGAGACCGCGGGAATCGCCGGGTGAGCGGGATGGGAGATTCGGCGATGCCGTTCGCCGAGGCCGTTCTTCCTGCGATTTCGGCGGCCGGCCGCTCCTATGCTGGCGCGGTGTCCGTGAATGCCCCGGCCGACGTCACCACCACCGCTGACGTTTCAGCACCTGTCTTCGTAGATTCCACGGGCCGACGTGGACGGCGGATCCGACTCTTCTTCCACCTGGGCGGCGTGGCGGCACTGGTCTACGCGGCCCTGGTACTGGTCGCCGCGTTCCTGCTCACCGGCCCGCTGGACCTGTTGTCGTTCCCGGCGCCGGGAACGTCCGCGTCTGCGACGCCGCCGGCCAGGAAGAGCACGCCCGCGCCCGGCCAGCCCGTCAAGCGGCCCACCGGCGCCGGGACCGCCCGCAGCAGCTCCGCGCCCGCCTCGGCGAGCGCGTCCGTCCGGCCGAGCGGCTCCGTGTCCAGCGCCCCACCGTCCGGGGCGACGACGAGCGGGGCGCCCTCCGCCTCACCGCCGGCCGCGTCGGGCACGCCGACCGCATCGACGGCGCCGACCACGTCGACCACACCGCAGCCGAGCGCCTCACCGAGCTCCACCCTCGGCATCGCCGTGGTCATCGGTGTGGGCCCGGCGTGACCCGTGTGCGGAAGCGGGTGTCGTTCAGTCGCCTGATCTTCGGTCTGGTCGCGTTCATCGTGCTGGTCGGGGCGCTGCTGGCCGAGGCATACGCCAACGCCGAGTTCCACCCCGACCACACCGCGAGGCCTGGGCAGCACACCAAGGTCCCGGCCGAGGTCATCCATGGCGGCCCGATCATCGACACCCGCAACGGCACGGTGCGCTCCTACCGGCTGCCGGACCGCACCATCGCCCTCATCTTCGACGACGGCCCGGACCCGGAGTGGACGCCGCGGATCGTGGAGGTGCTGCGCCGGCACCACGTCAACGCCACGTTCTTCGTCGTCGGCTCCCAGGTGCTCCGGCACTCGGACATCGTCAGCGAGCTGGCCCGGGACGGCGACGAGATCGGCATCCACACCTTCACGCACCCGCAGCTCGAACGCCTGCCACGGTGGCAGCGGGAGCTGGAGTACTCGCAGACCCAGCTCGCCGTCGTCCACGCCACCGGCATCAAGTCGGCGCTGCTGCGGCTGCCGTACTCCTCCAGCCCCAGCGCCATCGACAACACCGAGTGGCCGCTGATCCGGGAGGCCGGCGGGCTCGGCTACCTGACGATCATGGCCGACGTGGACAGCCGGGACTGGAGCACGCCCGGCGTCGACGCGATCGTCGCCGGCGCGACCCCGCCGGGCGACTCGGGCGCGATCGTGCCCATGCACGACGGCGGCGGCGACCGCGCGCAGACCGTCGCGGCGCTGGACAAGTTCATCCCGTTGATGCAGCGGCGCGGCTACACCTTCACCACCGTCTCGCAGGGCCTGGCCCGCACGCTCGCCGGGCCGGCGGTCGTCGAGGCGCCGGCGGGCGCGGTCGACCAGCGGCGCGCCTTCGCCCTGGCCACGGCCGTCGTGCTGGCGGACTGGGTGACGGCCACCCTCCGCGTGCTGTTCCTGGCCGCCGGGCTGCTGACGATCGCCCGCACCGTGGCGCTGTTCCTGCTCGCGGGCCGGCACGCGCGGCGGCGGCGGGCCGCGTCGTGGCGGTGGGGCCCACCGGTGCAGCTGCCGGTCTCGGTGATCGTGCCGGCCTACAACGAGAAGGAGGGGATCGAGGCCGCGGTGCGGTCCCTGGCGGGCGGCGACCATGCCGGCGGGATCGAGGTGGTCGTCGTCGACGACGGCTCGACCGACGACACGGCATCGCTGGTGGAGGCGTTGCGGATCCCCAACGTCAGGGTGGTCCGGATCCCCAACGGCGGCAAGCCCAACGCCCTCAACGTCGGCGTGGCCATGGCGCAGCACGACCTGATCGTCATGGTCGACGGCGACACCGTCTTCGAACCGGACGCGATCCGCCACCTGGTGCAGCCGTTCGCCGATCCTTCGGTCGGCGCGGTCGCCGGCAACGTCAAGGTCGGCAACCGCCGTTCGATCGTGGCCCGGTGGCAGCACATCGAGTACGTCATCGGGTTCAACCTGGACCGCCGCCTGTACGACATCCTGCGCTGCATGCCCACCATCCCGGGCGCGATCGGCGCGTTCCGCCGCGAGGCGCTGCAGGACATCGGCGGGATCAGCCACGACACCCTGGCCGAGGACACCGACGCCACCATGGCGCTGTGCCGCACCGGCTGGCGCGTCGTCTACGAGGAGCGCGCCCGCGCCTGGACCGAGGCCCCCGCCACCCTCCGGCAGCTGTGGCTGCAACGCTACCGTTGGAGCTACGGCACCATGCAGGCGATGTGGAAGCACCGCCGCTCGCTGGTGGACCGCGGACCCTCGGGCCGGTTCGGCCGGATCGGCCTGCCCTTCATCGCGTTCTTCGGCATCGCGCTCCCGCTGCTGGCCCCGCTCATCGACATCCTGCTCGTGTACGGCCTGTGCTTCTCCGGCTGGAAGGCCACCACCGGCGCCTGGCTCGTCATGTTCGCCCTGCAGGTCCTCACCGCAGTCGTCGCCTTCCGCCTCGACAAAGAGAAGCTCCGCGTCCTGTGGGTCCTGCCGCTGCAGCAGATCGTGTACCGCCAGCTCATGTACCTCGTGCTGCTGCAGTCTCTCGGCACGGCCCTCACCGGCGCCCGGCTCCGCTGGCACAAGCTGCACCGGGCAGGCTCCGCCGGCGCGTCCGCCCCGGCACCGTCGGTGCCACCGCTCGTGGCGGTGCCGCCGCAGGCACAGGGCCAGGAACGGGCCACCGCGCAGCTCGCCCGCCACGCGAAGCCTCGCGACTGATCCCGCACGGCGCCGCCGCGCCGATTCGGGGAGGATCCCGTCATGGCAGAACTCCAGCTCCCCGCGCCCGCGCTCGCCGGGGATGTCGTGCGGCTGCGGGCCTGGCGTGCCGAGGACGTGCCTGGGGTGGTGCGGGCGTTCGAGGATCCGGTGATGCGGCGGTTCTCCTGGCGGGACGAGCCGTTCACGGAGCCCGAGGCGCGGGAGCACCTGGCCGGGCAGGAATGGGCGCGATCGAACGGTGACGCGCTCAGCCTGGCGGTGGTCGAGCCGGGCGACGAACGCGTGCTGCTCGGCGAGGTTTCGCTGCACGAGGTGCGGCCGACGCGGGGGAGCGCGGCGATCGGCTACTGGCTCGCGCCCGCCGGCCGCGGCCGTGGCGCCGCGACGCAGGCGGTCCGGCTGCTGGCCGGGTGGGCGTTCGCGGAGCTGAGGATCGCCCGGCTGGAGCTGACGTGCGGGCCCGACAACACGGCGTCGCAGCGGGTCGCGACCCGGTGCGGGTTCTCCCTCGAGGGTCTGCTGCGCTCCCACATGCCCTTCCGCGGCGGCCGCCGGGACAGCCTCATCTACAGCCTGCTGCCCGGCGAGCTGACCTGACCCAGCTCGCGCGCGACGGAGGTCGTGGCCTGAGGACGACCGGCTCCCGGACGAGGACGCCGAAGGCGAGCGGCCGCGGTCGCCGCCGTGCGACGTTGTGGGAGGCGGTCGTCTTCCACCCCACGTCCGCTTGTCGCCGGGCGGGCAGCACATGCGGCGCCGCGGTGGCCGGACTCGGCAGCTCGGTGGAGTTGCCGTCGCTGGTCGGCGGGACGTCGGCCGAACCAGCCCGATCCGAACGGCCCGGCGCCGGCTGTTGCGGGGCGCGGGGCCGCCTGTCCACCGCGACCGGACGGCCGGCCGCGGTGGTGGGATCGTCGGTCGGACGTGGTTCAGGTCATGGGGAGGCCCTGGGCGGCGATGGCGGCCTGGACGCGGCTGCGCAGGCCGAGCTTGGCCAGGACCCGACTGACGTGGGTCTTCGCGGTGGCTTCGGCGATCCCGAGGCGGCTGCCGATCTCGGCGTTGGACAGCCCGTCGCCGAGGCAGCGCAGCACATCACGCTCCCGGTCGGTGAGCCCCGATGGGTCGACCGGCGGCGCGGGCGGCCCGGCGAACGTGGCGATGACGCGCCGCGTGACGGCCGGCGCCATGACACCGTCACCCCGCGCCACGGCCCGGACCGCGGCGAGCAGGTCGGCGGCCTCGGCATCCTTGAGCAGGAACCCGGCGGCCCCGGCCCGCAGCGCGCCGAAGACGTACTCGTCAAGGTCGAACGTGGTCAGAATCAACACGCCAGAAACCCCGAGCGCAACGATCTCACGCGTCGCGGCGATGCCGTCGAGCCGCGGCATGCGCACGTCGAGGACCACGACATCGGGCCGCAGCGCCGCGGCCATCTCCACCGCCTGCCGCCCGTCGACCGCCTCCCCGACGACGTCGAGATCAGGAGCGGACCCGAGGATGAGCACAAGCCCGGCCCGGACCGCACCCTGATCATCGGCCACGAGCACCCGCGTGGTCACGCCACCACCTCGGCCACGCTCCGACACCGGGCCGCCCCGACGCACTGTCGACGCCGCATGCCTGCCCCAACGTTGTGCTGTCGTTGGTTTGGTTGCGTTTCGGTGTTGTGATGGTCCGAAGCGCTGCCGATCCCACACGAGCGCCCGGTGCGCTCCGGATCGGTCGTTGCGGCGTCTCTGCGGGGTTCCGGTGCCGGGCCGGCCTGACGCGCTGTCGACGCCACGTGACCGCTCGGCCGCGGTGATCCGAGCCGGACGTGCGGCGATTCCGGGCTGCCTGAGAGAACCCACGACCGAATGACCGCAGAGCCCTGTCGTCGCCGCGCTGCCGGTGAGCGGCCGTGCCTGGTCATGGCATCACCTCGGCCGAGGTTCGGGCCCGGACCGGCTCGGCGCGGTGCTCTCGATGGGCGCCGGTCCCGTCCGGTGCTGGGCCGCTCACGGCGTCACCGGCGCCCATGTGTCCGTTGCCGAACCGATCCAGGAAGTGCTCCGAGCAGCTCGCGGCGAGACCCGCGTCGTGCGTCCACTGCCGAGCCGATCCAGGGCGGTGCTCCGAACTGCTCATGGCGAAACCTGCGCCGTGCGTTTGCTGCCGGGCCGATCCAGGGCGGTGCTCCGGGCGGCTCATGGCGTCACCTGCGCCGTGCGTCCGCTGCCGGGAGGACTCAGGGCGGTGCACTGGGCGGGTCATGCGTTCACCGTGCGGGGGAGGCGGGCGGAGACGAGCCAGCCGCCGGCGTGCGGGCCTGCGGACAGGGAGCCGCCGAGCAGCTCGGCGCGCTCGCGCATGCCGATGACGCCCGCCCCGGCGCCGGCCGCGTCGGCGTCCGCGGCGGGGCGGCCGTCGGGCTTGCCGGCCGGAGCGGCCGAAGGGGAGGCCACCGTGATGTCCACCGTGGACGGCAGGTAGGCGACCGACACGGACACCGGGCCGCCGGAGCCGTGCTTGAGGGCGTTGGTCAGGGACTCCTGCACGATGCGGTAGGCGGCCAGGTCCACCGAGGTCGGCAGGGCGGCCGGCTCGCCCCGTACAGACACCGCAACGGCCAATCCGGAACGCCGTGCCCTCCCGGCGAGGTCCTCCAGGTCGGCCAGGCCCGCCGTGACGTCCTCGGCCGCCGACCCGCCCGCGGGGTCGCGGAGGAACCCGACCAGCTGGCGCATCTCGGCCAGGCCGCTGACGCTGTTCTCCCGGATGACGCGCAGCGCCTCGCGGGTGCGGTCGGGGCCGAGGTCGGTGCTGAGCGCCGCCGTGGCGTGGATGGCGACGGCGCTGAGGTGGTTGGCGATGACGTCGTGCAGCTCGCGGGCCATGCGGGCGCGCTCGGCGGCGACGGCGTTGGTCCGGTCGAGCTCGGTGAGGCGCACCAGCTGCCGCGCGACGAACGCCTGCTCCCGGTGGTGGCGCACGTGCGTGCCGGTGAGCACGGGCACGACGGTGACCAGGGCGAGGAGCACGGCGAGGCCGAGCGCCCGCACGTCGCGGAACACGACCAGGGCGACGACGGCGGTGATCACGGAGCCGACGACGGAGCAGGCGAGCAGTGCCCGGGCGAGGGACTGCCGGCCGTGGACGCAGGCGTCGTAGAGGACCTGCGTATAGACCAGCGGGGTGGCCAGGGACGGCCCGACGATCACGTCGGCGTGAGCGCGGCGGTGCCGACGAGGACCGACGCGACCGGAGCGGTGCGGCGCAGCAGGACGGCCCCGCAGCACACGACGAGGGGCGGCACGAGCCACCAGACGCCGAACCGCGCCTGATACTGCCCGGTGGCGAACATGAGGACGCCGACGGCCAGCCCGGCCAAGGCCAGCACCACGTCCACCATCCGTCCCCGCATGCCTCGATTCCATCAAACAAGCGGCGCCGGCGGTATGCGACGAAGGATGTAGGCCCTGGGCCGTCTCAAGACCGATGCCATCGCGGCTGACTAGCGGAACGCTCAGGTGCATGGTCATCGGATTCATCATCGGTTGTGAGATCGCGTTCTGGATCGTGCTCGGTCTGGGGCTGCTGCTGCGGTACCCGTTGCGCCGCCCCACCGCCGGCGCCGTCGTGCTGGCGGGCGTGCCGCTGGTGGATCTCGCGCTGCTGGTCGCCTGCGCGGTCGACCTGCACAACGGCGCGACCGCCGGCTCGACGCACGCGCTCGCCGCGCTGTACCTCGGGTTCTCCCTCGCGTTCGCGCACACCGTGGTGCGCTGGGCGGACGTGCGGTTCGCGCACCGGTTCGCCGGTGGACCCGAGCCCGAGAAGCCGGCCAACCGGCGGGCGCACGAGTGGCGCCTGTTCGGCCTCGCGGCCATCGCATGGGCCGTGACCTGCGCATTACTCGCGGTCGGGATCTGGTGGATCGGCGACCCGGCGCGCACCGCCGCGCTGAAGAACGGCATGGGTCAGGTGTCGATGGTGCTCGTCATCTGGTTCGTTGTGGGCCCACTCTTGACTTCCAACACAAGCGGGCGTAAACAAAGCACAAGCAAAACGAAACGGCGGTGAAACAACACGATGTACGCCGAAGAACGGCAGCAGGAGATCCTCCGGATCGCCCGCACGCAGGGCCGGGTCGAGGTCGCCGGCCTGGCCGACGAGCTCAACGTCACGACCGAGACGATCCGCCGCGACCTCACCATGCTGGAGCGGGCCGGCGTCCTGCGCCGGGTGCACGGCGGGGCGATCCCGGTCGAGCGGATCGGGTTCGAGCCCGCCCTGGCGACGCGCGACGCGGTCCTCATCGAGGAGAAGGAGCGCATCGCCAAGGTCGCGCTCGCCGAGGTGCCCGACGAGGGCGCCATCATCCTCGACGCCGGCACCACCACCGCCCGCCTGGCGCGGCTGCTGCCCGCCGACCGGGAGCTGACCGTCGTGGTCAACTCGCCGGTCATCGCCACCACCCTCGGGGTCCGCGCCAACCTCAACGTGCTGCTGCTCGGCGGCCGGGTCCGCGGCAAGACCCTCGCCACCGTCGACGACTGGTCGCTGCGGCCCCTCGCGGACCTTTACGTGGACGTGGCGTTCGTCGGCACGAACGGCATCTCCGTCGAGCGCGGCCTCACCACGCCCGACCCGGCCGAGGCGGCCGTCAAGCGGGCGATGATCCGGGCCGCCCGGCGCACGGTCCTGCTCGCCGACCACACCAAGCTCGGCAACGACTACCTGGCCCGGTTCGGCGAGCTCGCCGACCTGGACCTGCTCATCACCGACACCGTCGCCGACAACGACCTCGTCGGCGACCTGGAGGCCGCCGGCGTGAGGGTGACCCGGGCATGATCGTCACCGTCACGCTCAACCCGAGCCTCGACCGGGCCGTCGAGGTCGATGCGCTCACCCGTGGCGAGGTCATCCGCGCCACCGCCGCCCACCTCGACCCCGGCGGCAAGGGCGTCAACGTCTCCCGGGCGCTGCTCGCCAACGGCGTGCCGTCCGTCGCGGTGCTGCCGTGCGGCGGCGACGAGGGCGGGCAGCTCGTGCGCCTGCTGAAGGCGGAAGGCGTCGAGGTCCTCGCCGTCCCGATCACCGGCAGGACCAGGTCCAACATCACCCTCGCCGAGCCCGACGGCACCGTCACCAAGGTCAACGAGCCGGGTCCGGCGATGTTCCGCGCCGAGTTCGACGAGATCACCGACCGCGTTCTGACCCGTGCCGGCAGCGCCGACTGGGTCGTGCTGTGCGGCAGCGTCCCCCCGGGCCTGCCTGCCGACGCGTACGCCCAGCTGTGCCGCCGGCTGCGGTCCGCCGGCATCCGCGTCGCCGTCGACACCAGCGGCCCCGCCCTGCGCGAGGCCGCCTCGGCCGGGGCGACCCTGCTCAAACCCAACCGCGACGAGCTCGCCGAGGTCGTCGGCGCGCCCTTGAGCGGCATGGCCGCCCTCGGCGACGTGGTCGAGGCCTGCCAGCAGCTGCGCGCGTGGGGCGCGGACGCTGTCGTCGCCAGCCTCGGCGCCGACGGTGCCGTCCTCGTCGACGCCGACGGGGTCGTCACCGGCACCTGCCCCGTCACACGCCCGCGCAGCACCGTCGGCGCCGGCGACGCCCTGCTCGCCGGGTTCCTCGCCGCCGGCGCCCGCGGCGCCGCCGCGCTCGCCGAAGGCCTCGCCTGGGGCGCCGCCGCGGTCAGCCTCCCCGGCAGCCGGATGCCCGGCCCCGCCGACCTGATCCGCCACAACGTCACCATCCACCCCCAACCGGACCAGCTCCGCCCCCTGCTGCGCTCCGGCCCGCCCTCCTGAAGGAGAACCCCGTGTCGACCTACACCCCGCAGGTCCAAGGCGGTGGCTTCAAGGCCTCCGTGCAACGCGTGGGCGGCTACCTGGCCGCCATGGTCATGCCCAACATCGGCGCGTTCATCGCCTGGGGGCTGATCACGGCACTGTTCATCCCGACCGGCTGGCTGCCCAACGAGAAGCTCGCCGGGCTCGTCGGCCCGATGATCAGCGTGCTGCTGCCCGTGCTCATCGGCTACACCGGCGGCCGGCTCGTCCACGGGCAGCGCGGCGCGGTCGTCGGCGCGGTCGCCACCATGGGCCTCGTCATCGGCGCCGACGTCCCGATGTTCCTCGGCGCGATGCTCATCGGCCCGCTGACGGCGTACCTGCTGAAGCTCTTCGACGGCCTGGTGGAGAACCGGATCCGGCCGGGCTTCGAGATGCTGGTCGACAACTTCAGCGCCGGCATCATCGGCGGCGCGATGGCCATCGGCGGCGTGTACGGCATCGGCCCGGTCGTCGAGTGGCTCACCAAGCGCGCCGGCTCCGGCGTGGACTGGCTCGTCGACAAGGACCTGCTACCGCTCACGTCGGTGCTGGTCGAGCCGGCGAAGGTGCTGTTCCTCAACAACGCCATCAACCACGGCGTGCTCGGCCCGCTCGGCGTCGCCGAGGCCGCCGACAAGGGCAAGTCGATCCTGTTCATGATCGAGTCGAACCCCGGCCCGGGCCTCGGCCTGCTGCTTGCGTTCATGCTCTTCGGCCCCCGCGCCCTGCGGCCCAGCGTCCCGGCCGCGATCATCGTGCAGTTTCTCGGCGGCATCCACGAGATCTACTTCCCGTACGTGCTGATGAAGCCGAAGCTGATCCTCGCCATGATCGCCGGTGGCGCCGCGGGCGTCGGCACCTTCATGGTCACCGGTGCCGGGCTCGTCGCCACCCCCGCACCCGGCAGCATCTTCGCCTACATGGCGGTCACGCCGAAGGGCGGCTACGTCGCGGTCCTGCTCGGCATCGTCATCTCCGCCGCCGTCACCTTCGCCGTGGCCTCCGTCCTGATGGGCTTCGGCCGGGGCGAACCGCCCGCCGACGGGGTCGACGACGACACGGCCGCCGCCGCGGACGCCGCGGTCGTCGAAGAAGGACCCACACGCACCACGGACGCGGTCTCCACCGGTGGACCATCACCAACAGACGGATTGCCGCGCACAACCACGGCCCGCCAGGAGGTTTAGCGCATGCCCACCATCAACGGCACCGCGATCAAGAAGGTCGTCGTCGCGTGCGACGCCGGCATGGGCAGCAGCGTCATGCTCGCCAGCACCCTGCGCCGGCAGCTGTCGAAGAGCGCCGTCACCGTCGAGCACACCCCGGTGAACCAGATCCCGGCCGACGCCGACGTGGTCATCTGCCACGCGGGCCTCGCCGCCCGGGCCCGGGTCAGCGCCCCCGACAAGGTGATCGTGCCCATCCAGGTGTTCATCGGCGACCCGGCGGTGACGAAGGTGGTCAATGCCGTCCAGCGCGGCGGTGAGCTCAATGGCTGACCAGCCGACCCAACACGCTGACCAGCTGGCCGACCATGCCGACCAGCCGGCCGGCCTGCTGACCAGCGACGCGATCCGGCTCCACGAGCGGGCCGGATCGCGGGACGAGGCGATCCGCCGCTGCGGCGCGGTGCTCGTCGAGGTCGGCGCCGTCGGCGAGCAGTACGTCGACGCCATGCTCGCCCGTGAGCGGAGCGTCTCCACGTACATCGGCGAGGGGGTCGCCATCCCGCACGGCACGCTGAACAGCAAGGAGAACGTGCGCCGCGACGCCCTGGCGGTGCTGCGCTTCCCCGACGGCGTCGACTGGGACGGCAACGACGTGCGCGTCTGCGTCGCCATCGCCGCCGCCGGGGACGGCCACGTCGACATCCTGGCGTCCCTGGCCGAGGTGCTCATGGACCCCGATCAAGCCGAAGCGCTGCGGGACGCGACGGATGCCGGCTTCGTACAACGCCTTCTTACAAAGGAAAACCAGTGAAAGTCCTGACATTCCATGCCCCTGGCGACGTCCGCATCGAGGACGCGCCGGAGCCCACCCCGGGCCCCGCCGACGTGAAGATCCGCGTCCGGGCCTGCTCAACATGCGGCACCGATGTGAAGATCTACAACCATGGACACCACCACATCGTGCCGCCGCGGGTCATGGGCCACGAGATCGCCGGCGAGGTCGTCGAGGTCGGCGCCGACGTCACCGGGTGGCAGGCCGGCGACCGCGTCCAGGTCATCGCGGCGATCCCGTGCGGTCGCTGCGGCGAGTGCACGCGCGGCCACATGACCGTCTGCTCCAACCAGGTGTCGATGGGGTACCACTTCGACGGCGGCTTCGCCGAGTACATGGTGGTGCCACGCAACGTGCTCGACGTCGACGGCCTCAACCGCATCCCCGACGGCGTCAGCTACGCCGAGGCCTCCGTCGCCGAACCGCTCGCCTGCGTCCTCAACGGCCAGAACCTCGCCCGCGTCGGCGACGGCGACGACGTGGTCGTCGTCGGCTCCGGCCCGATCGGCTGCCTGCACGTCCGGCTCGCCCGGGCCCGCGGCGCCAAGCGGGTCTTCCTGGTCGACCTCAACCGGGAGCGCCTCGACCTCGCCGCCGACCTCGTCCGCCCCGACGCGGCGATCTGCGGCGCCGAGACCGACGTGGTCGACGCCGTCATGAAGCTCACCGAGGGCCGCGGCGCCGACGTCGTCATCACCGCCGCCGCGTCCGGTGCCGCCCAGGAGCAGGCGCTGCAGATGACCGCCCGGCAGGGCAGGATCAGCTTCTTCGGCGGCCTGCCGAAGGACAAGCCGGTCGTCTCCGTCGATTCCAACATCGTGCACTACCGGGAGCTCACGATCGTCGGCGCCAACGGCTCCAGCCCAGAGCACAACAAGGAGGCGCTGCGGCTCATCGCCTCCGGTGCCGTGCCCGTCGCCGACCTCATCACCCACCGCCTGCCCCTCGCCGACGCACTCGACGCCTTCGGCATCGTGGCCCGCGGCGAGGCGATCAAGGTCACCATCGAACCGTAGGAGGTGCTTGATGCCCACCCGGACCGTCCTCGTCGGCTCCGCCAGCGGCCTGCACGCGCGCCCCGCCGCGCTGTTCGTCGCCGCGGCCGCCAAACAGCCCGTGCCGGTCACCATCCGTACCGGCGAGAAGAAGGCCGTCCCGGCGCGCAGCATGCTCTCCGTGCTGTCGCTCGGGGCGAAGAAGGGCACCGAGGTGACCCTGGAGGCCGACGGCGACGGTGCGCAGGCCGCCGTCGACGCCCTGGCGGACCTCCTGGAGCGCGACCTGGACGCCGAAGATGGGTGAGCTGCAGGGCATCGGCGTCAGCCCCGGACGCGCCGCGGGGCCCGTCCACCGGCTGGCCCCGCCGCCCCCGCTGCCGCCCGCGCCGGCCGTGATCGACGCCGACGCGGAACGCGCGCGGGCCCGCGACGCCGTCGCCGCCGTGTGCGCGGACCTGACCCGCCGCGCCGACCTGGCGAGCGACGCCACCGCCGCCGAGGTGCTGCGCGCGCAGGTGCTCATGGCCGGCGACGAGATGCTCCTCGAGGCGGTGGACGCCGCGGTCGACGGCGGCGCGGACGCACCACACGCGTTCGACGCCGCGCTCGCCGAGCATCGGGCGGCGTTCGAGGCGGCCGGGGGCTACCTCGCCGAACGCGTCAGCGACCTCGACGACATCCGCGACCGGCTGGTCGCCGCGTCCCTAGGGCTGCCGATGCCGGGGGTGCCGTCGCCCGGCCACCCGTTCATCCTGGTCGCCCGCGACCTGGCACCTGCGGACACCGCCGGACTCGACCCGGCCGTCGTGCTGGGCCTGATCACCGAGGAGGGCGGGCCGACCAGCCACACCGCGATCCTGGCCCGGACCCTGGGCATCCCCGCCGTGGTGCGCTGCGGTTCCATTCTGGAGATTTCGGATGGTGTACTGGTGAGCCTCGACGGCTCCAGTGGCGCCGTCGCACCCGGCATCTCGGAACTGTCCGCGCAGGCGGTCAACGACGCGCAGCGGGAGCTGCTGGCGCGGCGCTCCGCGTCCACCGGCCCGGGCGCGACGTCCGACGGCCACCCCGTGGCGCTGCTGGCCAACATCGGCTCGGCCCGCGACCTGGCCCCCTCCGTGGAAGGCGTGGGGCTCTTCCGCACCGAGCTGCTGTACCTCGACCGCACCGAGCCGCCCGCGTTCGCCGAGCAGGTCGCCGCCTACCAGGAGGTGTTCGCCGCGCTGCCCGGCCGCAAGGTCGTCGTGCGGACCCTCGACGCCGGCGCCGACAAGCCGCTGCCGTTCCTGCGCCTCGCCGACGAACCCAACCCTGCGCTCGGCATCCGCGGCCTGCGCGTCGCCCGCACGATGCCGTCCGTCCTCGACACCCAGCTGTCCGCGATCGCCGCGGCCGCCGCGGCCACGTCCGCCGACGTCTGGGTCATGGCGCCGATGGTCGCCACGGCGGGGGAGGCCGCCGCGTTCGCGGCCTCGTGCCGCGAGCACGGGCTGCGCACCGCCGGCGTCATGATCGAGGTGCCCGCCGCGGCGCTGCGTGCGGGCGCCGTCCTGCGCGACGTCGACTTCCTCAGCATCGGGACCAACGACCTCAGCCAGTACACCTTCGCCGCCGACCGCATGTGCGGCGACCTCGCCGAACTGCTCGACCCGTGGCAGCCCGCCCTCATCTCGCTCATCGCCGCCTGCGCGGCCGCCGGCCGTGAAGCCGGCAAACCCGTCGGCGTCTGCGGCGAGTCGGCCGCCGACCCCGACTTCGCCCTGGTGCTCGTCGGTCTCGGCATCACGAGCCTGTCGATGGCGGCGCGCAGCATCCCGGCCGTGCGGGAGGCCCTGGCCGCCCACACATACGACGAGTGCGTCCAGTTCGCCAAGGCCGCCCTCGCCGCCGACACCCCGACCGCCGCGAGGGCCGCCGTCCGCCCCTGACCTCCGGGCCGCCGACCTCGCTCCGGTCGGCGGCCCGGCTGCGGCCGAGGGCCTCGCTTCGGTCAGCAGCCTCGCTTCGGTCAGCGGCCTTGTGGAAGATCCACACGCCCGGCCGACACGGACGGTTGACAGGCATGAGATCGTTGCCAACGTGTTACTCGAACCGCTTGCAGAAGTCGAAGAGCTGACCGACCGAGGCGTCCTCCGGACGTTCCTGGCGCCGTGCCTGCTCGTCGCGGCCTCGGTCCTGACCCTCGCCGGGATCACCGTCGCCGCCGGCAACCGCCTGTCGGCCGCCCCGCCGCCGTGCACCAGGGTCACGTCCCAGCCGACGAAGTCGGCCTGCCCCTGACCGTGACCGCTGGTGCTGCCGGGCGGCGCCTCAGGTCCGTTCCTGGCCGGCGTCGCCGTCGGAGGACCTGCTCAGGAAGACGATGTCCAGGTCGCTGATCCGGTCGGGGTCGGTGACGATGGCGATGCCGGAGATCCGGCCGTCGGTGATGGTGAAGTCGAAGACGGCCTTCGGCAGGCCGCGGTGGGACCAGACGGCCGCCGGCACACCGTCGACGAGCGCGAGCCGGGCCGCCTGCGCCCGTCCGGAGAAGATCGCGGCCACCGCGTGGGCGCCGGTGGCGTCGCCGGAGACGGCGTCCGGGTGCAGCAGCTCGAGCAGCGCGGCGAAGTCGCCGTTGCGGGAGGCGGCGAGGAACGCGTCGACGATCTCCCGCCGCCGGGACTGCGCGGCGTCCGACGCGGCCGCGGCGCCCTGCACCCGCCGCCGAGCCCGGCTGGCGAGCTGCCGCGAGGCCGCCGGCGACCGGTCGATGACGGGACCGATCTCGTCGAACGACACGGCGAACACGTCATGCAGCACGAACGCGAGCCGCTCCGCGGGCGTCAGCGTGTCCAGCACGACCATGAGCGCCACCCCGACCGAGTCGGCCAGTAGTGCCTCACCCTCGGGGTCCGCGGGTCGCACCGTGGTGGTCGCCGGCTCGGGCGGCAGCGCGCCGACCGGATCCTCGCGCCGGGCCTTGCGGGCCTCCAGCATGTTGAGGCACACCCTGGCGACGACCGTCGTCAGCCACCCGGCCGGGTTCTCCACCTGGCCGGTGTCCGCCCGGCTGACCCGCAGCCAGGCCTCCTGCACCGCGTCCTCGGCCTCAGCCGACGAGCCGAGCATCCTGAACGCCACCGAGTGCAGGCGGCTCTGGTGCTCGGCGAACCGCTCGCTCACCCAATCTTTCCCGATCATCCGTCACATTCCTCCGTCGCGGCCTGTCATAGGAGATGACCGGCGAACCAGGCCGGTTGTGACAGCACACCGTCGACGATCGGGAGACAACCCATGAAAGCGCACGTCAGCTCCATTCTGCTCGGAGTCCGCGACCTCGACCGCGCCACCCGGTTCTACACCGAGGGCCTCGGCTGGACCGTCAAGCACAACTACGGCGTGTCCGTGTTCTTCGAGCAGGACGGCGGCTCGCTGATCGGCTTCTACGGCCGCGACGGCCTCGCCGACCAGGTCGGCACGAGCGCCGACGGCAGCGGCTTCAGCGGCATGGTCCTCCAGTACATCGTCCGCAGCGAGGACCGGGTCGACGAGATCATCGCCGAGGCCGAGAAGGCCGGCGCCACGATCCTCAAGCCACCCGCCGCCCTGCAGTGGGGCGGCTACGGCGCCACCTTCGCCGACCTGGACGGCTACGTGTGGAGCCTCGCCTTCAGCGCCCAGGGCAAGGACCAGCCCTACGCGGAGTAGCAACCCCGACGGCGGCGAGGTGCTTTCAGCGCGGCAGTGACGCGGTGTCGATCCTGAACGGAAACGGCTCCCGCACATCAAGCACCTCGCCGCCGCCGAGTCAGCTGCAATGTGGGGGCTTCCGACACTAACTCTATCTAGATAGAGTTAGAGCCATGACGCGCGTGAAGCGGTGGGGCGGGCATGGGGTCGCGGCGCTGCTGTGGCTGGGGGCGGCCGGTGCGCTGGTCGCGGCGGTGTTCGTGGCTCAGGGTGTCGGGTTCGAGGTGATGCGGCACCGGGTCGAGGTCATGGTCGGGGTCGTGGCGGTCCTCGTCCTGGTCGCCGCGGTGCCTGTCGGACCCGTGGCGGCGCGGGGGAGCCTGGCCGGGGTGGTGCGAGCGGCGGTCGCGTGTGTGGTCGCGCTCGAAGTGCTGGGCGTGGCGCAGGCGCTCAGGGTGGTGCCACCGATCACGAGGAGCGGGGGACCGAGGACCGGCGACGCCACCACCGTCCTCGTCGTATGGGTGGTGCTGCTTGGATTGGTGCTGGCGGCCGCGGTACACGTGACCGGCCGCCGCACCAGCGTCCGGTCTGAGGCCGCCGGGATCGCCGTGGGGTGTGGGTTCGGGGCGGGTGTGGTGTGGCTCGGGCTGGCGGCGGTGCTGCCGGAGGTCGCGGCGACCGTCGTGCCGGCGATCCTGGCGATGATGGCCACCGGCGGGGTGGCCGTCCGCCTGATCGCTCGACGGCAGGGCGACCCGGCTCGTGCGGGCAGGTCGGTCGGGGCGGGCGATGCCGGTACATCGGCGGCAACGGTCATCGGAGGGGTTGTCGCGGCCATGGTCACCGCCGCCGTGGTCGCCACGGCGATCGACGGGCTGTTGCCGCTCGGGCACCCGTGGATCCGCAACAGCGCGCCGCCGTGGGAGGTTGGGACCCGGCTTGTCGACCCGGTCGGGCTGCTCGTCCTCGCCGGGGTACTGGCGGTCGTGGTGGTGGCCGCGGGGCGCAGCCGAGCGGTGGAGCGCGGGTGAGCGCCGGGAGCTGCCGGAAGAGCGGTCACGGGCGGTGAACGTGGTCCGGCAGGGCGCCCGCACCCAGGTCGGCGCCGGCGATCCGACCCCCACCGGTCGGCACGTCAAGGTCATGCACGGCGGGCTCGCCGAACGGGGCGATGGTGGGTGGTTCGTCGAGGGGGTCGCGAGGCGTTCTCGGCGGCGGGGTGAGCAGCCGGCGGACGGAGCGGTAGACGCGCACCGCGATCAGCGCGGGCAGCAGCGACAGCAGGGCGAGCGCCGCCTCGAGGACGCGGCCGGTTCGGCGGTACGCCGCCGTCGTGGTCTTCTGGGTGTCCTCGACCGCGGCGGTCACGGCCGTGTTCGCCGTGAGGATCGCGTCGAACAGGTCCTTGCCCCGGGCGCTGCGGTCCGCGTCGACGCCGGGACGGCCGGCGGGCAGGGCGCTGATCGGCAGGGCCACCTGGGCCAGCCACCGCTGTGCGGCCTGGTCCTGGTCGCGGACGAGGACCCGGGTCCGGTCGTCGGGTGCGGCCCGCAGCGCCGCCGACCGGGCGACCGGGTAGTCCGCCGAGCCGGCGCGGAACGCCTCCAGGTAGGCCGGGTCGCCGGTCAGCTGGTACCTGAGTGCGGCGGTGTCGATGTCGGTGAGGTCCCGCAGCATCCGCTGGTTGGCCTGCCGCGCGTCGTCGAGGCCCCGCAGCCGCTCGTCGTGGACGCCGGTGAGGTAGTGGCCGGCGAGCAGCCGAGCGGCGCCGATGGACAGCAGCAGGAGGATGAGCCAGGTGAACTGCGGGCGCAACGTGGCCGCGATCGGTTTCCGCACCTGTGAACCCCCGCAGCCTCGCCCCCAAGCCCCTCCAACGCTAACGTGCCCGGGGCGGCGGCGCGGCCGATTCAGGGGCGCTCCGGGTCAGGCCGCGAAGGATCCGGCGAGCGGACGGAACAGCTCGCGCGGTAGTCCGGTGGCACGGTGCCAGTTGGCGTGGCGCCGTCCGCGCATGTGGCGGCGGTGGCCGTCGCGTCAACCTGCGCGCGGTCCACGAACTGGGCAGTCCCGTCGTCGCCGGTCGCCGCGACCAGACCGGCGACGCCACCGCCGACCAGCAGCAGCCCGAGCGCCGCCACCAGGATCCGGGCGACCGTCCGCCGCCGGTCGGCGTCCCTGCCGTTCACCCCGTGCGCGGTTCCGGCTCGTACCGGCGTCGGACCTGCCACAGGATCGGCGGGCGCTGCCGGTACCGTCGCCGCCGACGCCGGACCTGGCAGCCGCAACGTCGCCGTCGACGGGGCTGCCGGGGCCGGTGCCGAGGCGACCTCCGACAGCATCGCCCGCGCCTGATCGGCCGTGAGCCGCTCGGCCGGGTCGCGGCGCAGCAGCCCCTCGAGCACCTCCCGCAGCGGCCCGGCCCGCTCGACCGGGTCCGGCGGCGCGGTGGCCAGGGCGCCGAGGACCTCGGCCGTCGTCCCGCGCGCGTACGGTGTCCGGCCCTCGACACACCAGTACACCGTGGCGCCGAGCGACCAGAGATCCGTCTCGACGCTGGAGACGCGGTCCCGCACCCGCTCCGGCGCGACGTAGGCGGGCGACGCGACCAGCGGCACCTCCGGCCCGTCGACCTCGTCGTGCAGCACCGCGATGCCGAAGTCGCCGAGCAGGACCCGCCCGTCGCCGGTGACCAGCACGTTCGGCGGTTTCACGTCGCGGTGCAGGACGCCCGCCCGGTGCGCCGCGGCGAGCCCGTCCAGCACGGCGAGCCCGACGCCCGCGGCGACGTCCGGTGCGAGGGGTCCTCCGGCGCGCACGACCTCCTCGAGGGAGCAGGACGGCACGTACTCCATGACGATCCACGGCCGGCCGCCGGTGAACAGCACGTCGTAGACCCGCACCACGTTGGGGTGCGCCAGCCGCGCCGCGGCCCGGCCCTCCGCGATCGTGCGCCCCCACAGGTCCGCCAGCCCCGGCAACGCCAGGACCTCCTTGACCGCGACGTCCCGCGCGAGGATCTCGTCGCGGGCGAGCCACACGCGGCTCATCCCACCCGTGCCGATGACCTTGATCAGCCGGTACCGGCCGGCGACCGTCCCCGAATCCATGAACGTGGTTCGGAGCCGGCGCCCGCCCGGACGGGTCGCTACGCCGGCCGGTCCTTCTTCGGCAGCTTGGACACCACCCAGCGGTACGACTCGTCGACCGCCTCGAGGATCTCCTCGTCGGGGATGCTTCCGCCGACGGTCAGCGTGTTCCAGCCGGACTTCCCGATGTACGGCGAAGCGGCCGCGTCCTGCGGGAACCGCCGCAGCCACTCGTCGGCGGCCTCCCGCGTCGGCGCGCACTTCACGCCCACGGCCGTCCCGTTGCCGAGGAAGGCGAAGATCTTCGGTCCGACCTTGACGACGAGGTCATCCTCCCACGGGGTGTCCTGCCACGCCCCGGGCTTGGCCATGCAGTGTGCGATCAGCTCGTCCCGCGTCACGCAGCGACCGTACCGGTTAACTCGGTCGGAAGTGTCGTACCTCGCTGTTACGGTGCGGGCGTGACGATTCGAGTGCCATATCTCGGCGATGAGAAGCAGAGTCTGCATGCCAGTCTCAACCGGCACCGCGACGTGGTGCTCTGGAAGCTCGACGGCCTCGACGACGAGCAGCTGCGCCGCCCGATGACCCCGTCGGGCAGCACGATGCTCGGCCTGGTCAAGCACCTCGCCGCGGTCGAGTATGGCTGGTTCTGCGACACGTTCGGCCGTGAGCACGAGCCGCTGCCCTTCCGCGACGACGACCCCGAGGCCGACCTGCGCGTCGAGCCGGGCGAGTCCACCGCCGACGTGCTCGCCTTCTATGCCCGCGCCCGCGCCACCTGCGACGCCGTCATCGACTCCTTAGACGTGGAGGCGACCGGCACCGCCTGGTATGGCGAGAAGGTCTCGCTCCGCTGGGTCCTCATCCACATGGTCGAGGAGGTGGCCCGCCACACCGGGCACCTGGACGTCATGCGCGAGCTCCTCGACGGCGCCACCGGCGACCACCGCCCGGACGAGTAGCAGGGACGCCGGCGGCGCGGCGGTGGACGGTTGGCGGCCGGGCACGGCGGCAGAAGGGCCGGCGGGTGCCGGTCGGGGAGCGGCGCGCTGGCGTCCCGGCGCCGGTGGCCCGCGGTAGGTGGGGCCGGCGGCCCGCGGTAGGTGGAGCTGGCGGTCGGCGGTAGGTGGGGCCGGTGGCCCGCGGTAGGTGGAGCTGGCGGTCGGCGGTAGGTGGGGCCGGTGGCCCGCGGCCGAACTGGTGGCGATGCTGCTCGTGTCCGGCCGTTGCGCTGTAGCGGCGGCCGGGGTGGTCGGCGCTGGTGGTTGGTGGCGGTGAATGTCGTGGTGGTTGGTTCCGTGCGCGACCTCGGGAGCGAGTCGTGCCGGACTCGGCGGGTGCCCTCAGTGTGAACCATCAACGCTGAGCTGACAGTCGCCGCTCACGCATCGGCGCAAGTGCTGGATCAAGGCGTGCGTGGGCTGCGGCGTGGCGCGGGTGCTGGGTAGCGTCGCCGCCATGCCGTTGGCTCCCAGTTCGATGGTTCTTGAAGGCCGCCATGTACGTCTTGAGCCGCTTGCCGAGTCGCATGTGCCCGCCCTGTTCGGCGCTGGCGGGCGGGACGACGAGGTGTGGCGGTGGCTGAGTGCGCCCACTCCGCGTACCGAGGCGGAACTGCGGGAGATCGTGTGCGGGCGCATCAAGGACGTCGAGGACGGGAAGCGGGTCGCGTTCGCCGTGGTGGCTCGGGACGAGGGGACAGCGATCGGCACCACGAACCTGCACAGCTGGCAGCGCGGCGACGGGCGCATCGAGATCGGCGGCACGTGGTTCGGCAGGAGGTGGTGGCGTACCGCGGCGAACACCGAGACGAAGCTCCTGACGATGACCTATGCCTTCGACACGCTCGGCTACGCGGCCGTCGTCTGGCGCATCAGGCCGGAGAACGTCCGCTCCCAGGCAGCGATCACCCGTATCGGTGCCACCCTGAGCGGCCGCGAACCGCAGGTCGACGGCGAGCCGGGCCTGCTGGTCTACACGATGCCCCGAACCGACTGGCCCGCGGCGAAGGCGCGGCTGTCCGAACGCCTGGCGAGTTGATCGAATAGCGAAAACGCTATTCGATCAACGGGCGGTGGGGGAGCCGGGTGGGTGGAGGTTGAGGGCGTGGGCGATGGTGCGGAGGGCGGGGATGACGTCGGTGTCGGCGGGTTGGAGCTGGACGCAGACGTGGTCGGCGCCGGCGTCGAGGTGGGCGCGTAGGGCGGCGGCCAGGGTGGGGGCGTCGCCGTGGGCGACGATGCTGTCGATCAGGTGGTCGCTGCCGCCGTCGGTGAGGTCCTCGGGGGTGAAGCCGGCGCGCAGCATGTTGGTGGTGTAGTTGACCCGCTGCAGGTACATGGCGAGGAAGGCGCGGGCGCTGCGGCGGGCGGTGGCTGGGTCGGGGTCCAGCACGGCGGTCTGTTCGGGGGCGACCAGCGCGGCCGGGCCGAGGGCGGTCCTGGCCTCCCGGGTCTGTGTGGGCACGGTGAGGTACGGGTGGGTGCCGGCGCTGCGTTCGGCGGCCAGGGCGAGCATGCGGGGGCCGAGCGCGGACAGCACCCGGTGCTCGGCGGGCACGCCGCGCGCGTCGAGGACGTCGAGGTAGCGGGCCATGGACTCGACCGGGCGGGTGCGGTCCGGGTTGGCCTCGCGGTGCCCGGACCCGATGCCGAGCAGCAGCCGACCGGGGTGTCTGGCGTGGATGCGGTGGAACGAGTCGGCGAGCTCGGCCGCGTCGGACGACCAGATGTTGACGATGCCGGTGGCGATGACGACCGAGTCGGTGCCGTCGAGCAGGGCCTCGGCGGGGCGCAGGTCGGAGCCGGGGGAGCCGCCGAGCCAGACGGTGCCGTACCCGAGCTCCTCGATGGACCTGGCCATCGGCGGATCGAGCAGCGTGACGCCACGCCACACACCGACGGTGCCGAGTCGTTGGCTCCAGTTCATGTTCATCCCCCGTACGACGCGCCACCCGGACACAACCACCTAGATCCTAGCGTCCTAGGACGGCGTAGGGGGTGTGTGCGGCGGCATTCGAGGGGCTCAAGTTTCCTGACGTGGCGCCGATGTTGAGAAGTGCGAGATTCGCCGGATTCCGGGATGGTGCACAGTGGCGGACACAGGGACGGTCAAGGGCGGCGGCGGCGGCTGGCTGGCCGACCGCAGGATCCGGACCAAGATCCTGTTCGCGCTGACGGCGATGGCGCTGACCGCGGTCGTCACGGGGGCGTTCGCGCTGTCGCGGATGTCGGCGATGGACGGCAAGGTCAGCAAGATGCGCGCCGAGAACGTCCAGGAGCTGGTGCTGCTCAGCAAGATCCGCGGCGCCCAGTCGCTGATCAACCACAACGCGGCGATGCAGCTCGGGTCGGGTGGTGACCCGCAGGTCATCGCGTTGGCGCAGAAGGGCACCGGCGACGCGATCAAGCAGCTCAACGCGGCGCTCGAGGAGTACCTGAAGCTGCCCAAGAGCGCCGCTGCGCAGCGGACCGTCGACGAGTTCACGTCGCTGTGGCAGCAGTTCACCGGGGCGATGGCCGACCTCGCCCAGGGCAAGCCGGCGACGATCGACTTCAACAAGGTCGTGCCCGGCATGGAGGCGGCGGTCGCCGAGCTGGCCGACCACCAGGCCGCCGACGCCGACGCCGCGGTGCAGGACGCCCACTCGCAGTACTCCACCGCCCGGCTGCAGGTCCTGCTCACCCTGATCGTCGGGCTGGTCGTGGCGACCGCGCTGGCCCTGTACGTCGCCGCGTCGATCACCCGCCGGCTCGCCCCTGTGGTGGGGGCCATGGACGCGATGGCGGCCGGGGACCTGTCCACGACCGCGCCGGTCGGCGGCCGGGACGAGATCGGCAACATGGCGGGCGCCGTCAACCGGGCCACCGCCAGCGTCCGGGAGACCGTCGCGGCCCTCGCGCGCAGCGCCGAGCTGGTGGCCCGCAGCTCCAGCCAGCTCGACGCGGTCACCGCCGGGGTGGCCGGCAGCGCGCAGGCGGTGTCCGCGCGGGCCCGGGAGGCCGACCAGACCGCCGCCCAGGTCTCCGGCAACGTGCAGACGGTCGCCGCCGCGTCCGACGAGATGTCGGCGTCGATCCGGGAGATCGCCCGCAACGCCAGCGAGGGGGCCCGGGTCGCCGGGCAGGCCGTCACCGTCGTC
The DNA here is from genome assembly GCF_040614215.1 of Dactylosporangium sp. NPDC006015. Classification (NCBI taxonomy): domain Bacteria; kingdom Bacillati; phylum Actinomycetota; class Actinomycetes; order Micromonosporales; family Micromonosporaceae; genus Dactylosporangium; species Dactylosporangium sp. NPDC006015. The sequence goes on from NZ_JBEXUD010000004.1 coordinate 149,196, forward strand.
ACCACCACCAACGACACCGTGTCCAAGCTCGGCCAGTCCTCGGCCGAGATCGGCGACGTGGTCAAGGTGATCACGTCGATCGCGGAGCAGACGAACCTGCTCGCGCTCAACGCGACCATCGAGGCGGCCCGGGCGGGGGAGGCCGGCAAGGGCTTCGCCGTCGTGGCGGGCGAGGTCAAGGAGCTGGCGCAGGAGACCGCCCGCGCCACCGAGGACATCGCCACCCGGGTCCGCACGATCCAGGCCGACACGGACAGCGCGGTCGCCGCGATCGAGCAGATCAGCATGATCATCGGGCAGATCTCGCAGTACCAGACGACGATCGCCTCGGCCGTCGATGAGCAGACCGCGACCACGAGCGAGATGACCCGCAATGTCGGCGAGGCCGCCGGCGGCGCGCAGGCGATCGCCGCCACGATCGCGGAGGTGGCCGCGGCCGCGGAGGAGACGAACCGCAGCGTGGCGGCCGGCCGCGAGGCCAGCGGCGAGCTCGCGGGCCTGTCCGGCGAGCTGCAGCGGCTGGTGTCCCGCTTCAAACACGTGTGACAGCGCGTCCGGATCTCCGGACAGTTGCCGGACATCCGGACGGGCATCGGCCACTTACGATTTTCAGGTGTCCACACCGACCGCGTTGGCGGCCTTCGCTGAACACCTCCGGGGCTGCAGACGCCTGGCGGGGGAGCCGTCGCTGCGCGAGATCGAGCGGCTGACCCGGCAGGCCGGCCGCCCGTATCCGCGGGCGACGATCGACGACAAGCTGCAGGGCCGCACGGTGCCCGACTGGGGCTTCGTGGAGGCGTTCGTCGCCGCCTGCGACCGCAACGCCGGTGGGACCGGGGACGTGGACCTCACGCACTGGCGCCGGGAGCACCTGCGGATGCTCGCCGACCTGGCCGCGCAGCGGGCCGAGCGCCGCAACGCCCCGGTCGAGCCGGAGGCCCCGCTCGAGGTGACGGTCAAGCTGCACGACGTCGGGTTCGTCGTCACCCGCGGGCCGAACGGCCTCGAGGAGGTGCCCGGCAGCGGGCACCGGGTGCGGCTCGTCGTCGAGGCGCCCAGCATGCCCGCCGTCGTCCTGCACGCGCTGCGGCCGGTCGTGCTGTCGCGGCGGGAGACGCCGGCCGGGGACTTCAACCCGCACCTCGGGTCGGTGGACGTCCGGCAGTTCGACGTGTTCCTGGACGAGCCCGCCCCGCGGCTGCTGCCGATCGGCGGCGGCGCGGACTTCCCGTTCAAGGTCGCCCCGGCCGATCCGGAGGTGTTCGACCTGGTCGTACACCTGGACAGCGGCGACGTGGAATGGGCGCTCGACCTGGAGTGGACGTGCGCCGGCCGCAGCGGCGTGCGCCGGGTCGACCTGGCGGGCCACCCGTTCCGCACCATCGCCGACACATCGACAGCGAACGGAGCAGCATGACAGGCATCAGCGGCGGCGGGCGGGCATGGGCCGCGCAGATCCTCGACCGGCCGGTCCGCCGGACGTCGCCGGCCGCGGGCGCGCAGCAGCCGCCGTTCCTGGCGGAGGTGACATCCCGCTCGCACGTGACGTTCGTGCAGAGCCCGGGTTCGGACGTCGGGCCCGTGGCGGTGCACGTCCCGGTCACGGGGCACAACCTGTTCCTGGACGTGACCGCCGAGGGTGGCCCCGTGGTGCTGCGGTCGCTGACGGCCGAGGTGGTCGGCCGTGGGCCGCTGGTGGCCGAGGGCACCAGTTTCGCGACGCCGCGGACGCCGGACCTGGTCCTCGATCCGCGGCTGGCGCCCGTCGCGGAGCGCTCGGTGCAGGCGTACGAGGAGCTGGAGATCCCGCAGCTCGAGGTGCTGCTGCTGGGCGGTGCCGCCGCGCAGGTGCGGCCGGCCCGGGACGCGTACGGGCGGCGGCTGCGGCCGGGCCCGGTGTGGCCGCTGGAGGTGCCGGCGGGCGCGGCCTGCCGGATCGTGCTCGCGGTCGTCACCGACGAGCCGGACCTGCTGCGGTGGCGGCTGCACGCCGTCGCGACGCAGGGCGGCCGGACCTGGCAGCTGGAGTGGGACCTGCGGATCTCCGCCCGTCCGGTGATGCGGAAGTTCGTGCCCGGCGGGAGCGGGCCGATTCCGGTGCCCGTCCACGAGCGGTTCCCGCAGCACTGGCAGCCGCGGTGGCCGGTCGGGCCGGCGCCGTTGCCGCGCGGCGCGGACGAGGCGGTGCGGCTGCCCGCCATCGCGCAGGCGGGGCGTGTGGTCGCCGCGGACGGGGCGCTCGTCATCACCGTCGACGAGTGCGAGGTCCCCGACGACCCGGTCGGGTTTCCGGGGCTGCCCGCCGGCACGAGGTTGTGGGTGTACGGCACGGTGGGGCTGGCCGCGGCGGGCCTGACGGAGGTGACGGCGGCCGTGCTGCCACCCGGCGGCGGCGGGAAGGAGCCGCTGGACAGCGGGCTGATCGAACTGATCATCGGCATGTACTCCGCCGCGGTGCACCAGGGGTGGCGGATGCGGGTCAACGACGTCATCGGGTTCGGCCAGCCGATCGACGTCGGCGGCAGGGAGATCGGCGGGGCGCTGATCACGCACGCCGCAGGCGACGGCGCGTGGTTCCCGGCGGACTGGCCGCCGCTGCTGCTGGTCCCGCTGTTCGACGGCGAGATGGAGGCGGTCGGGCGGCACGGCCGGGGGAGGGTGCTGGCGAACCTCGCCGCCACCGAGTCGTGCTTCCCCTACCCGTGGTGGTTCGACCCGTCCCGGCCGCCGGTCGTCGACCCGGACACGTACGACGGGTCCACCGTCCTCGACGACGTCAGCAACCTCCGCGACGAGAACGTGATGGTGGTGGAGGGCCCGGGCGAGCTGATGATCATCGTGGACCGGGAACGGCACGCGGTCCTCGGCGGGGCCTGGATCCAGATGCCGCCGCGGTTCGCGCTCATCCCGCGGTACACGACGATGACGGGCCGGGCGCGGGTGTGGTGGCCGGACCAGTCGGCGCCGAGCGAGGTGGTCGCCGCTCGGCCGCGGTCGCAGAACCAGGCCGGGGTGCACTTCCTGCTGTTCATCCAGGGCGGCTCGGCGGTGACGGTCGACCCGATGGAGGACGGGTTCGTCGTCGGACTGCCGGTGGACGACTGGTATGCGATGGGCACCCACCTGCGGGCCGGGCGGCCGATCGAGTGGCGGACGGGCGACGGCACCCGGCTCAGTGTCGGCTATTCGGGCGGATAAGCGCCCGGATGCGAGGCCAGCAAGCCGTTTGCAAGAACGGCGGGGTTAGCTGGGGCACGTGAAAGAAACACTACGGCTGGTGCGGCGGGTGCCGGCCGGGCGGCGCGCCGTGACCCGGCTCGCGCTCGGCGTGTCCGTCGTCGACGAGTTCCTGTTCGACGGTCTGGAGTGGTGGGAGCTGATCGACCCGGCCGACGGGGACGAGCAGCCCGCCGCGGCCCTGGCTGCCGTCCGGCCGGGTGAGTCCATCGTCCGACTGGTCGGTCTCGTCGCGCCGGGCGGACGCTCCGACCTCGCCGTTCAGGTGCTGATCTCGTTGGTGGACGCCCTGCGGGCCGGTCCAGCCCGTAGGCTCGTCGCGGCGCCTCTGGCGCACGGCGAGGAGCTCCTGGAGGCCGCAGGCTTCGGACCGTACGACGACGGATCGTTCGCCGTGGAGCTGTAGCCAGCGTCCGCGGCCGAGGTGGAGCTCCGGGAGATACCTATCCTGCAGATTAGGATCCTGGGCCCGCTCGAGGTCGTCGGGGAGAGCGGTCCGGTCGACACCGGCACCCCGAAGCAGCGCGCCGTCCTGGCGATGCTGACGATGCAGCCCGGCCGGACCGTGTCCGTGCAGCGGCTCATCGACGAGCTGTGGTCCGACGAGCCGCCGGAGCGGGCGATCGCCTCCCTGCAGGCGTACGTGTCCCGCCTCCGCCGCGCCCTCGAACCGGGGCGTACCGCCCGGGACCGCTCGACGGTGCTGGTCAGCCGCGCGCCCGGGTACCAGCTGATGGTGCCGGCGGACGCGGTGGATGCCGCCCGGTTCGCGGCCGCGGTCGAGCAGGCCCGCACCGGCTCCGACCCGGCCGTGGCGCTGCAGGTGCTCACCGACGCGCTGCACCTGTGGCGCGCGGATCCGCTGCCCGAGCTCGGCGACTCCCCGCTGGCCCGCGCCGAGCGGGGCCGCCTGCAGGAGCTGCGCCTGATCGCCGTCGAGGAGCGGTCGGAGGCGCTGCTGCGGCTCGGACGTGCCGCTGAAGTCGCCTACCTGAGCGAGAGCGCCCTGGCCGAGGCCCCGTATCGGGAGCGGCTGTGGGGTCAGCTGATGCTCGCGCTGTACCGGTCTGGCCGGCAGGCCGAGGCGCTCGCCGCCTACGGCCGGGCCCGAGCCGGCCTGGTGGACGAGCTCGGCATCGAACCGGGTCCGGCCCTGCAGCAGCTCGAGCAGGACATCCTCCGGCAGGCCCCACACCTTGCCGAGCCGGCGCCGGCCGCCCCGACGTCCGGCGCCCCGGCGGCCACCCGGCCAGGTCCGGCGGGGCCGGTCAGCGCCCCGCCCGCGGGCGACATGTCCGACACATCGTCGGAAAGCGGCGCGGTCGAGCAGAGCGACAGCGATGTGGCAGGGCCCGCCGGCGAGGGGCGCGACGCCGACGACGGCGGGCTGGTCGGGCGGGACGCCGAGCTGCGGACCGTGCAGGAGCTCCTCGCCAGCACGGCCGCCGGCCGGGGGCGGTTGCTGCTCGTCTCCGGCAGCCCGGGCATCGGCAAGTCCGCGCTGCTGCGGGAGCTCGCCGCCCGCGCCACCGGGCTCGTCGGCACCGGGACCGGCGTCGACGGGGAGGCGCCGCCGGTGTTCCTGCCGTGGGCGCAGATCCTGCGGGCCGTCGCCGCCGCACCCGGCGCCGCCGACGCCCTCGCCACCGCGTTCGCGCCGTACGGGAACCTGCCCGCCGTCCTGGACCCGACGCTGAGCGAGGCGCTGCCGCTGCCCGCCGCCGAGCGGATCGCCGACCCGGAGCTGGCCAGGTCCCGGCTGTACCAGGGGATCGTCGACGGCCTGTGCCGGCTCGCCACGCACCGGCCGCTGGTCCTCGTCGTCGACGACGCGCACTGGCTGGACGCGCCGTCGACGGTGCTGCTGACCATGTTCGCCAAGGCCGTCCGGCGCAGCGCGGTGCTGCTCGCCGTCGGCTACCGGGAGGCCGAGCTCGCCCCGGAGGCGCCGCTCGCGGGCGCGCTGGGGGAGCTGCTCGCCGACCCGTCCGCGGTGCGGCTGCCGCTGCAGGGGCTCGGCGCCGACGGGGTGTCCGCGCTCGCCCGGGACGTGACCGGCGCCGACGTGCCCGCCGAGACCGTCGAGATGCTGCTGGACCGCACCGGCGGCAACCCGTTCTTCGTGGTGGAGCTGCTGCGGGTCCTCGTCGCCGAGCACACCCTCGCGCCGGAGCACGTCCCGGTGCGGGTGCAGGAGGTCGTCCGCCGCCGCCTCGCCAAGCTGCCTGTGCAGGTGAACGCGGTCATCGCCGTCGCGTCGGTGCTCGGCCGGGACGTGTCGGTGCCGGTGCTGCGCGAGGTCGTGCAGATCGACGAGCTGGCACTGTTCGACACGCTCGACACCGCGGTCGTCAGCGGGGTCCTGACCGCGACCGACGACCCGGGGCTGCTGCGCTTCTCCCACGACCTGGTCCGCCAGACCGCGTACCTCGACCAGGGGCCGCTGCGCCGGGCCAGGCTGCACGCCCGGGCCGCCCAGGCGCTGCGCGACACGGGCCTCGCCACCGTCGCCGAGCTGGCCGCGCACCTGCGGGCCGCGCTGCCGGTGCTGTCACCGTTCGACGTGGTGCCCGCGCTGGTCGAGGCGGCCGGCGAGGCGTACGACCTGACCGCCCACGAGCAGGCGTCGGCGCTGCTGGTGGAGGCGATCGGGGTGCTGCACCGCGCCCCGGCCGGCGAGCGGCGCGACGTCGCGGAGCTCGACCTGCGGATCCGGCTCGCGTACATGCACCAGGCGACCGACGGCTACCTGGCGCCGTTCGTGGCGGCACAGTACGCGGCGATGGAGCCGCTGCTGGTGCGGCTGCGCGGCCGGCCGGTGCTGGACATCCTGCCGGCGCTGTGGGGGTACGCGTCGTTCCACACCGCCGCCGGCGACGTCGCGCGGGGCGTCGCGATGGCCCGCTCGGCGAGCGAGCAGGGCAGCACCGACCCGTGGGCGACGATCGTCGCGGAGGTCCACGAGGGCGCGGCGGCGCTGTCGGTGCTGGACCTGCCGCGCGCCCGCGGGTGCTTCGAGACGGCGCTGGAGGCGCTGCCCGGCGGGGACCTGCCGGTGTTCCCGATCGTCAACTGGGACCCGGTCGTCGGTGCGCAGGCACCCGCGGCGATCGTGTGCGGGATGCTCGGCGACCACGAGGCCGCGGAGCGGCACCTGCGGTCCGCCCGGGAGCGTGCCGCCCGGGTCGGTGAGCCGTTCCTCGACATGTACATCAGCCACTACGCCGCGGCGGTCGCCGCCGACCGGTTCGACGGGCCGGCGACGATCACGGCGGCCCGCGCCACGCTGCGCCTCGCGGAGCGCGGCGGCCACCTGGAGTACCAGGCGCTCGCGGCGATGGTGCTCGGCTGGGCCGAGGTCCGCACCGGCGACCTGACCGGGGTGGACCGGATGGCGAAGGCGCGCGCCGCCCTCGGCGAGGGGATCCGCCGCTTCGGCCGGCTGGAGGCGCTCTACGCCGACGCGCTGCTCACCCTCGGCCGGGACACCGAGGCCGCCGAGGTCGCCGGCGCCGCGCTGGAGCGGGGCCTGCCGGGCCAGGGCGGTCTCGCGGAGCCGGACCTGCGCCGCATCCACGCCCTGGCGAAGGGCGACGCGGCCGAGGCCGAGGAGGCGCTGCGGCTGGCCCGCAAGCTGCACTACGCGGGCGCCGCCACCCGCGTCGAGGCCGCCCTCGAACGCCTGCCGTCATAGGGGGACGCCGCCGGACGGGGCGGGCTCGGCGGCCTCGACGCCGACGTGCCGGCGCAGCGGGACGGCGACGACCTGCGGGTCGGGCCGCGGGTGGCGCCTGATGATGTACGCGGCCAGCTGGTCGAACCGCTCCGCCTGGACGGTGAGCAGCAGCCGCCACTCCTCGGCCTCCACGAGGGTGCCGTCGCGCCAGCCCATGGACAGCACGGGGCCCTCGACCCGAGCCGCGACGGCGAGCCGCGTGTGGATGACCGAACGTGCCACGTACGCCGCGTCCTGCTGGCTCGGGAACCCCGTCGACACCTCGAGAAAGTCCATCACGGGGAGGCAGCGTAACGGGTCCGGGCGCGCCGCACGACGGCGATCCGGACGGTGTGCGAAAGCGCGATGGACGGTGTCAGGGACGGGCGGCGGCCGGGAGCGGGGCCTCGACAGTGGCCGCGTCGGTCCCGGCGACGGCCGCGGTGGAGGGCCGGCGGCGCAGGAGGCGCAGGGCGGGCAGCTCGACGCCGTGGTGGACGGCCATGGCGCCGAGAAGGCTGCTGGCGAACACCGACACGGTGATCAGGGCGGCGACGAGCGGGCCGGCGCGGTGCGGCAGCAGGCCGAGGCGGTCGTAGGTGAGGTACGTCAGGTAGTGCACCAGGTAGAACGCGAACGACACCTCGCCGAGGTACCGCAGCGACGGGCGGGTCCAGACGGTGCGGACACCGGCGAGGTCGGCGCGGGCGGCCGCGGCGACGACGAGGGTCACGGGCACGAGCGTGAGGGCGTGCTGGTTGAGCGGGTACGGGGCCTTCAGCGCGAGGACTGCGCCGGCCCCGACCAGCACGAACGACGAGCGCAGGCCCGGGCCGCGCCACGCGCCGGACCGCACGAGCAGCGCGACGGCGATCCCGAGGGTGAACTCGGCCATCCGGACCGGCGGGAACACGTAGCCGAGCCAGAGCGCGAACGGGCGGCTGGCGTACGTGAGGGCGGCGCCGATCCCGAGGATCGCGGCGACCTGGAGGGCGGCGACCGTCCACAGACCTCCGGGTCCGAGCCGGCGCAGCAGCCGGTACAGGAGCGGAAAACACAGGTAGAAGAACGCCTCGCACGACAGCGACCAGCTCACCGGGTTGAGCGCCCGGAAGACCGACGCGTGCGGCAACCAGGTCTGGGTGAGCGTCAGGTGGGTGGCCAGCTGCAGCGGTGAGGCGCCGCCGACGACGACCAGGGCGAGGAGGGTGGTCACCAGCGTCGCCGGGTAGATCTTGGTGAACCGCCGCCAGTAGAACGGGCCGGGCCTGGCGGACCACGTCAGGACGAAGCCGGACAGCACGAAGAAGAACGAGACGCCCATCGCGCCGCCGTTGACCAGCAGCGCCCACAGCACGGCCCGGACCGGTCGCGGGGCGACCAGGTCCGAGTCGTAGAAGAGCTCCAGGGTGTGCTGGCCGAACACCACGAGCGCCGCCGCCCAGCGCAGACCGGTGAGGGCCGGCAGGCGGCTGTCGCGGTTCACGGTGAATGTCTAGCCACTCTTCCCGGCCGGCGCACGCCGAGCCGGGAAGAATTCACCCCGATGTGACCAGTGGTCACCTCACATGACCGCCATGTCACCGCCGGTCCTGCTCACGGTCACGGCCACGGCCACGGCCGGAAGGCAGGCGCGTCGTCATCATCGTCATCAGGCTGAGCGCGATGATGACGAGGCCGATGACGATGTTGTTGGCGATGGAGCCGCCGGACGGGTGGGCGCCCTGGATGACCCACGGGGCGACGAACGTCCACACGCCGAGCACCACCGGCACCCAGGTGAGGCCGTGGGTGCGCCCGTACGCCGCGGCGAAGCCGATGGCGAGGAAGCTGACGGCCACACCGCAGATGAAGTTGTTGACCGCGAGGTCACCCTCGAACGGCGCGAAGCCGACGATCCAGGGCGACAGGGTGAGGTAGATCCCGGCGAGCAGCAGCCCACCGTCGGTGATGTGCGCGGTCGGCGTCTCCGCCGCGCGGTCGTAGTGGGCCCGCAGCTCGAGGATGTCCGGGTGCTGTTCGAGGTCCGCGATCGGACGGGTCATGACGGTCCCCTTTCGTTGTCGACATCGGGGTTGTCTAACCCGTACCGCTGAGAACTAACACGAAATGGGTGGGCACGGCGGCGGCGCTGCAGACGCCGGCCGCCGCACCCCGGTTCGCGATGGGAGCCGCGAAAAGGGTTGGCATCACCTCCGGTGGATCGATAGCCGTCGCGACCATAGGCGAAATCAGGACGCTTGTCCCGGGAGCGCTCCCATGCCAGAATCAGCGCCACCTCGCGTCTGGGAGCCGACGGGGCACACGCAGCGACTGGCTTATGTACCAACGCCGCCGCACTGTCGCGTGCCCGTATTCCGCCCAGAAACTTTCACGAGGAGCCCCCACACATGACCACCCGGACCCAACGCTGGATGCGTGTGGCGTCCGTCGGCCTCCTGGCCGCCGGCACGCTGTTCGTCATGCCGGCAGGACCCGCACACGCCGCCGCCGGCTGTACGGTCGTCTACTCGGTACGCAGCCAATGGCCGACGGGCTTCACCGGCGATCTGCTGGTGACGAACCTCGGCGACCCCCTGACGAGCTGGAACGTGACCTGGACGTTCGCCGGCAACCAGCAGCTGCAGCAGAGCTGGAACGGCGACTACACCCAGACCGGCAACCAGGCGACGATCCGCAACGCCCCGTGGAACGGCAGCCTGCCCACCAACGGCACCGTCAACCCGGGCTTCAACGCCGGGTACAGCGGCACCAACGTCAACCCGACGAGCTTCGCGCTCAACGGCGTGACCTGCACCGGCCCGAACCAGGCGCCGACGGTCGCCATCACCTCGCCGGCCGCCAACACCCGGTACACGGCGCCGGCGACGATCCCGATCGCCGTCACCGCCAGCGACCCGGATGCCGGTGACTCGATCGCGAAGGTCGAGTTCTACCACGACGGCCTGCTGCTCGGTCAGGACACGACCGCCCCGTACACGTACAGCTGGGCCAGCGTGCCGAGCCAGACCGGGGCGTACAGCCTGCAGGCGAAGGCCTATGACAGCAAGGGCGCGGTGACCACGTCCACGGCGGTGCCGGTGTTCGTCGACCCGTTCGTCGGGCCGTCGATCGTGGCCACGCCGTCGCCGCTGACCGTGCCCGAGGGCGGCTCGACGCCGCTGTCGGTCAAGCTGAACCAGGCACCCACCTCCAACGTGACGGTCGCGGTCGCCCGTACCGGCGACACCGACATCACCGTGTCACCGACCTCGCTGACGTTCACGGCCGCGAACTGGAACGTCGCGCAGGTCGTCACCGTCTCCGCCGCCCAGGACGCGGACACCACCAACGGTGCCGCGACGATCAACCTGACCGCTACGGGTTGGGCGTCGGCGTCGGTACCGGCGAACGAGAGCGATGACGACGTCGCCGGCGGCGTGTACGTCCAGCGGTTCCTCGAGCAGTACCAGAAGCTGCACAGCTCCGGGTACTTCTCGCCGGAGGGCGTGCCCTACCACTCGATCGAGACGCTCGTCGTCGAGGCGCCGGACTGGGGCCACGAGACCACGTCCGAGGCGTTCAGCTTCTGGCTGTGGCTGGAGGCGCAGTACGGCCGGGTGAAGCAGGACTGGGCCCCGTTCAACAAGGCCTGGGACACGATGGAGAAGTACATCATCCCCACCCACGCCAACCAGCCGACCGGCGGCTACAACCCGAACGACCCCGCCGACTACGCGCCCGAGGCCGGGCAGCCCAGCCTGTACCCGCAGCAGGGCGGCCACCTCGACTCGTCGGTGAAGGTCGGTGTCGACCCGCTGTACACGGAGCTGACCTCGACCTACGGCAACACCGACGTGTACGGCATGCACTGGCTCGAGGACGTCGACAACGTCTACGGCTTCAGCTCGTGCACCCCGCAGCCGGGCTCCACGGTGTCGTACATCAACACCTACCAGCGCGGCCCGCAGGAGTCGGTGTGGGAGACCGTCGCCCACCCGTCCTGTGAGGACTTCCGCTTCGGCGCGAAGGCCAACGGCGGCTTCCTGCCGCTGTTCATCGACGGCTCGCCGGCCAAGCAGTGGCGCTACACCAACGCCCCCGACGCCGACGCGCGCGCCATCCAGGCCGCGTACTGGGCGCAGCAGTGGGCCTCGGCCCAGGGCAAGGCCGCGGACGTCGCCACCGTCGTGGGCAAGGCCGCCAAGATGGGCGACTACCTGCGGTACGCGATGTACGACAAGTACTTCAAGAAGCCCGGCTGCACGTCGACGGGCTGCGCCGCCGGCACCGGCAAGGACTCCGCCGCGTACCTGCTGAACTGGTACTACGCGTGGGGCGGCGACGCGGGCGGCCAGTGGTCGTGGCGCATCGGCTCCAGCCACAACCACCAGGGCTACCAGAACCCCCTGGCGGCGTACGTGCTGTCCAACGTCACCGGGTTCGCGCCGCGCTCGCCTTCGGCGAAGGGCGACTGGCAGACCAGCCTCGGCCGGCAGCTGGAGTTCTACCAGTGGCTGCAGTCCTCCGAGGGTGCGTTCGCCGGTGGTGCCACCAACAGCTGGGGCGGCAACTACTCGGTGCCGCCGGCCGGCACGCCGACGTTCTACGGCATGTTCTACGACGAGAAGCCGGTCTACCACGACCCGCCGTCCAACCAGTGGTTCGGCTTCCAGGCGTGGTCGGTGGAGCGGGTCGCGGAGTACTACTACGCGACCGGTGACGCCAAGGCCAAGACGATGCTCGACAAGTGGGTGGCCTGGGCGATCGCGAACACGACGTTCACCGCGAACGGCGACTTCAAGATCCCCGACACGCTCCAGTGGACCGGCGCGCCGGCGACCTGGAACCCGGCCAGCCCGGCCGCGAACACCAACCTGCACGTCAGCGTGGTCAGCACCGGCACCGACGTGGGCATCGCGGCAGCGTACGCCCGCCTGCTGACCTACTACGGCGCGAAGGCCAACAACACCGCGGCGAAGACCACGGCGAAGAAGCTCCTGGACGGCATCTGGCTGCACACCGACAGCAAGGGCGTCGGCATCCCGGAGACCCGCACCGACTACAACCGCTTCGACGACATCTGGTCCTCGTCCAACCAGCAGGGCCTGTACATCCCGTCCGGGTACAGCGGCGTCATGCCCAACGGTGACGTCATCGCCCCCGGGAAGTCCTTCCTGGACACCCGCTCCTTCTACAAGAACGACCCGAACTGGCCGGCCGTGCAGGCCTACCTGAACGGGACCGGCCCCGCGCCGACGTTCACCTTCCACCGCTTCTGGGCCCAGTCCGACATCGCGATGGCGATGGCCGACTACGGCCTGCTGATCGGCGGCTGACGCACCACCCTCGCACCGGCGGCCACCGTCTCTCTTGAGGCGGTGGTCGCTGGTGTACCGGCGGCCACCGTGCGACTGTTCGCGCGGTGGCGCCTCACCGCAGTGCACAGAGGGCCACCGTGCGACTGTTCGCGCGGTGGCGCCTCACCGCAGTGCACAGAGGGCCACCGTGCGACTGTTCGCGCGGTGGCCGCTGCTTGTTCTCACGGCCAGGTCCCAGCTCGCGGCCAGGTGGTCACCAGGTGCGCGTGCCAGGCTGCTCCGGTGACCGTGGATCCTGCGTCGCACTGGTTGGGCCCCGCGTGGGACGTGCCGGAGAACGTCCTGATCGCCTACGCCACCACCGGCGAACGGCACCGGATGCCCCTGGAGGAGTGGGCGACCCACGGGCCCGGACCCCGGCACGGCACCCGTCCCCGCGTCGCGTACGACCGGCGCACCGGTGACGAACTGCCGCTGACCGTGGTGCCGCTGCCGTACCGCAACGACCTCGAGTCGCGGTCCCTGATCGCCGCCGGCCGGATGCCGCCGCCGTGGCCGCACGCGTGGCGCACCGAGGACTGGGGCGAGCCGCCGTGCGAGCTGGCCGGCCCCCGGCCGCTGCGCCCGCACGGCACCGTCCGCCGGCTCGCGGTCGCGGGCCGCTGGTCCGAGCTCGCGTCGACCGCCTGGCCGGTCGAGGCCGCCCCGTCGCTGTGTGACGTCCTCGACTCGGACCTCGACGTGCCCGTCCGCGGCGCACTGGTCGACCGCCTCGCCCGCCTCGACTTCGCCCCCGCCGCCGGCGTGATCCAGCGCCAACTGGGCCGCTTCGTGTACGTCGAACCCGACCTCACCGCCGCCCGTCGCTGCCTGCACGCCCTGAGCACCATGACCGGCACCGCCTTCGCCACCCTGCTCACCCACGCCTGGTTCAACGGTTGGCCGGCGCCGGTCCCGCAGTGGGCCGCCGAGGAGGCCGAGGCCGCCAACGGCTACGCGCTCGGCCAGGTCGACGCCGGCGGGCGCTGGGTGTCCGCCTGGGACATCCCCGGCTGGGACTTCGGCGCGGGACGGCCCGGATCCGCTGGTACGTTGGGGCGTGTCTCAGGTTGACGGGCGGCCCGCGACGGTCGAGGACGTGCACGCGCTGGCGGCCGGGATGCCGCACGTCACGGTCGTCCACGGCTCCGGCGACAACCCCGTCTACCAGGTCGGCGGCAAGTCCTTCGTCTTCTTCCGCAACCCGCGCCCCGACGCGGTCGACCCCGTCACCGGCGAGCGGTTCCCCGACGTGATCGTCTTCTGGGTCGAGTCCGACGCGGACAAGCAGGCCCTGATCCAGGACGCGTCGACGCCGTTCTTCACCACCGCCCACTTCAACGGCCACCCATCGGTGCTGCTGCGGGCCTGCCGGATCGGCGATCTGACCTACGCAGAGCTCGCCGAGGTCGTCCAGGACGCGTGGCTGTCCCGCGCCTCGGCCCGCCGGGCGGCCGCCTGGCTCGCCGCTCGCTAACCTTGGCACCGTGGCCTGGATGCTGATCGAGGACAGCTTCCCGTCTCCGTATGGCGGCGTCGCCGTCACCGGCCGACCTCACGACGGCGACCTCACCCGCGGCGACCGGCTCTGGCTGACCGACGGCACCACCCGGCACCCGGTCACGATCGCCCGCGTCCTGCACATCTGCGGCCGCCGCCCGCGAGACGTCGCCCCCGCCGGTCTCAACGCCGCGATCGAACTCACCGGAGTCCCGCCCTGCCTGACCGTCACCGGCCTGCGGTTGCTCGGCGGCACGGCATGAACCCCGCCGCGGCTGGATCCACGCGCCGCTCGTCCCGTTCATCGTCGCGGCCTGCCACGAACCCCGCCTCCGCGCCCTGACCCCCGTCCTCGTCAGCCACATGCGGATGTTCAGCTTCCACCACCCGTCCTCGTCGCGGCGCGCGTACCCGTGCGTCACGGCGCTCGGCGTCGGTCATGATCGGCGAGGCGGCGATGTCGAAACGGTCGGGCCGGTACGATCCGGCTGTGGGTGAGGAGCTCCTGGACGACTTCATCAGAGCCAACCGAGAGCGGGACCTCGGCGTGTACGGGGTGCATGTGCACCGGGAGGGCGACGAGGACGTCGAGCGGCGGGTGCGGTCCGACGACCGGGTCAACCTGTATTCGGTGTCGAAGACGTTCACGTCCGTCGCGCTCGGCATCGCGGAGGCCGAAGGGCGGCTCAGCCTCGACGACCGGCTTCTCGACCACTTCCCGGAGCTGCGGCCCATCGCGGCCGACGGGGTCGAGGACGTCACGCTGCGGCACCTCGCCACGATGGCGAGCGGCACGAGCCACGAATGGTTCGCCGACATGCGGGTCGACGCGCTCGACCTGCTGCACGAGATCGTGGCCGCGCCGCTGGACGCCGTGCCGGGGACCCGGTTCGCGTACACCGACTCCGGGCCGTACGCGATCGGGCGGGTCATCGCGCGGGCCACCGGCGCCGACGTGCGGGACTTCCTGATGCCGCGGCTGTTCGCGCCGCTGGACCTGCACAACCCGGCCTGGCACACGTGCCCGGAGGGGTTCCCGTTCGCGGCGAGCGACCTGTTCCTGCGCACCGGCGAACTCGCCCGCTTCGCGCGGCTGCTGCTGCGGGAAGGCAAGTGGAACGGCCGGCAGCTCGTCCCGGCGGACTACGTGCGGCGGATGACGCAGGAGTTCGCGGACACGAGCAGCATCATCGAGAGCGAGCGGTTCAACCACGGCTACGGGCTCGGCGTCTGGATCGACCGGGACGGCATGTACCGGATGGACGGCCGCTACGGCCAGTACGCCGTCATCTGCCCGGCCCGCCGCGCCGCCGTCACCGTCACCGCCCACTCCGAGCGCGAGGTCGACCTGCTCGAGGCCATCCACGAGCTCATCCTCGACCGCCTGGGCTGAGCGGCACGGCTGCGGCGCTAACCGCGGGCCTTCACGGCCGCGACCAGGTCGTCGAGGCGGCCGCGGACGGCGGCGCCGGTGACGTGGTCGAAGTAGTCGCGGGAGCTGACGATCTCGCCGTCGCGGACCCGGAGCACGAAGATGCCGGGCTGCGTGAACGGTTTGCCGTCGGCGGTGCCCTGGTACTCGAACTCGGCGATCACGACCTCGGGGTCGGTGGTCTCGTGGATGGTGATGTTGGTGGCGCGGCGGTCGAGCGCCGGTCCGGTGCCGGTCGGCGTGAAGTGCGCGCGCAGCTCGTCCCGGGAGCGCAGCGCCGGACCGCGCAGCGGGTCGAACGGGTGCACGACGTGCGTCTGCTCGGCGTACAGGTCCGGCAGCTCCTCCCACCGCCCCTCGGCCACGCCGGTGACGAGCGCCAGGAACACCTCGCGGGGACTACGATGCGGAGTCATGACTCCGATTATACGGAGTCGCGACTCCGGAACAAGGGAGCGATGCGAATGCCCGGCCGTCCACCACGCGCCGACGCGCAGGCCAACCGGCAGCGCATCCTCGACGCCGCCGAGCACGTCTTCGGTACCGGCGGCAAGGCGGCCTCGACCGAGGAGGTGGCGCGGCTCGCGGGCGTCGGCATCGCCACCGTCTTCCGGCACTTCCCGACCAAGACGGCGCTGGTGGAGTCGGTCCTGGTACGCCGCTTCGACCGGCTCCGCGCGCACGCCGACGCGCTGCTGGACGCCGACGACCCCGGCGCCGCGTTCTTCGGTTTCTTCGGCCACCTCGTCGCCGACGCCGCCACGAAGATCGCCATCGGCGAGGCGCTGCACGACCTGACCGGCGGCGGCGACACAGAGGGCGACACAGAGGCGGTCCAGGCCTCCCTCGGCCTGCGCAGGTCGTTCGGCGCCCTGCTGGAGCGCGCCCAGCGGGCCGGCGCCGTCCGCGACGACGCCGAGCTGCCCGAGGTGTACGCGCTGCTGGTCGCCGCCTCCCGCGCCGCCTCCCAGGCCGGCCTCGACGACGACGTCCGCGCCCGCATGCTCGCCATCGTCTTCGACGGCCTTACCCGCCGATGAGCAGAGCTGACGCCGCCCAGCGATGAGCGGCTGTCAGGAGACCGCCCGGTCGAAGGGCGCGTCGCGGGGGAGGAGACGGTCGCGCGGGCCGGCCGCGCGCAGCACCACGTCGAGCACCCGGTCCGGATCGGCGGCGTAGCACGCGCTGAACCAGCCCATGTTCGCCTCCACCACCGCCCACCGCTCCTCGCCCCGGTCGGCGTCGCTCGCCAGCCCGACGTCCACGACCACCGCGCTCGGCAGCCCGCCCGCGCACGCGCCGAGCAGTCCGCCCGCGAACTCGAGCACCGCGTCCCGGTCCCGGCAACCGTCCAGCGGCGCCGGGTCGAGGCGCCCGTGTGTGGCGTACCGGCTGCCCGCGTGCACGACCCCGTCGAGCACGAACAGCCGGTACTCCACCAGGAACGACACGATCCCGCTCACCAGCACCGGCGTGTCCGCCGCCAGCGCCGGCAGCCGCGACCCGTCGGCGTAGACCGTCGCCGGCAGGTCCTTGTCCCGGGGCTGCTTCACGAACACCGGCGTCCGCGTCCACCGCGCGTCCCCGACGGTGCTCATGACGATGTCGCGGCAGGTGTACCGGTAGGGCAAGGTCACCAGCCAGTCGTCGGCCGGATCCAGCAGCGCCAGGTCCAGCGCCGCCGCCACCTCACCGGCGAACACCGGCCCGCCGTATACGTGCCCGGCTCCGCGCAGCTCGTGCGGCCCTTGCGCCACCGGCAGCCCCCGCCGCCGGGCCGCGGCGGCCAGCAGCCGGGCGGTCGCGTCGAGCCTGGGCGGCAGCACGAGGAAGTCGGTCACGCCCGGGATTCTGCCGCAGCACCCGCACCGGCCACAGTGGATTTCAGACGGTCACGACGACGTTGCCGACCTTGTGGCCGCTGTCGACGCGGAGGCGTTGCTGGGCAAGGAGGTCGCGGAGCTCGGCGAGCGCGGCGTGCTTGCGGACCGACATGCCGGTGCGGACGCGGGGACCGCCGGTGACCGCGGTGCGCAGGGCGTGGACGTTGTTCACCATGCCGGTGGTGGGCAGGTAGCAGCCGCGCGGGGCGAGGACCGGGCGGCAGGCGGCGAACGAGCTGCGGCTGACGGTGTCGAAGACGACGTCGTACCGTTCGCCGCTGGTGGTGAAGTCCGAGACGGTGTAGTCGTGCACGCGGGTGGCGCCGAGGGACTCGACGAGCTTCGCGTTGCGGCCGCTGCACACGGCGTGGACCTCGGCGCCGGCGCGGGCGGCGATCTGGACGGCGTAGGTGCCGATGCTGCCCGACCCGCCGATGACGAGGACCCGCTGCCCGGCGCGGACGCCGGCCATGGTGTGCAGGAAGTGCCAGGCGGTCGTGAAGCCGTCGACGGCCGCGGCGGCCTCGGTGTAGCCGACCCCGTCGGGGATCATGGTGAACGACGCCTTCTCCGCCAGGCATTTGTACTCGGCGTTCGCGCCGACGGAGAAGCCCGTGAACCCGAAGACCCGGTCCCCGACCCTGGTGCGGCTGACCGCCGGCCCGACGGCGGCGACCTCGCCGGCGAACTCCAGGCCGAGCACGGGGACTCCCTTGCGGGGGCGCCGGAGCCCGAGGATGACCCGCCCCCAGCGTGGCTCGCCGCGGCGCATCCCGCACTCGGCGGTGGTGACCGTCGTGGCGTGCACGCGGACCAGCACCTGGTCGCGCCTCGGCTCAGGCGCCGGCAGCGACACCTGGGTGAGGACCTCGGGTGGACCGTACGCGTTGAACATGACCGCTCGCATGCGCGACATCATGCGGAGAGGAACCTGTCAGCACGCTGAGTGCCGAGGTCAGTCCTCCCAGACGTCGACGCGCGGCAGCCCCCGCGCGTCGCGGGCCGCGTCGACCATCCGCTGGATGAGCGCGGTCTTGGCCCGCGTGTATGCGTCGCCGTCGTGCCCGGCTCCGGCCAGCCGCCGCTTCAGCGCGCCGTACTCGTCGCGGTCCGCCGCATAGCGCAGCAGGTGGTCGCGCAGGAGCCGCTCGTTGCGCGTGTCCCAGGTGTCCGCGGTCACCACGTGCAGGTGGTAGGCGACCGGCGAACCGTCCCGCCGGTAGAACAGCCGGCCCCGCATGCCGGTCTCCAGCCGGCGGTACCCCAGCGACCCGAGCACCTCGTCGGCCTCGACCACGGCGTCGAGAGCGACGGTGGCCGCCATCAGGTCGATGACCGGCTTCGCCGCCAGCCCCGGCACGGCGGTGCTGCCCACGTGCTCGACGGCGCCGAACAGCCCGGGCAGCGCCGCGGTCAGCTCCTCGACCGCACGCCGGGCCGCGGCCGCCCAGGCCGGGTCATGGTCATGGATCTCGATCAGCACACCGGGACCCTACCGGGCATACTGCTGGGATGCGTGAGACCTACGCCCACACCGCGGTGCTCGACCTGACCGGCGACGAGCGCGCCCCCGGCGGCGCGATCACCGTCGCGCTGTGCGGCGCCTACGACCACGAGCCGCCGTGCCCGCTCGCCGCCCACCAGACCGCGGCGGTCCGCGACGGCGACGAGCTGCGGCTGCGGGTGCTGTTCGCCGCCGAGCCAGCCGACGAGGCCCGCGTCCGCGCCGGCATCGACGGGGCGCTGGCCGCCGGCGAGCTGACCGGACCCGACGGCGTCGTCACCCACTGGCGGCTGCTGCGCAGCGGCCCGGCCGGGATCGCCGCCGCCGACGCCGCCCACGCCGAACGGCTGCGGTCGTCGTAGACACCGCCGCGCTGGTCGCCGCCGCGTTCGACGCCGGCCGCCCGGCCGCGCCGCTCGTCCGCGTCGACGGGGGCGTCTCCCACGCGGTGTACCGGCTGCGGACGGCGACCGGCAGCTATGCCGCGAAACGCCTCAACGTCGTCGACGAGCCGTGGTGGTGGGACGAGTACCACGCCGCCGCCCGGATCGAGCGGGCGGCTCGCGTGAGCCGGCCCGAGCGGCTGCCACCCCTGGTCGCGGCGATCGAGGCCGAGGGCACCACAGGGCACTGGCAGCTGCACCGCTGGTGCGACGGGCACAACCCGGCGGACCCCAGCGACGACCTCGCCGACTGGACCGGCGCGACCCTCGCCGTCCTGCACCGTGAACCCGCCACCGACGGGCCGCTGCCGCCCGCGCTGTACCCGGTCGACGCCTGGCACGAGTGGCTCGACGGCCACGACACGAACTTCACCCGGCAGGTCCGCGAGCACCTGCCGACCGTCGCGGCGGCCCTGGCGCACCTCGCCCGGCCCGGCCCGGCGCTGACACCGGTCGCCTCGCACCGCGACATCAAACCCGACAACGTCCTGCTCACCGCGGCCGGGCCGGCGCTGCTCGACTGGGACGGCGCCGGCCCCGACCTCGCCGAGCACGAGCTGCTGCGCTCGGCCCTCGCGATGGGCTTCGAGGAGCGGCGGGCCTTCAGCCGTACCGTGGCCGCCTACCACCGCGCGGGCGGCCGCCCGATCCCGCCGGACCCCGCACTCTTCCACGGCATCGTGGAGGCGCAGCTGCGCACCGCCGAGTGGCTGCTGTGGCGGGCCCTCGGCCACCGCGGCGACGGCCCTGCCGACCGGGCCCGGTCCGCGTCCGAGTGCCTCGCCCGGCTCCGCGGCACCGCGAAGAGCCTCCGCCGCATCCCGGAGTGGGTGAGCTGGCTCGCCGGCCGCTGAGGCGGGATTGCCCGGCGGTGCTATCCAGGTGTGCATGGGGATGAGCCCTGAGGCGCGGCGGCGGCTGGACGAGCGGTTCGGCCAGCAGGTCGAGCGCCGGCGGCAGGACCACGCCGCCAACTGGGAGCACGCGGTGCGGGTCGGCCAGGGGCTCGGCCTCGGCGACCCGCTGGGCCTCTACCACACCGAGGTCACCCCGCCGCTCGGCGCGCGGCGGGTGCTGTGGCTGGTGGCACCGGCCGTCGCGTACGTGGCCGGCGTCGTCCTGCTCGTGCTGTGGAACCCGGACCGGGCGCTGCCGTTCATCGGCGTCTTGCCGTTCCTCGTGGGCCCGTACGTCGTGGTGTGCGTCCTGATCACGCGGCGCCGCCGGTTCACCCGATGGCTGTACGCCTACGGCGGCGGCTTCGCCGAGGTCGACCCCGACGGGCCGCCGCGGCCGGTCCGGTGGGACGAGATCACCGACGCGGTCGACGCGTGGCGCCACGACGGCGGGGAGTCGAACAGCAGCTGGGCCTACGACGGGTTCGTGCTGACCATCGCCGGCGGCCGGACCGTGCCCGTCACCGCGAAGTACGAGAACGCGCTCGACCCGTACGCCCCGATCGGCGGCATGATCGCCGCGCTGATGCCGGCCGAGGTCGGCGCCGCCATCCCCAGGTTCCCCACGATCGCCGGCCTGATCGTCGACCGGGCCGTCACCCCGGTCGTGACCCGCCAGGCCGGCGCCGTGCGCGGCGGCGCCGTGCTCACCCGCGGCGGCGTCCGGGTGACCCGCGACGGCATCGCCGGCCCGAAGGACACCACGGCCACGCCCTGGGCGGCGATCGACCGGATCGAGCTACGGCCCGGCCGCGTGAAGGTGCGCCCGGTCGCCGGCAAGGCCCGCACGTACACCGACCATCGCGACGGCTCCGGCTACGCGGTGCTCTGCCGGCTCCTCCTGGCTCTCGGTGTGACCGCCTCCTACGAGGCCAGGGGCTGACGCGGTCACCTCGCCCACGACACGTCCGGCGCGGGGTCGATGACGAGGCCGTCGACGGCCCGGACCAGGGCCTCGCGGGCCGCGGGCGAGTCGCCGCCGACACTGCTCTCCACGGTCAGCGGCCGGCCGTCCGGCAGCGTCACGATGAGGGTCAGCGTCCACTGGAGGTTGCTGGCCGGGGGGGCGGTGGCGACGATCCGGCCGGTCGCGCCACGGACGCGCACCGGGTCACCACCCTCCGGGACGTCGAAGGCCGGGCCGACCGTCGCCTTGAGCGACAACAGCGGCGCAACAACATCGGGCATGATCGAGGTGGTGCCCCAGTGCCCGGGATCGTCGGCGATCATGTCGTACTTGCCGCTGGCCAGTTGCCCTTGCCGTCCCTGCTGCACCGGCGGGCTGAACACGGCCGGATCCGGGCGCACGGAACGCGCGACGCGGAGGATGTCGTCCTGCGAGATCGCCGGGGAAGCCTCCACGCGGGCGGAGTGTGTGGCGTCGATCTGCCAACTGACCACTGCCTTGCTGTCCGGCACCGAGCCGACGAACACGGTGCCGGGGACACCGTTGATGTCCACCGCGCCGTCCTGGGCCGGGCCGGGGCGCGCGGGCATCTCGAGGATCTCGAGGTCCAGGTATCGCACCATCGGCTGGAACTGGCCGAGCATCGGGCCGTCGGTCCACCTGCGGAGGATGTCGTCCCCCGTCTCCCGGTCGACGATGACCAGCGCCCGCAGCCGTTCCCGGTAGCTGTCCGGAACCCAGGTCGGGCTGTACCGCAGCGCGATGCCCGGGGTCGCGGCCGGGCCGGGGCTCGCTGCCGGCGGGCCGGCCTGGCGCGGCGGCAGGCCGCCGATGAGCCGCATCATGGCGTCGCGGTCCGCGTGCGCCTCCGCGTGGTCCGGCTCCGGCTGGTCGAACCCCTCGCCGAGGTGCAGCAGCCTGGCCGCCGCCCGGCGCCGCCACGACAGGAACTCGTTGACGACCATGCGTTGCACGTACCGCTCGGGCGCCTCGACCCGGCTGATCCGCCCCCACCGCGCCTGCGCACGGACGAGGACCTCCTGCACCACGTCCTCGGCGAGGTGCGGGTTCCAGGTCACCACCGTCGCGTACCGCAGCAACGCCGCCAGCCGCGACGCGACGAACTCCTCAAACGTCACCAGAAGCGCCTCTCCTCGCGCCGATTCGTTCCGGACGGTAGGAGAACGCACCCGGCGCACCGATATGGCCACCGCCGCCCCGGGCAAATTTCGACGTTAGGGTGACGCGGTGGATCTGGGACGGGTGCGGGTGGCGTACGGGGCGGTGTCGGACCTCTACATCGAGTTGTTCGGGACGCGGGAGCAGTCGCACGCCGACGACCTCGCGTTCATCGAGCGGCACCTGACGAGGGCCGGCACGGTGCTCGACGTGGGCTGCGGGCCGGGGCACATGACCGACCACCTGCGCTCGCTCGGCGTCGACGCGACCGGGATCGACCTGGTGCCCGAGTTCATCGCCCACGCCGGGGCGGCGTTCCCGGGCGGCAGGTACCTGCTCGGGTCGATGGACCACCTGCCCGTCGCCGACGGGTCCGTGGCCGGGATCCTGTCCTGGTACTCGCTGATCCACCGGACACCGCAGGAGGTCGGCGGCGTCCTCGCCGAGCTGCGGCGGGCCATGGCCCCGGGCGGGGCGCTGGTCGTCGGGTTCTTCGACGGCGACGCGGTCGAGGCGTTCGACCACAAGGTCGTGACGGCCTACCGGTGGCCCGTCGACGAGTTCTCCGGCCTCCTGGCGCAGGCCGGCTTCGCCGAGGTCGAACGGTGGCGGCGGCCCGCCGACGGCACCCACCGCGCGCACGCCGCCATCGCGGCCGTCACCGCTTGATGAGCCGCTCGGCGATCGCGTCGGCGATCTCCGGGTCCTCCGTCCACACCGGGTCGCCGGGGCGCGGGTCGTGGAAGACGACGTCGGTGAAGCCGAGCGCCTCGTACCGGCCGACGAAGTCCTCGAACGCGGCGACGCTCGCCAGGGGCCGCTCGGCGGTGTTGCCGACGAGGTAGATGCGGTCCAGCGACGCCGGGTCGCGGCCGAGGGCGGCGCAGCGGTCGTCGAGGATCGCGGCCTGGCGGCGGACCGCGGCCTCGATCGCGGCCGGGGACTGGTCCGCGGCGTCGGGCTCGCCGAAGGTGATCCACGCGTCGGCGTGCCGGGCGGTGAGCGCGAGCGTGCGAGGGCCCGCGGCGGCGAGGGCGATGGGCAGCCGGGGCCGCTGGACACAGCCGGGGACCATCCGGGCGTCGTCGACGGTGTAGTGCTCGCCCCGGTGCGAGTACACCTGCGAGCGCAACAGCCCGTCGAGCACGTCGACGAACTCGGTGAGCCGGTCCGCCCGCTGCCGGGGGCTGAGCACCGGGTCGCCGAGGACGGTGGCGTCGAAGCCGGTGCCGCCCGCGCCGACGCCGAGGGTGAGCCGGCCGTCGCTGACGTGGTCGAGCGTCAGCGCTTCCTTCGCCAGCAGCACCGGGTGCCGGAACGTCGGCGACGTGACCATCGTCCCGAGCCGCACCCGGCTCGTCACCCCGGCGAGCCCGGTCAGCCAGGGGATCGCCGCGTGCCACGGCTCGTCGCGGTACCGGCGCCACGACAGGTGGTCGTAGGTCCACAGGTGCGCGTAGCCGAGCGCCTCAAGGTGGCGGGCCCGGGCGACCGAGCGCGGCCACGGGTCGGTCGGGAGCAGCAGCACGCCGAGTCGCATGCCGCGATCTTATGCGGGCCCCGGCGACGACCACGACCAGCGCGGCGCCGTACGCGACCCGCTGCACCGTCGTCTGCACCAGGCCCAGGTCCGTGGCGAGCTGCGCGAAGGTGCCCGCGACGGCGAGGGTGAGCCATTCGGCGGGCGCGCCGTAGGCGACGAGCATGACCAGCAGCATCGCGTACCACGGGTAGGTCGGCGCGGTCACGAGCAGCGCCGCCGCGACCATGACGGCGGCGCCCCGCCACGGCCGGTCCGGGTCGTCGGTCCGCGCCACGTGCACGGCGGCCGCGGCGAGCAGCAGCACGGCCGCGGGCGCGACGGCGGGGCCGGGCAGCAGCAGGGCCAGCAGCGCGAAGCGGGTGCCGCTCGCGTAGCCCTCCTCGTGCAGGTAGCCGGGCAGGTAGCCGAGGACCGCGGGCCCGGCCGCGACGACGTGCGGCAGGTACACGGCGGCGACCGCGCCGGCCGCGGCGAGCGCGACGGTGACCGGCCGCCGCCGCAGGACCGCGGGGCCGAGCAGCGCCGGGGTGAGCTTCGTGGCCACCGCCAGCCCGAGCAGCAGCCCACCGAGGGCCGCCGCCCGCCGGGTGCCGGCCCGGGCCAGCACGTACAGGGCGGCGGCGGCGAGCGCGACCGCCGCGACGTCGACGTGCGCGTTGTTGCCCGCCTCCAGCGCGACGAGCGGGCACCACGCCCACAGCACCGCGCGCCGGGGGTCGCGGCCGAGGCGGCGCAGGGCGTACCAGAGCAGCATCGCCGTGCCGAGCGCGAACGCCGACATGGTCAGCTGCATCGGGCGGGTCCGCGCGCCGTCGGGCACCACCGCGAACAAGGCCTCCGCGACCGGCGGATAGATCGTCGGCACGTCCGGCCGGTTGATGAGCGTGCAGCCGCTCGGCACGCACCAGTTCGAGTGGTCCGGCCACAGGAAACCGTCGCGCAGGCGGGTGAGTTCCGGCGCGGACGGCGGGAACCGGTAGGGGTCGATCCCCGCGCGCTGGACCCGGCCGTCCCACACGTAGCGGTACATGTCGTCGCTGCTGTTCGGCGGCTCCAGCCCGGCGGCGAGGGGCAGCGCGGCGCCACCGGCGAGCACGAGGACCAGGGCGGTGCGGCGGTCGAGGCGGCAGACCAGCCACGCGCCGGCCGCGAACGGCAGCCACATCAGCAGGTACCAGCGGCCCGGCAGCACCAGCAGCGCCGCCAGCATCGCGGCCAGGCACGCGACCGCCGCGACCCGCCGCGCGGTCATCGCCGCCTCCGCAGGTTCGCGACGGTCCACGCGCCCGCGACCGCCCACACGACGGCGACGACCAGCGCGAGACCCCGGCCGTAGGACTGCGGGAACGCGGACGGGTTGCCTGGGACGCGGCCCGCGCCGATGACGAACGGCAGCGCGACGACGGTCACCGCGGCGCTGACGACGAGCGCCGCCCGCACCGGGCCGCGGGCCGGTCGCGGCACCCACCGGGTGAGCGCGACACCGGCGAGGACGACGGCGGGGACGACGAGGAAGTCGTGGCCGGCGAGCAGCACCGCGGCGAACACCAGCTGCCCGAGCGGGTTGGCGCCGCCGTCGGTGAGCAGGCCGTAGGCGCCGTAGCCGGCGGCGGCGAGCCCGAGGGCCACCAGCAGCGCCCTCACGGCGACATCACGGTCAGCGCGCCGACCCACTTCGTCTGCAGCACGCCCGGCCGGTCCGGTGCGATGAGCCGGCACGGGTAGCCGTGGTCGGGGTGCAGCGGCTCGCCGTGCAGCCGCAACGCCAGCAGCGTCAACGGGTCCTGCGCCAACCGGGCGTCCACTGTGGACGTGCGGTAGCCGCCGTCGCGCTGCAGCGACTCGACGGTCACCGCGAGGCCCGCGGCGCCGACGAGGCGGAGCAGGTCGGCGACCCGGACGCCGGTCCATTCGGCGTCGGCGCTCCAGCCCTCGACGCAGGCGATCGGCAGCGACACCGTGTGCTGCGGCATCGCCTCCAGGTCGGCGAGGCTCAGCGCGTGCCGGCCGCCGGGGCCGGTCACCACGAGCCGGTAGCTGCCGTCCACCGCGGTCACGCCGGCGGCGGCCGCGGTCTTGTTCACCGGCACACCCTGCGGGCCGACATCGGGCAGCCGCGGCGCCAGCAGCGACAGCCGCCGCAGCGGGCGGACCGTCTGCCCGGCGGTGGCGACGGTGATGACCCCCGCCGCCGCCCCGACGAGTCCGAGGACCGCACGGCGGGACCGCCGGGCGGACGGCGACGGGGCCGGCGTGCGGAGGACCGGCAGTTTCGCCGCGACGTGCAGCAGCACCGCGCCGGCCAGCAGCCACGCCGTCCAGTAGTGCGCGCCGACGAACCCGAACGGCATCAGCGAGTACCAGTAGGCGATGTTGAGCAGGCCGGTGACGAGCTCGAACAGGGCGGCGGCGGACAGCAGCGCGACGGTGCCGCGCTCCAGGGCGTGCGCCACACCGCGCACCGGCGGCCACGCGAACAGCTTCGGGTAGACCGACCAGACCTTCGCGGTGAGCAGCGGGAAGCACGCGAGGCCGGTGGCGACGTGCAGGCCCTGGGTCAGCCGGTACAGGTTGACCGGGCGCGACGGCCAGCGCCACCACCCGGGCGGGTGCTGGATCGCGTGGCTGATCAGGCCGGTCACGAGGCACACGGTGAACGCCCCGGCGAGCCACAGGCCCAGGTGCGCGGTCAGGCGCGGATCCGTGGGCCGCCGCGCCAGGCGCGTCAGGGCGTCAGGTGGGCGAACCATCGGCCGGCCTCCGTCCAGGTCCCGGCGAGCCGCAGGGCGGCGTCGCGTGCGACGGCGGCGATGTCGTCGACGCTGACGAACGCCCACGCGAACGCGGTGCTGGTCCGGTCCGCGTCGGTGAGCGCGACCCGGCCGCTCCAGGTCCGCCCGCCCGGCGGGTCGACCTCGACGAGGACGCTGCCGTCGCCGCCGATGAGGCTCCGGCAGCGGCGCAGCAGCCGGGCCGGGTCGCCGCCGATGCCGATGTTGCCGTCGGCGAGCAGCGCGCAGGTCCAGTCGCCCTCACGGGGCAGCGGGGCGAACAGGTCGCCGCGGATGACGGATGCGCCGCGGCGGCGCGCGTACCGGACGGCCTGCGGGCTGACGTCGACGCCGAGGACGCGGCGGCCGGTCGCGGCGACGGCCTCCGTGAGCCGGCCCGCGCCGCAGCCGAGGTCGAGGGTGCCGTCCGTGCACCGCTGGACGAGCTGCGCGTCGCCGGCCCGCGGCGCGCCGGACCACGATCCGGCGTCGAGCGGGCGGACCACGGCACCGTCGGCGTCTACCAGGTCCATCGCGGCGGGCTCTCCGCGGGCGGCGCGGCGCAGCGCGGCACCGTAGAGGGCGACCGGCGCGCTCATGTCGCGGCTCCCGCCGGTACCGACGCCGCAACCGCCGTCGTGAACCGGCCCGGTTCGCAGCCGGCGGCGACGGCCCGGGCGTCCTCGGCGGTGTCGACGTCACGCAGGGTCGGCAGGGTCGCCACGCCGAGGCCCAGCCCGCGCAGCGCCGCGTGGGTGGCGGCACCGGTGTCCGAGGTGGACATGGGGACGCCCGCGAGCACCCTGGCGGTGGACGGGTCCCGCAGGCCGAGCGCCCACCAGCCGCCGTCCTCCGCCGGACCGAGGACCGCCCCGGTGGTGGCGAGCGCCGCGCAGGCCGCGACGATGTGGCCGATGCGCAGCTGCGGGGTGTCCATGCCGACGAGGAGGGTGGCGACGCCGGGGAGCGCGGTGTCGGCGTACGCGGCGGCGAGCCGCTCGCCGAGACCGTCGCCGCGCTGCGGGTGGCGGTGCCAGCCGGGCGGGGCGGGCAGGTCGCCGTCGACGACCAGGGTCCGGCGGGCGGCGGGCGCGGCGGTGAGGACGTCGACGGTGTCGGCGAGCATGGCCGCGGCGATCCCGGCGGCCTCCGCCGGTGTGCACGGGGGACAGAGGCGGGTCTTCACCCGTCCCGGCACCGGCGTCTTCGCCAGCAGCAGCAGCTGGACCCTCATCGCGCCAGCACCTTCGACATGTCGCGCACGGCGCGGGCGGTGCCGCGGACCGACCCGGTGACCTTCGACCGGCCGCCGGCGATGCGGGGCGCGTAGTCGACGTCGACCTCGGCGATGCGCCACCCGGCCGCCGCGGCGCGGACCATCATCTCCAGGGGGTAGCCGAACCTGCGGTCGCGCAGCCCCAGCCCGAGCAGCGCCTCGCGGCGGGCGGCGCGCATGGGGCCGAGGTCGTGCACGGGGATGCCGGTGGTGCGGCGCAGGCGCCACGCCACGACGGCGTTGCCGGCCCTGCCGTGCAGCGGCCAGGCACCGCGGGCGGTCGGGCGGCGGCGGCCGAGCGACAGGTCGAGGCGCCCCCGCAGGACCGGTTCGGTGACGCGGGGCAGCTGCCGTGGGTCGAACGAGCCGTCGGCGTCCATGAAGCACACGACGTCGGCGGTCGCCGCCTCGAGGCCCGCGTGGGCGGCGGCGCCGAACCCGCGCGGCGCGGCGTGGACGACGACCGCGCCGTGCGCCTCGGCGATCGCCGCTGACCCGTCGGTGGACCCGTTGTCGGCGACGACCGCCCGGTAGCCGTCCGGCAGCCGGGACAGCACCCACGGCAACGCGGCGGCCTCATTCAGACAAGGCAATACGACATCTGGCACGGATCGGACGCTATCGAGGATCCCGGGGCGAAGATCTTACGAAGAACGAACCAACCATTACGAACCGCGAACGCGGCCATCGACCGCCGTCGCCGCCGCCTACGGTCGACGGCATGCGGATCCTCGTCACCGGCGGCGCCGGGTTCATCGGCGGTCACGTCGTCACCGCGCTGCGCGCCGCGGGCCACGACGTCGGCGTGCTCGACCTGCTCCACCCGGCCGCGCACCGCTCGCCCCCGCCGGACGCCGACCGCGTCGACGTGCGTGACCGGGCCGCGGTCGCGGCGATGCTGGACGGGGTCGACGCCGTGGTGCACCAGGCGGCGATGGTCGGCATGGGTGTCGACCTGGCCGACCTGCCGGAGTACGTGGGCTGCAACGACCTCGGCACCGCCGTGCTGCTCGCGGAGATGGCCCGCGTCGGCGTGCGGCGGCTCGTCCTGGCCAGCTCGATGGTCGTCTACGGCGAGGGCGGCTACGCGTGCCCGTCCCACGGTGCGACGTCACCGGCGCCGCGCGCCGCCGCGGATCTCGACGCCGGACGGTTCGAGCCGGGCTGCCCGGCCTGCGGCGCACCGCTGGAGCCCCGCGACGTCGACGAGGGCGCGCCGCCGCGGCCGCGCAGCGTGTACGCCGCGACGAAGGTCGCCCAGGAGCACCTCGCGCAGGCGTGGGCGCTCGCCGGCGCAGGGACGGTGGTGGCGTTGCGGTACCACAACGTGTACGGGCCCGGCATGCCCCGCGACACGCCCTACAGCGGCGTCGCCGCCATCTTCCGCTCCGCGCTCGCCGCCGGCCGGGCGCCGCGCGTCTTCGAGGACGGCGCGCAGCGCCGCGACTTCGTCCACGTCACCGACGTCGCCGCCGCGAACGTGCTGGCGCTCGACGCGGCGGTCGACGGGTTCCGGGCGTACAACATCGCCTCGGGCCGGCCGACCACCGTCGGCGCCATGGCCGCGACCCTCGCCGCCGCGATGGACGGCCCGGCACCGGTGATCACGGGCGACCACCGCGCCGGCGACGTCCGGCATGTGGTCGCCGCCCCTGGCCGCGCCCGCGCCGAGCTCGGCTTCACCGCCGCCGTCGACCTCACCGAAGGCCTGCGCGACTTCGCCACCGCGCCGCTGCGCGCCCTCTGAGGGAGTCCGTCAGAGGGCGGTCGGGTCGATGACCCGGACGTGCGGGTCGGTGACGTCGTAACCGAGGCGGGCCACCATATCCGCGGTGCCGCCGGGTCCGTCGCCGTTGCGGCCGTCCCAGACCAGCAGCGCCCGCGGGCGGTCGTCGAGGCCCTTTACGAGGTCGACCATCCACTGGTTCGTCTGACTGAAGACGTCGGCGTCGCCGGTACTGTGCAGCACCCGCACCTCGCTGCCGCGCAGCACGCGCTCGAAGCGGGCGCTCCAGTCGGTGCCCGGCAGCGCCACCGACGACGGCTCGAACTCCGCGACCGGCATCGCCAGGCAGAGCGTCACGGCCGCGCCCCGGGAGAGCGCGGCCTCCGCGGCGATCAGGTCGGCGCCGCGGGCACCGCCACACACGAGCACCGACCCGGGCCCGACCCGCCACTCGTCGAACGTCTCCGCCACCAGCCTCGCGACCTCGCCGGCGACCCGCTGCGGAAACCGTGGTGCGGGCCGGCCGGGCGCGTCGACGAGATGGCCGCTGGCCAGCACGACGGGCATCACCGCTCGACGCTGGGCGTGCCGTCGGCCTGCCTGACCACCAGCTGCCCCCAGTGTCCGTTCTCGGTCCGCAGGACCTCCTCGACCCGCAGCAGCGCGGCGCGGTCGTCCGGCGCGTCCCGCCAGGAATGACCGGCCGAGCGTACCCCCTTCAACGCGTCCTCATAGGACCGCCGCAGGCCGGAGAACCCCATCAGCGAGCTGTACCCGGCGACCGCACCGGCGAGCGCCGCGATCAGTGCCGCGACCAGGCCGCACACGCCGCGGGCCGTCGCCGACCCCGGCCCGCTGAACACCTGCGCGGTCGCGCCGACCACACCCGACAGCACCAGCAGCCCGTTGCGGAGCCGGACGCCCTGCTTGTAGGCGTTGCGGAACTCGTCGCGCCGCCGCTCCAGAAACCGTTGCTGCTGCTGTACGCGGTGCTGCTCGTACAGGTCGCGGAACTGCGACTCGCGGTCGGTCACGTCAGCTCCTCACCCTCGTCGATCGCGTCGACCGCGCGGACCAGCAGGCGCGCCCGATTGTCGCCCGTGTATGGCTCGACGCGGGCGAGATAGATGAAGTACAGCGCCCGCAGGCGCTCCGCCTTGACCCGCGCGAGCCGGTAGTCGGCGAGCGCGTGGTCGTCCACGACGAACTGCGACACCCCCGCCAGCGCGACCGCCAGCACCGCCAGGACCGCCGACGGCCAGCGCTGGTCCGACAGGACCGCCTGCAGCCCGCCGAGCCCGGTCAGCAGCGCGGAGCCGAGCAGCACGACGATGCCCTGCAGCCGGTAGCTGCGCTGGCCGCGCAGCGCCTCGAGGTCGTAGCGCTCGAACCGCTCCTCGACCGGGCGCAGCGCCTCGAAGTCCTCGGCGAGCGCCGGGTAACCGGCCTTCGCCGCCGGTGGCATGATCGGATCGGAAACGATCCGCGATCCGCGTCTCGGGAACCGCCGGAAAAGGTCGCGCACGCCGCCTCCGTCACCATCGACATCGTCGGCATTGAATCTACGAAAGCGCCGCAACCGTTGACAACGGTCACCTCGTCCACATACCCGACCCGAACCGGCGACCCGTGCCGCGCGCAGGGTTTGCGGGGTTCCGGCGTACCGTTGACTCGAGGGGGTGAGACAGATGATCGTCACCCAGGAAGAGATGCGGATCGGCGTGCCGGCGATGCGTGCTTATGAGCACCTGGTGCATCTCAGCGAACATCCGCGGTTCATGTCCGGGGTGCTCGCCGTGAGCCAGGCCGGCGACGACGCCGCGCACCTGGCGCTCGACATCGGTGGGCGGCGGGTCGAGATCGACGCGGTCCTCGGCGACATCGAGCCGGGGCGGTACGTGCGATGGGACAGCGCGCAGCTCGTCGAGGCGTACTGGCTGGAGCCGCTCGGCGACGACGCCACCAACGTGGTGGCGGTCGCGCAGCTGGACGAGCGACTGGTGCACCCGCACGGCGCGCAGCCGGACGCGGAACTGCACGCCCGGCTGCGCATGGATCTGAAGGGCTTCAAGCGGTACTGCGAGGAGGCCGAGCTGACCCCTCAGTAGCGGTAGTGCTCCGGCTTGTACGGGCCTGCCACGTCGACGCCGATGTACTCGGCCTGCTCCTTGGTCAGCTCGGTCAGCCGGACGCCGAGCGCCTCGAGGTGCAGCGCGGCGACCTTCTCGTCGAGGTGCTTCGGCAGGCGGTACACCTGGCGCTCGTACGCGTCCGGCTTCGTGAACAGCTCGATCTGCGCGATCGTCTGGTTGGTGAAGCTGTTGGACATGACGAAGCTCGGGTGACCGGTGGCGTTGCCCAGGTTGAGCAGCCGGCCCTCGGACAGCACGATGATCGCGTGCCCGTCGGGGAACGTCCACTCGTGCACCTGCGGCTTGATCTCGTTCTTCACGATGCCCGGGACCTTCGCCAGCCCGGCCATGTCGATCTCGTTGTCGAAGTGCCCGACGTTGCCGACGATCGCGTTGTGCTTCATGGCGGCCAGGTCGGCGGCCATGATGATGTCCTTGTTGCCGGTGGTGGTGATGAACAGGTCCGCGGTCGCGACGACGTCCTCGAGGCGGACCACGGGCAGCCCGTGCATGGCGGCCTGCAGCGCGCAGATCGGGTCGATCTCGGTGACGACGACCCGGGCGCCCATGCCGCGCAGCGCCTCGGCGGCGCCCTTGCCGACGTCGCCGTAGCCGCAGACGACGGCGAGCTTCCCGGCCAGCATCACGTCCGTGGCGCGGTTGATGCCGTCCAGCAGCGAGTGGCGGATGCCGTACGTGTTGTCGAACTTCGACTTGGTGACCGAGTCGTTGACGTTGATCGCGGGGAACAGCAGCTCACCGCTCTCGGCGAGCTTGTAGAGCCGCTTGACGCCGTTGGTGGTCTCCTCGGTGACGCCGCGGATGCCGGCGGCCAGCTTCGTGAAGCGCCGGTTGTCCTTCGCGAGGCTGTCGGCGAGGGTACCGAGTACCAGCGCGAACTCCTCCGAATCGGCGGACGTCGGCTGCGGCACCCGGCCCGCGGCCTCGAACTCGACGCCCTTGTGCACCAGCAGCGTGGCGTCGCCGCCGTCGTCGACGATCATGTTCGGGCCGAGGCCGTCGCCGAAGCCGAACAGCTGGTCGGTGCACCACCAGTACTCGGCGAGCGTCTCGCCCTTCCACGCGAACACCGGCGTGCCGGTCGGCGCGTCGACCGTCCCGTGCGGGCCGACGACGACCGCGGCCGCCGCCTCGTCCTGGGTGGAGAAGATGTTGCAGGACACCCAGCGGACCTCGGCGCCGAGCGCGACGAGGGTCTCGATGAGCACCGCCGTCTGCACGGTCATGTGCAGGGAGCCGGCGATCCGCGCGCCACGCAACGGCTGCGCGTCGGCGAACTCGCGGCGCGTCGCCATCAGGCCCGGCATCTCGTGCTCGGCGAGGCGGATCTGGGTCCGGCCGGCGGCCGCGAGGGAGAGATCGGCAACGGCGAACTCGATCCCGTTGCGCGTCTGCAGATACTTGTGCATAGCCTAAGGTCACCTCCCGGTGACAGGAGGCGCCCTTGGGTCAAGGGTAGTCAACGGCCGAGCGTGGCGAACCCATGCGGGTCCGTCGCAGCGCCTCTCGGCCGTGACCGCGGCGTCGCCTTGTGCTCAGCCGCGATTGGGTTCGACGGTACCGCCTCCGTCGTTTTCCCCGCAACCGAGTGTGCGGTAGACGTCACGGAGCAGGTCGGTCACCTCGAACCGGCCGACGGTGAGTCTCAGCTGGTCGAGCTGGTCGAGGAGGGCGTCGGGTCTCGCTATCGCGCCGGGCAGGGGTTCGTTTCTTGTGGTGACCCTGGGGCCGGCGGTCCAGAAGCTCCTGGCCGCCTGGGGCTCCGGGTCTGTGGGCGCCACGTGCCTGGTCTCGGACACGCGGTGGCTGCGCAGCTCCTCGAGCAGCTCGTCGCGACCCTTGCCGCGCCAGGCCAGGATGGTAAACGGGTCGTTGTCGAACTCCTCCGCGAGCACGTAGCAGGCGGCGGTCAGGTGCCGGCACGGCTTCTGCCAGCCGGGGCAGTCGCAGTCCATGACCAGCTCGGCGAGGCTCTGCGGGAACAGGGACAGCCCATAGCTCTGCAGCAGCTGGTCCAGGTCCTCCGGCAGGTGCCCGGCGAGCAGCTTCGCCGCGTACCGCGCCTCCTTGGACAGTGCCCGCTCGATGCGGGCCCAGTCGGCGGCGGAGAACGCCTTCGCGGCGATGCGCGACCGGTACGTCTCACCGTCCTCGTCGAGGATCAGCGCCGTCACGATGCTGCTGGAGATGGTGAGCGACCGGACGTTGCCGGCGCGGGCGTAGCGGCGGCCGACGGAAAATGTCGTACCCATGCGCAAGGATTCGAGCATGGCGATGAACTGGTGGGACCATCTCGTCTCACTCATCCGTCGCCTCCGGGCGCAGGGTCATCAGGTCCAGGAGGTCGTCGGTGGACAGGCCCGTGAGCCAGCCCTCGCCGCTGCCGACGGCGACCCCGGCGAGGGTCCGCTTCTCCGCCATGATGGTGTCGACCCGCTCCTCGACGGTGCCGACGCAGACGAAGGTGTGCACCTGCACGTCGCGGCGCTGTCCGATGCGGAAGGCGCGGTCCGTGGCCTGCTGCTCGGTCGCCGGGTTCCACCACCTGTCGACGTGCACGACGTGGTTGGCGGCGGTCAGGTTGAGCCCGGTCCCGCCCGCCTTCAGCGACAGCAGCAGCACCCCGGGCCCCGTCCCGGTCTGGAACCGCTCGACCATCGCGTCCCGGGCGCCCTTCGCGGTGCCCCCGTGCAGGAACTCGACACCGGTCCCGAGCCGCCCCGCCAGGTAGGGCGCCAGCAGGTGGCCGAACTTGGCGAACTGTGTGAAGACCAGCGCCCGGTCCCCGGCGTCGAGGGCAGTGGCGAGGATCTCCTCGAGGCGGGCCAGCTTCCCCGACCGTCCCGCCAGCGGCGTGCCGTCGCCCATCAGGTGCGCCGGGTGGTTGCACACCTGCTTGAGCTTCGTCATCGCCGACAGCACCAGGCCCTTGCGCCGCTCACCGGACCGCCCCTCGCGCAGCTTCACGAAGAGCTCGTTGACGACCGCCTTGTAGAGCGTCGCCTGTTCGAGGGTCAGGTTGCACCACTGGCGGCGTTCGAGCTTGTCCGGCAGGTCCGCGATGACCGCCCGGTCGGTCTTCACCCGGCGCAGCAGGAAGGGCCGGGTGACCCGGCGCAGGCGGGCGGCCGCGTCGGCGTCGGCGTAGCGCTCGACCGGCACCGAGTAGCGGGCCCGGAAGATGCTCGCCGGCCCGAGGATGCCCGGGTTCAGGAAGTCCGCGATCGACCACAGCTCCGTCAGCCGGTTCTCCACCGGGGTGCCGGTCAGCGCGACCCGGTGCCGCGCCGGGATCCGCCGCACCGCCCGCGCCGCGGCGCTGGTGCTGTTCTTCACGTGCTGCGCCTCGTCGAGCACGATCCGGTCCCAGTCCCGCGCCGCCAGCCGGTCCACGTCCCGGGTCGCGACCTGGTAGGTGGTGAGGACCAGGTCGGCGTCGAGCTCGTCCGCCGCCCGTTCCGTGCCGTGGTGGACGGCGACCCGCAGGCCCGGCGTGAAACGCCCGATCTCGCGCCGCCAGTTGCCGAGCACCGACAGCGGGCACACGATCAGCGTCGGCGGCCGGGCGCCGCGCTCGCGCAGCAGCGCCTCCAGCGCCAGGACCTGCACGGTCTTGCCGAGGCCCATGTCGTCGGCGAGCAGCGCCCCGACGCCGAGCCCGTCGAGGAAGGCCAGCCACGACAGGCCCTTGCGCTGGTAGGGCCGCAGCGTCGTGGCGAGGGACGCGGGCGGCTCCAGCAGCTCCAGGCGCTCCACGGCCCGGCCCGTCAGCAGGTCCGCGAGCCATCCCGTGCCGTCGACGCCCGTGACCGGCAGGGGCAGGTCGCCCTCGGGGACGAGCCTGACGAGCCGCATCGCCTCACCGGCCGACATGTGCCCCTGCCCGCCCCGGGCGAGGAAGGCGAGGCCGGCGCGGAGCTTCTCCCGGTCGAGGTGCACCCAGCGGCCGCGCAGCCGCACCAGCGGCACCTTCGCCCGCGCGAGCGCCCGCAGGTCCGCCTCGCTGAGGAACTCGTCACCGATCGCGAGCCCCCACCGGTAGCGCACGATCGCGGCCCGGTTCGCCGTCGTGTCCCGCAGCACCGGGGCCGCGGGCTGCGCCGAGTGCGTCGTCAGCGTCAGCCCCAGATCCTGCCGCCGCTGCCACTGCGCGGGCAGCAGCACCCCGAAGCCCGCGTCGTGCAGGATCCCCGCGTGCCGCAGGAAGCCGTAGGCGCCGATCGTGTCCAGCCGCAGCTGCTCGGGGCGCGCCTGGTGCAGCGCCTCGTCGAGCTCGGGCCAGAGCCGGCTCGCCCTGCCGAGGTCCGCCAGCAGCACGTCCTGCGGATAGTCGACCCACCGGAAGAGCGGCGACGCCCCGCTGCGCCAGACGTCCTTGGCCGGCACGAGCAGCCCGGGCTCCGCGACCGGCTGCAACATGAACTCCACCAGCCACCCCGACACGTCCCGCCCGTCGTCGACCCGCACCCCCGCCTCACCGGCCGCCGCCCCGACGGCGTCGTCCTCCTCCTCGTCCTCGTCGAACTCCTCGACGAACGTCAACCGGAAGCACAACCGCACCGCCGCCGGCCGCCCACTCTCCGCCCACCGCCGGATCTCGTCCCGCACCCGCCGCACGTCCGTGCTCTCCCGCACGGCCCGCCCCACCAATCCACCCACGCCACCCACACCGTCGCCGCTCAGCCCGCCGCTGCTGCTCGGTTCGCTGCTGCTCGGCACGCCCCTGTTTGCCGTGCTGCCATTGCTCAGCCCACCGCCGTCGCTCGGTTCGGTGTCGCTCGGCTCGCTGCTGCTCGGCACGCCGCTGTTGCTCAGCCCGCCACTGCTTGCGGTGCTGCCGTTGCTCAGCCCACCGCCGTTCGGCGTGCCGTCGGCGTCCAGTGCGCCGCCGCTGCCCAGCGCGCTGCTGATGTTCGGCACGTTGGCGGCATTCAGCGCGTTGCCGTTGCTTGGCGTGCGGTCGCCGGTTAGTGCGTCGCCGCTGCCCGGTGCGCTGTCGGCGTTTGATGCGTTGCTGTTGCTTGGCAAGTCGCGATTGCTCGGGGTGTCGCTGTTCGGTGCGCTGTCGTTGCTCGGCGCACCGGAGGCGTTCAGTGCGCCGCCATTGCTCAGCACGCTGCTGCTTGCCGTGCTGCTGTTGCTCGGCTCGTCGTCGCCGCTGCCGTTCGGTGTGCTGTCGCCGTTCAGTGCGTCGCTGTCGCTCACCGTGTCGCTGTAGCCCGGTGCGCTGCCGCTGTTCGGTGCGCTGTCGTTGCTCGGCGGGCGGCTGTGGCTTGACGTGTTGCCGCTCTCGGTGCTCGGCGGGCTGGAGGC
The DNA here is from genome assembly GCF_040614215.1 of Dactylosporangium sp. NPDC006015. Taxonomy (NCBI): domain Bacteria; kingdom Bacillati; phylum Actinomycetota; class Actinomycetes; order Micromonosporales; family Micromonosporaceae; genus Dactylosporangium; species Dactylosporangium sp. NPDC006015. Next base: position 186,073 of record NZ_JBEXUD010000004.1, read on the forward strand.
GTTCAGTGCGCCGATGGTGGTTGGCGGGTGGCTGTTGCTCGGTGCGTCGCCGCTGTTCGGTTCGCTGCTGGTGCTTGGCGTGGTGCCGCCACTTGGTGTGCCGTCGTTGTTCGGCGGGCGACTGCCGTTCGGGGGCAGGTGTTCGTGGAGGGTGGGGTCGGTGTTCGGTGTGCGATTGCTCAGCCTGCCGCCGGTCGGTGCGGGGCTGCTGTGCGGGGTTGGGCGTTCGCGGAGGGTGGGGTCGGGGGAGGTGAGGGCGGCCAGCCAGGCGCGGACGGTGCCGTCCTGGCGGACCGCGGCGTCGGTGACGATGGGGCGGTTGGTGAGGGCGGCGCGGACGAGGGCGTCGACCTGGTGGTTGAGCGCGGCGCGGGCGGCCTCGTCGGGGGTCCAGTCGGCGGCGGCGAAGGCGGCGCCCGGCAGGGAGCGGCACAGGGACTCGAACGTGATGGCGTCGTCGGCCCACAGGACGGGGCGCCAGCGGGCCTCGATCGGGTGGTCGAGGAGGTCGGGGAGGACGCGGCCCCGGTGCACCAGGTCGGCGGCGAACGTGACGAGGTCCGTCAGCGCGCCGATCGACGGGGCCGCCACGATGGCGGAGTCGGGGGCGTCGTCGGCGGTGAGGGCGGCTTCGAGGTCGGTGCCGGGTGGGGCGTACACGATCGGGACGGTCCACAGCATCGTGCCGGTGGTGTCCGGGTCGCGGTCGGTGGCGGCCGGTGAGGTGAGGGTGGGGGAGGGCAGCGGGCGGGCGCCGGTGGTCGGCAGGGCCAGGTCGGCGGTGGCGACGTCGCCGGGGAGCGGGGGCAGGACCGCGAACGGGTGGGGGACCGCCCGCCTGGGGCGGCGGCGCAGGCCTGAGGCCGGGCCTGGGGTGGTCTCGGCCCAGTAGGCGAGCCGGCCGCCGGCGGTGATGACCCCGTGCACGACGTTCACTCCGAGACCCTACTCCGGACGCCCGCCGCGGCTCGAACGGCGCGGCGTCAGTGCGTGTCCGGCTTCGTGTGGAGGATCTCGCGGACCTGTTCGGCGGCGCGGAGGATGCTCTCGCTGATGAAGTCGCTGAAGCGGGCGATGTTCTCGAGGCGGACGGCGGCGGGGCTGCCCTGGCCGAGGACGGCGACGCCCTGGCGGGCGGTGGCGGCCACCTGGCCGATGCCGTGGGCGCTGGCGATCGTCGACTGGTACCAGACGTCGTCGTCGACGAAGTAGCGCTCGCGGCGGCGGTCGTCGCGTTCGCGGCGGATGAGGCCCTGCTGCTCGAGGAACGCGATGGCCTTGGACACCGACGCCGGGCTGATCTGCAGGTGCTGGACGAGTTGCGCGGCGGTGAGGCTGCCGGCGTCGGCGATGAAGAGGCAGGTCAGCACCCGGGCCACCATCTTCGGCAGGCCCTGCTGCATCAGCAGGGTGGTGAAGGTCTCCTCGTATTCGCGGACCGCGCCGTCGTCGCGTCCGTTGCCCTGGGCGAGGGCCCGCGGTCCGGCGGATGGTGCCTGCCGGCGGCGGTGGGCGCGGCGTTCGGTGGCGCGGTGGGCGAGGTCGGCGCGGTACGCGGTGGGGCCGCCGTTGCGCATCACCTCACGCGTGATGGTCGACGTGGGGCGGTCGAGCCGCCGGGCGATCTCCGCGTAGGCGAGGCTGTCGGCGAGGCCGCCGGCGATCTGCTGCCGCTCCTGCTGTGTGAGCCTGCCTCCCGGCACCGCCGTCTCCCTTCGTCCGGTACGTCCAGCGTAGCGTTCGCCGACAGTCCAATGCAACGCAACGAGTGCAACGCATTGCGTTAGCCGTACACCCAATGCAACGAATTCAGTGCGTTGAACTGCGGATATGTGAGACGGACGCAACGCAGACGTTGCCCGAAGTGCGAACGCAAAGTAGCGTTTCCGGTGTTGGAAAGAACAACGACACGAGGAGAACGCCATGCAGCAGTTCGACAGCCCCGCCGCCGTCACCGCCGTCCTGGAGGTCCCCGCCGGCCGGATCCAGGTCATCGCGGCCGACCGGGCCGACACCACCGTCGAGGTGCTTCCCGCCGACGCGGGCAAGCGGCGCGACGTGCAGTCGGCCGAGCAGACCCAGGTCGAGTTCGGCGACGGTGTCCTGCGGGTCAAGGCCCCCGCCGGCAGCTCGGCCGGGTCGGTCGAGGTGACGGTGCGGGTCCCCGCCGGCTCGCGGGTCGAGGTGAAGGCCGCCGCCACCGAGTTCCGGGGCGTCGGCCGGCTCGGCGACGTCGCCGCCGAAGGCCTGTACCGCGCGGTGAAGCTCGACGAGGCGGCGAGCGCGCGCCTGTCCGCCCACGACGGCGACGTCACGGTCGGGCGGCTCACCGGGCCGGCCGAGATCAGCACCATGCGGGGCGACATCAACGTCGCCGAGGCCGTGCGCGGCGCGGTCGTCCTGCGCACCCAGATGGGCGACGTGACCGTCCGCGCCGCCGCCGGCATCGACGCCTCCCTGGACGCCGGCACGGGCCACGGCCGGGTGCACAACGCGCTCAAGAACGCCGGCACCCCCGAGCTGACCATCCACGCCACCACCGCCCACGGCGACATCGACGCCCGCAGCCTCTGAACGACGAAAAACGACGAAAGACGCCCGCAGCCCCCGAACCCCACACACCCGAGGGAGATGCCATGAACGGCGAGCGGGCCCGCGGCAAGTCGCGACGCTCGCAGGACTACTCGTTCGAGGCCGCCGTCCGCGACGTCGACGCCGTCCTCGCGGCCCGGGGCGTCGACCGGGCGCTGCTGGTCGGCTGGTCCTACGGCGCGTTCGTCGGGGCGCACTGGGCCAGCAACCACGGCGCCATCCTGAAGAAGGACTTCCGGGCCGTCGCCGACGCGGCGCGGGACGTCGCGGGGCTCTAGGGTGGCGGCGTGGCAGGACGCATCGAGCTGAGCCGGTTCCACCGGCTGTGGGCGGCCGCCGCCGCGGGCAACCTCGGCGACGGCGTGTACCGGGTCGCGATCCTGCTGCTCGCCGCGCGGCTGACCAGCGACCCGGTGGCGTTCTCCGCGCTGACGGCCCTCGGGTTCGTGCCGTGGCTGCTGCTCGGGCTGCCCGCGGGCGTCCTCGTCGACCGGTATGACCGGCGGCGGCTGGCGCTGCTCGTCGGGATCGTGCGCACCGCGGTCCTGGCGGCACTGCTCGCGGCCGTCGCCACCGACACGATGTCGTTGTGGCTGCTGTACGGCGTGGTCGTCGTCCTCGGCGCGGGCGAGACGGTGTACGACACGTCGGTCCTGTCGATGGTGCCGGCCGTCGTCGAGCGGGACCGCCTCGAGGCCGCCAACGGCCGGCTGCAGGGCGCGGACATGCTCGTCCAGAGCTTCGTCGCCCCGCCCATCGCGAGCGCAGTGTTCGCGGTCACCGCGAGCGGAGCGTTCGGCGTCAACGTCGCCTGCTACGCGGTCGCCGCGGCGCTCATGCTCGCGCTGCCCGGCACGTACCGCGCCGCCCAGGCCGACGGGACCGCGCCGATGGGGCGGGCGATCGGCGAGGCGCTGCGGTTCGTGCGCGGCCACCCCGTCCACCGCGCGATGCTCTCCGTGGTGATCGGGCTCGGGTTCGCCAACGCGATGGCCACCGCCCTCGTCGCGCTGTGGACCCGGGAGACCCTCGACGTGCCCGAGGCCGCGTTCGGCGCGTTCCTGCTGACCGCCTCCGTCGGCGGGCTCGTCGGCAGCCAGACCGCCGCCCGGGTCGCGGGACGCACCGGCCGCGGGCGGGCGATGGTCCTCGCGGCGACCGTCACCGGCCTCGGGATGCTCCTCGCGGCCGCGACCCGGAACATGTACGTGGCGGCGTTCGCGTGGGCGCTGACCGGGTGGGCGATCCTGGTGTGGAACGTCGTCTACGGGTCGTTGCGGCAGCGCCTGACCCCGGACGCGCTGCTCGGCCGCACGATCGGCGTCTACCGGGTCGTAGCCTGGGGCGTCATGCCGCTGGGCGCGCTCGCCGGTGGCCTGCTCGCGGACGCCGGCGACCTGCGGACCCCGATCCTCGTCGCGGCCCTGTTGACCCTCGCCGCCGGCGGGTACGCCGCGTCCGCCCTCACCAACGCCCGCATCGATGCGGCGGTCGCCGAGGCCGATGTCGCGAGCGCCCGGCCGTGAGTGGTAGAACCTGCGGATGGGGTACTCCGTGCGGCCCACGGGCAGGCTGCACCTGCCGGCCGCGGACGACGTCGCCGCCGCCACCGCGATCAGGGCCGCGCTGGCCGTGCGGGACGGCTGGTTCAGCGAGGAGATCTGTCCGGACGCGGGCACGGTCGCCGACCTCGCCTGGGTGGGTGCGGCGCAGGTCGTGCGGGACGGTGACTGGATCGAGTTCGCGCGGGACGAGCAGGGCGACGCGAAGTGGTCGGAGCAGGCGACCGCGTTCTACGTGGAGCTGGCGCCGTTCGTCCGCGCAGGCACGGTCAGCTGCACCGGCGAGGACGGCTCCACCTGGGCCTATGCGTACGCCGACGGCAAGGTCACGCAGCAGGGCTGGAACGCCTGGGACTGCTCCCTGGAGCCGTTCGGCGAGCCCGTGTACCCGTGGCGCGAAACCTGACGTGGCCCCGGCGCGAAACCTGACGCTCAGCCGTGGTCGCGGCGCAGCGTGAGCTGGAACGCCCCGGTCGGCGGCGCCGGCTCGGAGCCGTAGGACGCCAGCAGGGTGCACGACAGCGGCGCGTCCGGCGCGGTGATCCGGTGGGCGGTCACGTGCGCGGAGTCCCAGTGGACGCGGGGCACGTCGCCGCTGGGGCCGAAGCAGGCGTCGAGCTCCGCCCGGGTCAGGGTCGGCTCGACGAAGTGGATGACGACCGCGGACAGCCCCGCCCGGTCGAAGGACAGCTCGAGGCGCGCGGTGCCGGGCGGGCTCGGCTGCACGAACAGCCGGCCGAAGTCGTCCTGCGTCGGTGCGGGCAGCCCCAGCAGCGCGGCGACCTCGGCGGGGTGCTCGGTGGTGACGCCGCAGATCCGCCGCGCCCACGTCCACAACAGGTCGGTGGTGATCGGCCGGGCGATCAGGTCCAGCAGGTGCGCCGGCGCCGGCGGGCGGCGCCACACGGTGGGCCAGTCGTCGAGGTCGACCATCTCGGATCCGTCGACGATGAGGGTGTACAGCGGCTCCGCCGGGAAGTCGTTGACCCGCACGGTGAGGCTGCGCCCGTCGATCTCGGCGTGGTAGGGGAACTCGCCGTCACCCGAGTGCTCCCACCGGATGGGTGTGGCGATCAGGTCGCTCATCGCACGGGTCCTCAAGCAGCTGGGCAAAGCGGACCTGAACAGCGTATGGGGTGTCCGCAAGCCCACACTTGAGGGGCGTCACACCTGCCCCTGTTCAGGCGGCGACAGGGCTAACGTCAGTCCCGCTATGCGTCGTCATCTGATGTGGGTCATCGGGCTCACCGCGTACATCATCGCGGTCTTCCACCGCTCGTCGCTCGGGGTCGCCGGGGTCGCCGCAGCGGACCGGTTCGGGGTCGGCACGTCGCTGCTGGCGCTGCTGTCCGTGGCGCAGCTGGCCGTGTACGCGGGCATGCAGATCCCGGTCGGGGTCCTGCTGGACCGGTTCGGGTCGCGGCGCATGCTCGTCGGCGGCGGGCTGCTCATGGTCGCCGGGCAGCTGCTGTTCGCCTACGCGCACGACATCGGGCCGGCGGTCGCGGCCCGCGTGCTGATCGGCGTCGGCGACGCGATGACGTTCATCAGCGTCCTGCGGATCGTCGCGCTGTGGTATCCGCCGCGCCGCAACCCACTGATGGTGCAGCTCACCGGCATGGTCGGGCAGCTCGGTGCGCTGTCGTCGGCGGTGCCGCTGGTCGTGCTGCTGCGCGACGCGGGCTGGACCGCCACGTTCCTCGGCGCGGCCGCGCTCGGCGCCGCCGCGATCGCGCTCGTGGCAGTGAGTCTGCGGGACTCACCGGTACAGGAGCCGACGAAGCCAGCGGTGTCGGACCGGGCCCTGAAGGCGTCGTGGGAGCATCCGGGCACGCGGCTCGGGCTGTGGACGCACTTCGTGTCGTCGTTCTCCGGCAGCGTGTTCGCGCTGCTGTGGGGCTATCCGTTCCTGACGCAGGGGGAGGGCCTCGCCCCGGCGACCGCCGCGCTGCTGCTGTCGCTGCTGACCGTCGGCGGCATCGTGCTCGGCCCCGTCGTCGGGCACTTCTGCGGCCGGCTGCCCTATCACCGCTCGACCCTGGTCCTGGCGATCGTCGGGAGCTCGGCGCTCGCCTGGGCGGTCGTGCTGCTGTGGCCGGGCCGCGCCCCCGTCGCCGTGCTCACCGCCCTGGTCCTGGTGCTCGCGGTGAACGGTCCCGGCTCCATGATCGGCTTCGACTACGCCCGCTCGTTCAACCCGGCGGCCCGCATCGGCGGCGCGACCGGCATCGTCAACGTGGGCGGGTTCGTCGCCTCGATCCTGGTCATCATCGCCATCGGCGTGCTGCTGGACGCGCAGACCCCGGCCGGCGCCGCCCACCCGTCGCTGCCGGCGTTCAAGTGGGCCTTCGCCGTCCAGTACGTGTTGTGGGCCCTCGGCGCCGCCCAGGTCTGGCGCTACCGGCGCACCACCCGCCGCGCCATCCCCCCGGAGCACCTCGCCGCCATGCGCCGCGGTGACGCCCTCCCGGCCGTCGGCTGACGTCGCCGGCTCCCCAGGGGCGGTGCCGTAGCCGTGCCGCATCCGGAACAGCATCGACTCCGTCCCGGTCGCGGTCACGTGGGCGATCAACTGGGCCCGCAGCGGCTCCGGGATCCCGGCCCGCAACGGCCGGGTCCACTCGAGGCACGTGAACAGCTCCGCCGCGCCGTCGAGCTGGCCCGCCGACAGCGGAGCCGCCGCCAACGCGTCGAAGATCGCCCCGGTGGGCTCGGCGAGCAGGAGCCGCCGGGGCACGAGCTCGTGCCAGAAGGTGTCGAAGTCCTCGCGTGCCGGCACGCCGGCCCAGGTGACCAGCGCCCGGATCCGGTCCGTCAGGTCCGGAATCCGGCGCGCCAGCATGACGGCCAGCCGCTCCTCGGCGTGGTGCTCCCGCCGGGTCACGGCCTCGGCGAAGTACTGCAGGCCGAGCGGCGCGGCCGCCACCCAGCGAACCCGCCGCGCCTCGCTGTCCGCCGCCGCACGGGCGGCCCTGAGCTGGGCGTCCCGTGGACCGGTCAGGCCGTGCTCCGCCAGCCATCCGATGAGCGCGGGGGCGTCGCGCAGCTCGGCGGCGCGGTCACCGAGGCCGCTGAGCCGCGTCTGACCGTGCACGGTCCACCGGGCGAGCTCGCGACCGTCGGCGCCGGCCACGACCATCGTGGGCCGGTCACCACACCAGCAGTGCTCGCTGTCCCTGACGCCGCCGTCCACGACGCTCAGCACCCGCGCGAGCCCCGCGATGTCGCCGCCGGTGACCACGATTCTGGCGGCGTCGGCGTGGTCGACCTCGTGGGGCCCGGCGTCGACGATGCGCACCTGCGCGGCGTTGGCCAGGATCCCCAGCAGCCGTGCCGTGCTCGGCGCCTTGACCCTCCTGCTCACGCCGGCGAGCGTACCGACGGACCGGACAGCCGGCACCCGACTTTGTCGCGCGCCTCAGTGGGGGTGCGGGGCCAGCACGTGGGCGGGCAGCACGCGCCCGGCGAGTTCGGCCAGGCGCTCCGGGTGCAGCGCCTCCGTGAGCCGCGCCGTCAGCTCCGGCGGCAGCCGGCGCGCCAGTACGGGGGCCGCCGCGGAGGCGAGCATCGTGGTGGTCGCGGCGGTGGTGGCGATGCCCCAGCCGACCGGGCCCAGCGGGGTGCAGCCGAAGAACTGGCTCAGGCCGGGGGTCTGGACGACACCGGCCAGCACGGCGGCGGAGCCGAGGCTCGCGACGAGGACGCCGGGGCTGGTCCACCCGACGAGCAGGGTCTGGCCGAGCTGCGTGCCGACCAGCGCGGCCAATGCGACGGTGCGGGCCCGCACACCGCGGCCGCTGAGGGTGGCGGCGGCGACCCACGCGCCGGTCGCGCCGGTGACGGTGGCCGCCGCGCGCAGCGCGATGTCGTGGGTCAGCGCGGCGCCGAGCGAGGCCTCCGGGCCCTCGCGCAGCAGCACACCGTTGGCGCCGGAGTCCGGCCGGCGCAGCGCGACCGCCAGGGCCGGCGCGAGGTCGGTGAGGAGGTTGACCAGCAGCAGCTGCCGGGCGTTGAGCGGTGAGGCGCCGGTGAGGGAGGCGCCGAGGACGGTGAAGCCGATCTCCCCGAGGTTGCCGCCGACGAGGATGCCGAGCGCCTCCCGCACGGCCCGCCACATGGCGCGGCCTTCGACCAGCGCGGCGATGATGGTCTCCAGGCGGTCGTCGGTGACGACGAGGTCGGCGGCGGCCCGGGCGGCGGGGGTGCCGCGCTGGCCGAGCGCGATGCCGACGTCGGCGAGGCGGATGGCGGGGGCGTCGTTGGCGCCGTCGCCCGTCATCGCCACGACCCGCTGGTTGGCCTGGAAGGCCTGCACCACCCGGACCTTGTGGGCCGGCGTGCCGCGGGCGACCACCGCGATGTTGGGCACGAGGTCGCGCAGCGCCCGGTCGTCCAGGGCGTCGATGTCGGCGCCGGTGACGACCCGGTGCCCGTTGAGCAGGCCGAGCTCGCCGGCGATGGTCTCAGCGGTGGCGGGGTGGTCCCCGGTGATCATGACGATCTGCGCGCCGGCCGTGCGCAGCTCGTCCAGCGAGGCGCCGGCGGTCGAGCGCACCGGGTCGGCGAGGGCGAGGAAGCCGAGGAAGCACAGTCGGGCCACGGCGTCGTCGGTCAGGTCACCCTCCGCGGGGCTGTGGGTCTCGGCCACGGCGAGGACGCGGAAACCCTGCCGGGTGAGCCGCTCCAGCTGCTGGCGGACGCGGCGGCGGCCGGCGCCGGTGAGCGGCCGCTCCTCGCGGGGGCCGGCGCGCCAGGTGGTGCAGCGGGCGAGCACGAGCTCGGGCGCGCCCTTGACGGACAGCAGGCGGCCGGCGGTCGTCGTCGCGGCCGTGGCGTGGTACGCGCGGCTGGGCTCGAACGGCAGCGTCGTGTGCGCCTGCCAGCCCGGCGCGCCGGCGGACTCGTCGACGGCCGCGTCCTCCGCGCCGCCGCGCACGGCGCGGTCGGTGATGTGGGGCAGCGGCTGGCCGCCGGTGGGGGCGGGGGTGGCGCGCAGGCCGGCGGCGAGCACCGCCCGGTGCGCCGGGTCCAGGCCGTCCACCGGCCGGATCGTGGCGGCGTCGGCGACGGCCGCCAGCCGGATGTGGCCCTGGGTCAGGGTGCCGGTCTTGTCGAAGCACAGCACGTCCACCCGGCCCAGCGCCTCGATCGTCCGGGCGTTGCGGACCAGCGCGCCCTGGCGGGACAGCCGGCGGGCCGCGGCCAGCTGCGCGGCGCTGACCAGGAACGGTAGCCCCTCCGGGACGCTGGCCACGGCCAGTCCCACGCCGGCGCCGATGGTGTCGCGCACCGGGCGGCCGCGCAGCAGCCCGGCGGCCATGACGGCGGCGCCCGAGCCCAGCGCGATCGGCAGCGTGGTGTGGGTGATCTGCCCGAGCCGCGCCTCCACGCCGGTGGCCGGTGCCGCCTGGGCGGCGGTGGCCATGCTGCGACCGGCCTCGGTCGCCGCCCCGGTGGCGACCACGACGCCGACCGCCCGGCCGGCCGTCACCGTCGAGCCCTCGTACACCATGCAGGTGCGGTCGGCGACGTCGGCGGCGAGGACCGGTTCGGTGCGCTTGGCCACCGGCATCGACTCGCCCGTCAGTGAGGACTCGTCCATTTCCAGGGCCTGCGCCTCGATGAGCCGGCAGTCGGCGGGCATGACGTCGCCGGGCGCCAGCTGGACGACGTCGCCGGGCACCAGCTGGTCGGCGGGCAGGCGCACCGGCCGGCCGTCGCGGCGGACCGTGGCCATCACCGCCGAGCGGGCCAGCAGCTCCGCGACGGCACGGTCGGTCACCGTCTTCTGGACCGCGCCGACCACCGCGCCGATGCCGCTGGCGCCCAGCACGATGCCGGCGTCGACCAGGGAGCCGATCGCCGCGGACAGGGCCGCGCCGCCGGCGAGGATCGGGGTCAGCGGGTTGGCCAGCTCCTCGGCGAAGGACCGCATGAGGCTGGGCCTGGGCTGGCTGATCTGCGCGTCGGGACGGTGCCGGCGCAGCGCCGCCCGGGTGGGCAGCCCGCCGCCGGTGGATTCGAGCAGCTTCAGGACCTTGCCGGCGGGCAGCGCATGCCACGCGGTGCTGGACACGGGCGGCGAGATCGGCCGGCGGGCGAGCTCGGCGGCGGCCCACACGCCCTGCACCACGGACAGGGCGGCGGCGCCGTTGACGGCGAGCAGGGCCCGCCGGGCCGCGCCCCGGGGCGCGCCGGTGATCGTGGTGATCGCGCCGATCGCGGAGCCGGACTCGGCCAGGCGGACGCCGTGCCGGCCGACCCGCCGGGCGACGTCGATCGCGTCGATGAGCAGGGCGGCGGTCTCCAGGACGTCGCCGGCCAGCACGTGCGCGCCCCAGGGCGGCCGGGCGTCCGGCCCGTGCACCCCGATGCCGACGTCGGCGCCGGCCAGCGCGGCGGCCTGGTCGGAGACCAGCAGCACCACGTGACCGTCGGCCTGCAGCTCGCGGACGTTGCCGAGCAGGTGCCCGCGGCCGGGAATGTCGCCGGCGTCGATCCGCTCGGCCCCTCGGGGGCGGCCGCCGGCGAAGATCAGCCTGGTGCCGCTGCGCCGGGCCGCCGCGATGAGCGCGTCGGCGCTGGCGGCCGGTTGGGGCACGAGGCTCACCAGCGCCTCGAGCCGGGTGCCGTGTGCGAGCCCGAGCACGTGCGCGGCGCCGTCACGGTGCAGGCGCTGCCGCGTCCGGACGCCGGTCCGGCCGCGCAGCCGCAACTGGTCGACCGGTCCGAGCAGCCAGCCGTCCTGCTCCACCGGCTGGTCGGTCGCCTCGGCGCTGAACAGCCGTTGGGCCTGGAGGCGGACCTCCTCCGGGTCGGCGCCGGGCAGGGGATGCACCTCCTGGACCATGAGCCGGCCCGTGGTCAGGACGGCCGGGTCGAGGATCACCGTGTCGACGCGGTCGAGCAGGCGCAGGACGCGCGGGTCCATCACGTGCGCGCGGCGGCCGGCGAGCGTGCGGCCCAGCTGCGCGGCGAAGGACTCCCGCCCGGCCCCGGGGGCCTTGGGCAGGCCGGCCACCGCGATCGCGGCCGCCCGCCCGGCGCCACCGGCGGCCAGCGCGACGCCGGCCGCCCCGGCGCCGACGGCGACGCTGCGCGGCGCGTAGTGCTCGACGATCCCGTCGGGCAGGGGGCTGGGCCGTTCGGTGACGACCGGGTCGGCGGCGGCCCGCTGGGGCGTGCGCAGCAGCGCCGGCTCGGCGCGCCAGGCGTCGCGCCTGGCCCGGGCCTCGGCCAGCTGGCCGACGCGCACGGCCGCGTCCACGCCCAGCCCGGAGACGCCGCCGACCAGGCCCTGCGCCGCGGCGTTGCTGAGCGCGAGCACGGAGTCGGTCCGGTCGCGGCCGAGCGCCCGTTCGAGGACGGCCCGCAGCTTCGGCTGGGTGTCGACGAAGGGGACGAGGGAGGCGGCCTCGACGGCGCCGGGCACGTGCCGGGCGATGCGGCCGAAGGTGGCGACCACCAGGCCGGCGGCGTCGGCGACCAGGGCCGTGGCGGCCCGCTCCAGGGCCGCGGGGTGATCCGGTGCCGGCGCACGGTCGGCCGGCCCGTCGTGGATGCCGGGGTACCGCTCCCGCACCGCCCGCACCGCCGCGGTGAGCTGCGCGCGGGTGGGCGCGGGCCGGGTGATGCCCAGCACGACCCGCTGCAACGGGGCGTTGACCACCGCCCACGAGACGCCGGGCACCTGCCGCAGCGCGGTGCCCAGCGCTGTCCGGTATTCGGCCGCGTCCGGGCGGCCGACGCCCGGGGCGTCGACGGCGACGCGGTCGGTGGTCACCGGCTCGCCCGGGGACCGGCCGGCGGCGGCGCGGGCCGCCCCGGCCACCAGCCGGGACGGGGTCCGCACCAGGTCGAGCAGCGCCACCTGGCTAGACCTTTTCCAGCGCCTCGCCGAATTCGTGCACGACCTTGTTGCGCCGGTTCGTCGCCAGCGTGTGGCCGGCCGCTACGACGACGGCCACCGGCCATTCGATGGCGCCCAGCACGGCCAGGACGCCGATGCCGCCCAGGAAGGCGAGCTCGTCGGCCGGGGGCAGCTGGACGGTGCCCAGCTTCGGCACGCTCAGGTGGGTGCTGTTGTGGTCGGTGACCTGATGGGCGGCCGTCCGCATGGGGTGGGCGGCCGTGCCGTCGGTGCCGTGCGGCCGTGCCGTCACTTCGGTGCGACGCGTCCGCCGGGCGCGGGGAGCGGCCTTGGTCTGCGTGGGCTCCGCCGTGGCGGCTTCAGCGCCCTTCGGCTGGGCCGTCGCATCGTCCTTGCGGGTCCGCCGGGTGCGGGGAGCGGCCTTGGTCTGCGTGGTCATGGCGACCTCCTTAGGCCCAGGTTCTGAGCACGCAGCTACCCGCGCGGGTTTGAGGTAAACGGCAGATGAACAGCGCAAAGGCCGGTCGAGCGCCGGGTCAGGCGGCCGGGTTCCAGGTGGCGAGGGTGGCTACCCGGGCGACCGCCTGCTTCGCGGCCTTCGCGACCCGCTCGGGGTGCAGCTTCGGTGCGTCGCCCCACAGCTCGCCCCACAGGTTGTCGTAGAGCTGGCGTAGTGCGCCGCCCGGTTCGCTGAGGTCGGTCAGCAGGGCGTCGTCGAACTGGCGGCCCAGGTCGCGGATGAGGTCGAGGCAGTCGACGAGCCCGCCGGCGCTCTCCTCCTCGTGTGGTGACCACTTCGCCAGGCGGTCCAGCCGGAACTCGCAGGCTTCCGAGACGTCCGGGGTCGGACCGCGCAGCCCCTTGCGGAGTCCGGCCCAGCCGAAGGTCTGGGAGAGCACGTGCGCGGACCCGTCGCGGCGCACGTGGTCGCAGAGCCCGTCGGCGGTGTCGAACAGCGCGTACCGCGGCCCGACCGGCAGCAGGAAGTCGCTGCCGTCGTCCGCGTTGCCGCCCCACAGCGACCATCCGGTGCGTTTCGGCAGCACCACGACCGTCGGCCAGAGCATGTTGTCGTGGAACAGGTTGTCCATGCCGATCATTTCACCACTGGACAGGAACAGTAAAGAAACCTAATAATGGCGAGCACCGTCGATGGAGGACACCCCCATGAAGCGCAAGCGCATAGCGCTCATCCTCGGCGCCGCGACCCTGCTGGTGACCGGTTTGCTCGTCACGACCAACGCCTACGCCGCCAACCTGCTGACCAACCCCGGGTTCGAGAGCGGAAACCTGTCCGGGTGGTCCTGTACCGGCACCGGGTCCGGGGCCGTGACCAGCCCGGTCCACTCCGGGTCCTACGCGCTCAACGGCAACGCCACCGCGTCCGACACCGCCCAGTGCACGCAGACCGTCGCCGTCCAGCCGAGCACCGCCTACACGCTCACCGGCTGGGTCCGCGGCTCCTACGTGTACCTCGGCATCACCGGCGGCGCGTCCACGTGGACCAGCGGGACCGCCTACAGCAAGCTCACCGTGCCGTTCACCACCGCCGCCGGCCAGACGTCGGTGCAGGTGTTCATCCACGGCTGGTACGGCACCGGCGCGTACCAGGCCGACGACATCTCCCTCGACGGCCCCGGCGGTCAGCCGAGCCCGACGACCGCGTCGCCCACGGCGAGCAAGAGCCCGAGCGCCAGCCCGTCGCCGTCGAAGTCGCCCTCGAAGTCCCCGTCCACGTCGCCGTCGCCGTCCACGTCCCAGCCGCCGGTCACCGGGCTGCCGAAGCACGCGCTCATCGGCTACCTGCACGCCAGCTTCGCCAACGGCTCCGGTTACGTGCGGATGGCCGACATCCCGGCCGCCTGGGACATCATCAACCTGTCGTTCGGCGAGCCGACCTCGGTGACGTCCGGCGACATCCGGTTCAACCGCTGCCCGGTCGCCGAGTGCCCGAACGTCGAGTCCGACGCGGAGTTCCTCGCCGCGATCAAGGCGAAGCAGGCCCAGGGCAAGAAGGTCCTGATCTCCATCGGCGGTCAGAACGGCCAGGTGCAGCTCACCACCGCCGGCGCCCGCGACGCGTTCGTCAACTCGGTCAGCGCGATCATCGACCGGTGGGGCCTGGACGGCCTCGACATCGACTTCGAGGGCCACTCGCTCTACCTGAACGCCGGTGACGCCGACTTCCGCAACCCGACGACCCCGGTCGTGGTGAACCTGATCTCCGCGCTCAAGTCGCTGAAGGCGAAGTACGGCACGAAGTTCGTGCTGACGATGGCGCCGGAGACGTTCTTCGTGCAGCTCGGCTACCAGTTCTACGGCGGCACGACCCAGGGCGACAACCGGGCCGGGTCCTACCTGCCGGTCATCCACGCGGTGCGGGACTTCCTCACCGTGCTGCACGTCCAGGACTACAACTCCGGCCCGATCACCGGCCTGGACAACCAGTACCACCAGATGGGCGGCGCCGACTTCCACATCGCGATGACCGACATGATGAAGGCCGGCTTCCCGGTCGCCAACACCGGTCAGACGTTCCCGGGGCTGCGCGAGGACCAGATCGCCTTCGGCGTGCCGGCGGCGGTCAGCGCGGGCAACGGCTACGTCGCCCCCGCGGTCGTCCAGGCGGCCGTGAACTGCCTCGTCAAGGGCACCGGCTGCGGCGGGTACACCCTGCGCGGCGGCACCTCGCCCAACTTCCGCGGCCTGATGACCTGGTCGATCAACTGGGACCGGTACTACTCCTGGGAGTTCATGAACACCCAGGAACCGTTCCTGAACGCCCTGCCGTAGAGCCCGGGCCGCGCTGCCGTAGGTTCGAGAGCGTGAGCGCACTTGATCTCGTCAGCACCTGGCCAGTCACCACCGCATCGGTCGCGGTCGTGGGTCCCGAAGGGATCCGCGACCGCACCGGTCCGGACGACCCCCTGCCGTGGGCGTCCGTCACGAAACTGCTGACGGCGCTCACGGTGCTCGTCGCGGTCGACAAGGGCGACGTCCTGCTCGACGAGCCCGCCGGCCCGGAGGGCGCCACGGTCCGGCACCTGCTGGCCCACACCTCCGGGGTCGCGTTCGACGACGACACGCAGGTCGCCGCGCCCGGCCGGAAGCGGATCTACTCCAACCGCGGGTTCGAGCTGCTCGCCGACTTCGTGCTGACCCGCACCGGCGGCACGTTCGCGGAGCTGCTCACCGAGTCGGTGCTGCGACCGCTCGGCATGGGCGGCACCACCCTCGAAGGCTCGCCCGCCGCCGGGGCGCGGGGGCCGCTGTCGGACCTGGCCCTGCTCGGCCAGGAGCTCCTGGACCCGGCGCTGGTCCCGGACCTGATGCCGGAGGCCGTCACCGTCCAGTTCCCGGGGGTCTCCGGTGTACTGCCGGGCTTCGGCCGTCAGGACCCGAACGACTGGGGGCTGGGCTTCGAGATCCGCGACGGCAAGTCGCCGCACTGGACGGGGTCGCGCAACTCGCCCGCCACATACGGTCACTTCGGCCGCTCCGGCACGTTCCTGTGGGTCGACCCGGTCGCCGGCCTCGCCTGCGCCTGCCTGACCGACCGCGACTTCGGCGAGTGGTCCGCCGAGGTGTGGCCCGTGCTGTCGGACGCCGTCCTCGGGTAGCGGCACTCGGGTAACGGCGCTCGGGTAGCAGCACGAAGGGCGCCCCCGTGGGTGGGGGCGCCCTTCGTTTTTCGGGAGGCTACGACCAGCTGGACGTCGCCCAGTCGTCGGCGGACCAGTAGTGGCCGCTCCAGTAGTGCCCGGACCAGTAGTGACCGGTCCAGTACTGCTCGGACCACTCCGGGTCGCTCCAGGAGCCGGTGCCGGTCCACGGCGAGCCCTGCCACGAGGCCGCGGCCCAGGTGCGCGACGTCGACGGCGGGACCCAGCGCTGGTTGTCCTGGTCACCGCAGTCCCAGATCTGCAGCTGGGTGCCGTTGGCGGAGTTCCACTCGGTCACGTCGAGGCACTTGCTCGCGTTGACGTTGACCAGCTGGCGGGCGGTGTTGACCCGCCACTGCTGGGCCGGCGTGCCGTTGCAGTCGTAGAGCTGGACCTTCGTGCCGTTGGCGGTGCCGGCGCCCGTGACGTCCAGGCACTTGCCGAGCGCCTGCGCGCTGCCGTCCGCGGCCAGGACCCAGTACTGCGCCGGCGTGTTGTTGCAGTCGTACAGCTGGACCGGCGTGCCGTTGATGCTCTGCCGGTTCTGCACGTCGATGCACTTGCCCGCGTAGCCGGTGACCTGGCCGGTGCCGCCCGTGCCGCCCGCACCCGTCCAGGTGTCGCCGGCCATGCGGTACCCCATCCACATGCCGCCGTTCCAGGACGTCTTCTGCGCGGCGAGGCTGGCCCACGCGGTGCCGTTGAACGGGCCGAAGATCGACTGCTCGCCCTTGAGCTCGATGTTGTTGAACGACAGGTGGTTGCCGCCCCGGGTGGTCTCCAGCGAGCCGGTGCCGGTGCCCTTGGTGAGGCTCTGCGTGGCCGACGGGGTGGCCGCGGCGACGGCGGCGGAGACGTTGAGCTCCTTCAGGCCCTTGGCCGCGGCGGTGCCGGTCGTCAGTGTCGTCGCGGTGGACGTCAGCAGCTTCTTCACCTGGTCGGGGGTCAGCGACGGCCGCTGCTGCAGCAGCAGCGCCACGGCGGAGGCGGTGACGGCCGCGGCCTGCGACGTGCCGCTGCCCTTGAAGCCCGTGTCGCCGACCCGCGCCGACGTGTACTGCCGGTCGATGTTGGAGCCCGGGTCGCGCAGGGAGACGATCGACGTGCCCGGCGCCAGGATGTCGAGCTTGCGGGCCGCGTTGGAGTTGTTGGTGTACGAGGCGAGGTCGTCATCGCTCGTGGCGATGGTGTTGTTGGTGGTCGACGCGCCGACGGCGAGCACGAACGGGTCCATCGCCGGGTTCGTGAGCGCGGTGGTGGTGTTGCCGTCGTTGCCGGCGGCGACGACGACCACGATGCCGGCCTGCCAGGCCTGCTCGACGGCGTACATCAGCGGGTCCACGGTCGAGGCCGACATGCCGCTGGTGCCGTAGCTGAGGTTGAGCACCCGGATCGGGCTCGCCGGGTCGTGGTTGCGGTTCTGCACGACCCAGTCGATCGCGGCGATCATCTGCGACACGTCGTTGGCGCCGGTCGCGGTGCCGACCTTGACGGAGGTCACCTTCGCCTTCGGGGCCAGGCCGATCGTGCCGGACGCCGCGTCGTTGCCGACCATGATGCCGGCCATGTGCGTGCCGTGGCCGAACGTGTCCAGGTAGCGCAGCTGGCCCGACTGCGACTCGAACGACAGGTCCGGGCCGTTGACGACCTGCGCCGCCGGCAGCCCGGCGACCGGGGCGACCCCCGTGTCGATCAGCGCGATGCCGACCCCCTGGCCGGTCAGCGACGCCGCGGCGCCGCTGTCGGCCTTGATGATCGACCGTACGCTCTTGACCGTGGTGCCTGCGCCGGCCGGCCACTCGTCGGCTGACCAGCCACCGCCCAACCGGCTCCCGCCGGTCGGCTCCGGGCTGGTCACGGCGGCGGCGGGACCGCCGACCCCGAGCAGCCCCAACGACGTCGCGACGGCCACCAGCCCCGACGCGCCAGCGCGCAGTCGACGGCGGCCCGTCATCGGCTTCATCATCTGCATCTCCCCATCCATGGAGCACGAACGCACTCACTCCATGCGTTCGAGTCACCACGATGAGGTGTCATACACCGAAAGTCACTGGCCCATCACCAGAATGCCCCGATCGCCCGACAGGGTTTCTGGCCTGCTGTCATACCCCTCGGCACGGCACGCTCCGGTCACCCGACACGGCTTTGTGAGGGTTCCGGCGGGCGATGCGCCCTAGGGTGAGGACCATGGCGGAAACCGTGGACGTGATCGTGGTCGGGCTCGGAGTCGGCGGCGAGGAGGTCGCCGGCCGGCTCGCCGAGGCGGGACTGACCGTGGTGGGGATCGAGGGGCGGCTCGTCGGCGGCGAGTGCCCGTACTGGGGCTGCGTGCCGAGCAAGATGATGATCCGGGCCGGCAACGCGCTCGCCGAGGCCCGCCGCGTGCCCGGCCTCGCCGGCACGTCAGAGGTGCGTGCGGACTGGGCGCCGGTCGCCCGCCGGATCCGCGAGGAGGCCACCGACTCGTGGGACGACAAGGTCGCCGTCGACCGCCTGGTCGGCAAGGGCGTCACCTTCGTCCGCGGCTGGGCGTCCGTGACGGGTCCGGACGAGGTCACGGTCGGCGACCGGGTGTTCCACGCGACCCGCGGCATCGTGATCGGCACCGGGACCGAGCCGGCGATCCCGCCGATCGACGGCCTTGCCGGCACCCCGCTGTGGACCAACCGCGAGGCGATCGAGGCCGCCACGCTGCCCGAGTCGCTGATCGTGCTGGGCGGCGGCGCGATCGGCGTCGAGCTCGCCCAGGTCTTCGCCCGCTTCGGCGTGACGGTCACCGTCGTCGAGGCCGTCGACCGCCTCCTCGCCCTCGAGGAGCCGGAGTCCTCCGACCTCGCCCGCGACGCGCTCACCCGCGACGGCGTCACCGTGCACGTCGGCGCGAAGGCGTCGTCGGTACGCCACGACGACGCCGGATTCACGGTGACCCTCGGCGACGGCTCCACGGTCACCGCGGCGAAGCTCCTCGTCGCGACCGGCCGGAAGGTCGACCTGGCCAGGCTCGGCGTCGACAGGCTCGGCCTCGACCCCACCGCCCGCGCCGTCACCGTCGACGACCGGATGCGCGCCGCCGATCGCGTCTGGGCCGTCGGCGACGTGACCGGCCACGGCGCGTTCACCCACATGGCGATGTACCAGGCGGGCATCGCCGTGCGCGACATCCTCGGCCAGGACGGCCCGCCCGCCGACTACCGCGCGACGCCGCGGGTCACGTTCACCGACCCGGAGATCGGCGCCGTCGGCCTCACCGTCGCCCAGGCCCGCGAGTCCGGACTGCGGGTCAGGGTCGGCACCGGCCAGGTCCCGTCGTCGTCCCGCGGCTGGATCCACAAGCTCGGCAACGAGGGCTTCATCAAGCTCGTCGAGGACGCCGACCGCGGGGTCCTCGTCGGCGCCACCTCCGCCGGCCCGGTCGGCGGCGAGGTCCTGTCCGCCCTCGCGGTCGCCGTCCACGCCCAGGTCCCGGTCGACGCCCTCCGCCACATGATCTACGCTTACCCGACCTTTCACCGCGGCATCGAGGACGCCCTGCGCGACCTGCGCTGACCTCCCCGACCGGCGGTCCTGCCCGCGCGGCCTGTGCGGATCTCCTCAACCGGCAGTCGCGGCGGCCGATAGGACGCGCACCACGACTTGGCTGGAGGGGGCAGGGTGAGCCTTCGCCGCGACCGGCTCTGGCTGGTGTTCCTCGGTCTCGGCCTGCTGTGCACCACCCTGTTCGCCGCCGGGGTCGCACCCGACCTCGCCTCCGCGGTCATCGGCGTGGCGTGCGTCCTGGCGTGGGGGCTCGGCCCCCGGCTGCACGACGTGCGCCCCCGGCGGCCGTGGCGGATGATGACGGCCGCCGCGGTGTTCTTCATCAGCGGGATCCTCCTGCGGTCGATGCTGGTCGAGCAGCCGGCGCCGGTCGCCCAGATCGGCGACGCGCTCACCGTCTGCGGGTTCGGGTTCTTCATCGCGGCCCTCGTCACGTTCCTCAACCGGTGGGGCATGGACCGGCGGGCGCTGCTCGACGGGCTCATCGTGTGCATCGGCGCGGCGCTCACCTCGACGCTGCTGTTCGTCGTGCCCGCCGCGACGATCCCGGGCCGGCCGCTCGTCGTGACCCTGATCGCCGGGCTGTACCCGCTGCTGGACACCGTCACGGTGCTGCTCGTCACCAACCTGGCGTTCACCACGGCCGTGCGCCAGCCGGCGTTCGTCCTGCTCGGCGGCATGATGGTGCTGATGTTCTGCGGCGACCTCGGCTTCGCGATCATCGGCCGGCACGGCGAGGTGACCGGGCCGCCGCTGATGGACCTGCCGTTCCTGCTCGCGTTCACGATCGGCGGCGCCGCCGCGCTGCACCCGACCGCGCGGGCCCTCGCCCGGGCGACACCGCTGCCGATCCAGGCGTGGTCGCTGCCTCGGATGCTGGTCATCGGGCCGGCGGTGGCGGCGCCGTTCATCCTCACCGTCACCCTCGGCGCCGACACCACCGTGCTGCGCTGGACGCTCGGCCTCGGCGGCGCCGCGATCGTCGCGCTGCTGCTGGTGCGGGCGGCCGACGCGGTGCACAGCCACGCCGCCGCGCAGCGCAGCTTCGAGCACCAGGCGACCCACGACCCGCTCACCGGCCTGCCCAACCGGCGGATGCTCACCCTCATGGTCGAGCGACTGCTCAGCGAGGAGCGGCCGGAGCGCGGCGCCGGCGTGTGGATGTTCTACCTCGACCTCGACGGGTTCAAGCTGGTCAACGACTCGTGGGGGCACCCGGCCGGGGACCGGCTCATCGTCGATGTCGGCACCCGGCTGCGGCTGGCGCTGCCGCCGGCGGCGACGATCGCGCGGGTCGGCGGCGACGAGTTCGTCGTCGTGCAGCGCTGCAGCGAGCCGGAGGCGATGGCCAACGCCCGGCGGATCATGGAGTGCGTGGAGCGGCCGCTCGTCGTGGTGACCGCCGACGGCGGCACCGCGGACGTCGTCATCGGCGCGTCGATGGGGATCGTGCAGTCCACCAGGGGCTCGGACCAGGCCGACACGCTCATGCGGGACGCCGACACCGCCATGTACCGGGCGAAGGCGGCCGGCCGCAACCGCTGGACCGTGTTCGACGCCTCGATGCGCGACGCGGTCCGCGAGCGGGTCGAGATCGAGGTCGCGCTGCGCGCCGCCGTCGCCCAGGAGCAGCTCAGCATCGCCTACCAGCCGATCATCGCGATGGACACCGACCGCCCCGCCGGCGCCGAGGCACTGTGCCGCTGGCAGCACCCCGTCCGCGGCTGGATCGGGCCCAACATGTTCATCGCCGTCGCCGAGGACTCCAACCTGATCTCCGCGCTCGGCGCGTGGGTGCTGCGCGAGTCCGTGCGGCAGCTCGCCGCCTGGCGCGCCGACGGCGTCGTCGACGACGACTTCTGGATGTCGGTGAACGTGTCGCCGCGGCAGCTCGGCGACCCGGCGTTCGCGGAGCGCCTCGGCGCCACCCTGCGCCAGGCGAGGGTGCCCGCCGCCAACCTGGTTCTGGAGATCACCGAGTCGGTGATGGTCGAGGGCAGCGACCTCACCGAACGGGTCCTCGTCGAGCTGCGGGCGCTGGGTGTACGGATCTCCGTCGACGACTTCGGCACCGGGTTCTCCGCGCTCGGCTACCTGCGCCGCCACCCCGTCACCGGGGTGAAGATCGACCGGTCGTTCGTCAACGGGCTCGGCACCAGCGCCGAGGACGAGGAGATCGTCCGTGCGGTCGTGGCGATGAGCAGCGCCCTGCACCTCGCCGTCGTCGCCGAGGGCGTCGAGACCCGGGCCCAGCGTGAGGTCCTCGTCGCGCTGGGGGTGCCGCTGGCGCAGGGCTGGCTGTGGGGCAAGGCGGTCGACCCCGCCACGTTCGCCGCCACGTGGGCGGTCCGCGTGGCGACGACCGGCGCCGTTCGGTCAAACTGAACCGATGACCGAGACGATCACCGCTGAGGACGCCCACCTCTGGCTGGAGGAGGTCGACGGGGCCGAGGCGATGGCCTGGGTCCGGGACCGCAACGCCGAGACCGTCGCCGCCCTGACCGGCGGGGCGCGCTTCGCGGAGCTGCGCGACGAGATCCGCACCGTCCTGGACGCCGACGACCGGATCCCGATGATCGCCTGGCACGGCGAACGGGTCTACAACCTGTGGAAGGACGCCGACCACCCGCGCGGCCTGTGGCGGCGCACCACCCTCGAGGACTACCGGGCCGGCGAACCCGCCTGGGAGACCGTCCTGGACCTCGACGCCCTCGCCACCGCCGAGGACGAGAACTGGGTGTGGCAGGGCGTCACCTACCTGCGCCGCGGCCCCCTCGCCGGCGACCACTGCGCGCTGGTGTCCCTGTCCCGCGGCGGCGCCGACGCGGCGGTCGTGCGCGAGTTCGACCTGGACCAGCTGCGGTTCGTGCCCGACGGGTTCACCCTGCCGGAGGCGAAGAGCGACGTCAGCTGGATCACGATCGACGAGATCTTCGTCGGCACCGACACCGGCCCGGACTCGATGACGGCCTCCGGCTACCCGCGGCAGGTGCGGCGGTGGCGCCGCGGCACGCCCGTCGCGGAGGCGCCCGTCGTGTTCGAGGGTGCCGCCGAGGACGTGTCGGTCCGCGCGTCCAGCGACCCGACCGCCGCCACCGAACGCGCCGTGGTCCGCCGCTCCCTGGACTTCTTCCACGCCGAGCGGCACCTGCTCGTCGACGGCACCCTCACCAAGCTCGACGTGCCCGACGACGCGGGCGTCGACCTGCACCGCGACTGGCTGCTCATCCGGGTCCGCACCGACTGGGAGGTCGGCGACGTCACCCACCCGGCCGGGTCGCTGCTCATCGTCGACCTCGCCGCGTTCCTCGCCGGAGACCGGGACCTCACGACCCTGTTCACGCCCGACCCGCACACCTCGCTGTCGTACAGCGACTGGACCCGCGACGGGCTCGTCCTGGTGCTGCTCTCCGACGTGCAGAGCCGCCTCGAGGCCGTCCGGTATGTCGACGGCGCATGGCAGCGCACCGTCCTCGGCGGCGCCGAGCTCGGCCAGACCGACGTGTGGGACACCAACGCCGACGCCGACGAGCAGTACCTGCTGCTGTCCAGCGGCTTCGCGCTGCCGCCGACCCTGCGCCACGGCGTCCTCGGCGGCGACCCGCCGACCGTCCTCAAGCAGGGCCCGTCCTACTTCCCCGCCGACCGGATCACCACCCGGCAGTTCTTCGCCACGTCCGCCGACGGCACCCAGGTCCCGTACTTCGTCGTCGGCGACCCATCTGCCGGCCCCGGCCCGACGCTGATGAGCGGCTACGGCGGCTTCGAGGTGTCGCGGGTCCCCTCGTACAGCGCGATCATCGGCCGCGGCTGGCTCGCCCGCGGCGGCACCTACGTGGTGGCCAACATCCGCGGCGGCGGCGAGTACGGCCCCCAGTGGCACCGCTCCGCCCTGCGGGAGAAGCGCCCGCGCGCCTACGAGGACTTCTCCGCCGTCGCCGCCGACCTCGTCGAGCGCGGCATCACCACCCGCGCCCAGCTCGGCATCGAGGGCGGCTCCAACGGCGGCCTCCTCATGGGCGTCATGCTGACCCGCTACCCCGACCTGTTCGGCGCGATCGTGTGCGCGGTCCCGCTGCTGGACATGCGCCGCTACCACCTGCTGCTGGCGGGCGCCTCATGGATGGCCGAGTACGGCGACCCCGACGACGCGTCGGACTGGGAGTACCTGCGCCTGTTCTCGCCCTACCAGAACGTCCGCCAGGGCGTCCCCTACCCGCCGACCCTGATCACCACCTCCACCCGCGACGACCGCGTCCACCCCGGCCACGCCCGGAAGATGGTCGCCCGCCTCACCGACCACGCCCACGACGTCCACTACTACGAGAACATCGAGGGCGGCCACGGCGGCGCCGCCGACAACGCGCAGATGGCCTTCAAGTGGGCCCTCGCCTTCGAGTTCCTCTGGCGCACCCTGGCCCCGTAGTCCCGCCGCGCACCCGGACGGGGCCGCCTCAAGGAGGCGACCCCGTCCGCGTCGGCCGGACTCACGCGCCCCGCAGCAGCACGGCGAGCCGCTCGAGCTCCTGCGCGCTGACGTCGGCGTCCAGGTAGTTGCGGATCAGTCCGAAGTTCATGTCGTACCAGCTCTGCAGTTCTTCCGCGCTCGTTCCTCTCGCCAGGATCGTCGAGCGGACGGACCAGCAGGTCCGCAGCCGCTTGGCGAGCTCGCCGCGGTGCCGGGCGATGGAGCTCGGCCTGATCGAGTCGTAGAGCCGGTCCGGGTCATGGACCGCCTGACGGGCCATGTCATCGCCCCAGAACTCGAGCGTCCACCCCGGCCACAGCTCCGCCCACCGCTGGCGCAGCCCACGCAACGGCTGCACGGTCCACAGCCCGGCCCGCCGCGCGGCCGGATCGAGATCGAGGCCGGCAGTCGGCATGTCCTCGGCGGACTCAGGAAGCTCGGGCCCGGCGCAGACCCACTCGACCAGGTCAGGCCCCATGAACCAACGCCGCCACGCCATGTCGGGGTTCAGTCCGTACAGGCGCACCCGGCCGTCGGCGCCCCGGACGGTGACGACGGCCGCGACCCGGTCGTCCGGCCCGAACTCGTTGCGCTCGGTCCGCTTCGGCTCGCGGTCGCGGCGCGCACCTGCCGGGTCGACCCCGACGTACACCATCAGGTCCGCGATGCCGTCGTAGGCCCACCGGATCTCCCAGCCGGGCCACGTCGCCGCGTACGCCTCCAGCATCGCCGCCCGATACACCACCTGGTGGTACACGGTGTTGAACAGCAGCAGGACCCGGCGGTCGACATCGACCAGCACGCCGCCCTCACACCTGACGTCGTCGAACCATTCCCGGCCCGCGGAGTCACCCAGGTTGTCCAGGAAGCGCAGGATCACCTCCGGGCCTGCCGCGAAGATGTAGTCGATCCCATGGCCCGCACCGCCGCCCTGCGAATACACGGTGTGCTCACCGTCGCGGACCAGGACGTAGTTGACGCAACTTCCCACCGCCGCACCGTAGCGTCCTGGCGGTTGATGATCAACAGGGCCTGCGCGGGAGCCGACCGAGGGGGCCGCGGACATTGACGGCTGACCTACTCTTTGGGCATGCCGGACCACCTTGACGGCCCATTGGCCGAGTTCGCTGCGCTGCGGCGGGAGGTCGACCGTCGCGCGGTCGCTCAGCAGCAGATCCTCGTCGTTCAGGTGCTGACATCCGGCGCCTTTAGCCGGCTCCGGCATCGCGGGCACAGCCGGAGACGTGAACGCGTCGGCGGGCAGGGCCGGGCCGGAAACTCGGTTCGGGTGAAGGGTGGGGCGCCGGTAGGGTGAGGCGCTGATCGGAGAGGACGTGGTCCCGGGACACGACACGACGGAGACGGGGCCCTGGTCGGGGAGCTGACCGAGGGTCGGGGTCTGAACCTCGCCGCACCCTGCACGGGTGGCGGCGCCCGCTCCCTTGTTGGTCCCTGCCCGGCGCCCGGATGCGCCGCGATCACCCTTGGAAACAACCATGATTCTCGTCACCGGTGCCACGGGCACCATCGGTTCTGAGCTTGTTCCACTGCTCGCGCGGCGGCATGCCGTGCGGGCCATGACCCGGAGGCCGGCGCGGGCCGGGGAGGTCTACGGCGACCTCGACCGGCCTGAGACGCTGCCGGCGGTGCTCGACGGGGTGGGCGCGGTGTTCGTGCTCGTCCCCGGCTACGACGATCGAGGGCCGGCGCAGGAGCTGGCGCTCGTGGCGGCCGCGCGGGACGCCGGGGTGCGACACCTCGTCAAGCTGTCCACCAGCGGCGTCGCGTTCGGGGCCACCGACGCGATCTCAGCGGGGCACCGCGCCGGGGAGGACGTCATCCGCGGGTCGGGCATCCCGTGGACGGTGCTGCGGCCGGGGACGTTCATGACGTACCTGGAGCAGTACGCTCACGGGATCGCCCGTGAGCGCACCATGACGGTCACCGAGACCGACCCGGTGTCGGCGATGGTGCACCCGCTCGACGTGGCCGCCGTCGCCGCGACCGTCCTCACCCGGCCGGGGCACCTCGGGCGGGAGTACACGATCACCGGGCCCGAGGCGCTGTCGCCCCGGCGGCAGGCGGAGATCGTCGGCGAGGTGATCGGCGAACCGGTGCGGCTGGCCGTGCGTACCGTCGCGGAGACCCGGAACGTGTTCGAGCGCCGCGGCTGGGGTGGGCCCCGGCTGGAGGCGCTGCTGGAGCTCAAACGGCAGTCGGGGGCGTGGGACCACACGGTGGCCGACACGGTGCCGCGGGTGGTCGGGCGGCCGGCGTTGACCCTGCGGGACTGGCTGGAAGAGCACGCGGAGCTGTTCAGTGGCGGCGGCGGTACCGCTCGTCCCTGACCAGCACGTCCATGTCGAGGTCGGCGAGGCCGAGCAGGAAAGCCTCGCCGTAACGGCGGACGTCGCGGAGGTGGGGCACGTCGGCGGTGGCGTCGGTGACGGCGTCGCCGAGCTGGAACAGGGCGCGCGGCGGACCGAGCAGGAACAGCGTCGCCGCGTGCTCGGTCACCGAGAGGGCGCCGTCGTCGCCGGGCGAGGGGCGCGGCGCCGGGGAGCGGAGGGTCGCGGGCCGGCCGGGGGAGAGCGCCGCCCGAATCCCTTTCCATGCTGACGGGCGCAGGCCGGTGTCCGAGCGGGCGAGGACCAGGTCGGGCCCTTCAAGCGGCAGGTGCACGACGCTGTGCGGGCTGACCGCGGCGACCCGGCACCACGCGCCGAACAGGACGAGCGCGGCCCGGGACCCGGTGAGCCGCCCTTCGCCGTGCCGGGCGAGCGGGGAGCTGACCGTGAGCGCCACGGGTGAGTGGGGCCGCAGCACCCGGCAGGAAGGGGCGTGGTGGACGACGGCGCGCAGCCGTGCGGGGCCGTGGGTCACGAGGGCAGGTCGAGGCGGTACCGCTGCTCGACGCGCCCGTTGCGCGGGTGCGGGGCGGGGTCGCCGAGGGGCTGCCAGCCGAGGCTCTCGTACAGCCGGACCGCCCGCGGGTTGTCGACGTAGACGTCCAGCTCGGCGTCGGCGAACCCGGCTGCGGCGAGCAGGGGTGGCAGCGCCGTCATGAGGTGCCGTCCGACGCCCGCGCCCCAGCCGCCGGGGCGCACCCCGAGGTAGCGGACGGCGGCGGTCCGCTCGGTGTGGGGTGCGATGAGGGAGAAGCCGACGACGCGCTCGCCCAGGGCGACGACCAGCATCGTCCTGGGCGAGGTCGACAGCACCGCCTGCAACGGCACCCTGGCCAGCTCCAGCGGCGCGACCTCGGTGCCGTCGCGGGCGGCGGTGCCTTCGGCCCACACCTGCGCCGCGTCGTCGAGGTAGCGGCCCCGGCCGTCGAGCTCGATGCTCACCTGAGTCATCGGGCCAGTCTGCCGAGGCCGCCGTGCCACCGCGACCGGTTAAGGCTCAGACGCGGACGGGCTCCGGGTCCGGGGTGGCGGCGAGGTGCTCGCGGAGCTTCTCGCCCTCGATGTCGACGTTCGGCAGGATCTTCGACAGCCAGCCCGGCAGCCACCACGCGGACCGGCCGAGCAGCGACACGACCGCCGGGACGATGGTCATGCGCACCACGAACGCGTCGATGGCGACGCCGATCGCGAGGGCGAAGCCCATCGACTTGATGACGGGGTCGTCGAGCAGGATGAAGCCGGCGAAGACCGACGTCATGATGAGCGCCGCCGCGGTGACGACCCGGGCGCCGTGGCCCATGCCGCTGATCGTCGCCTCCTGCGGGCCGGCGCCGTGCACGTAGTCCTCCCGCATCCGGGACACGAGGAACACCTCGTAGTCCATGGCGAGGCCGAACAGGATGCCGATGAGCAGGATCGGCAGGAAGCTGACCAGCGGGCCGGGCGTGTCGAGGCCGACGAGCGAGGCCAGGTGCCCCTTCTGGAAGACCAGGACGGTGACGCCGAACGTGGCGCCGACGGTGAGCAGGAACCCGGCGGCGGCCTTCAGCGGCACGAGGATCGACCGGAACACGAGCATCAGCAGCAGCACGGACAGCCCGACGACCAGCGACAGGTAGCGCGGCATCGCGTCGGACAGCTTCTCCGACACGTCGATGCCGACGGCGGTCTGGCCGGTCAGGGCGATGTCGGCGCCCTGGACCTGCTTGACGCGGGCCCGGACGTCGTGGACGAGGGTCTCGGTCGCCTCGTCGGTGGGGCCGGTCTTCGGGATGACGGCGAGGAGCGCGGTCTTGCCGTCGCGGCTGAAGTTGGGCGGGGTCGCGGCGAGGAGGTTCGGGGTGCCCTGCAGGACGCCGAGCGCCTCCTGCGCCTTCGCCTTCGTGGTGTCGGCGGAGCCGGTCGACACGACCAGCGCGAGGCGGCCGTTGAACCCGGGGCCGAAGCCCTCCTCGATGAGGTCGGCGGCCTTGCGGGCGGGGGAGTCGGTGGGGCCGGCGCTGGCGCCGGGCAGCGCGATGCGCATGTCCGCCGACGGGATCGCCAGGGCGCCGAGCCCGAGGACGCCGATGATGAGCACGGGGATGCGGAAGCGGGTGATCGCCCGCGCCCACCGGAACCCGAGGGCGTCGGTGTGGTCGGCGAGGTCCGGCCCGGCCTTGCGCAGCCGGCGCGGCAGGATGCGGGTGCCGGCGAAGCCGAGCAGCGCCGGCTGCAGGGTGATGGCGACGAGCACCGCGACGGCGACGGTACCGGCCGCGGCCAGGCCCATGACGGTCAGGAACGGGATGTTGACCACGGCGAGGCCCGCGAGGGCGATGACGACGGTGGCGCCGGCGAACACGACCGCGGAGCCGGCGGTGCCGACCGCGCGCCCGGCGGCCTCCTCGGGCGCGATGCCCTCGACGAGGTGCTGCCGGTGCCGGGACGTGATGAACAGCGAGTAGTCGATGCCGACCGCCAGGCCCAGCATCAGGGCGAGGACCGGCGCGGTGCTGGTGAGCTGGATGGCGCCGCTGAGCGCGTACAGCCCGGCCATGCCGGCGCCGACGCCGATGAGCGCGTTGAGCATCGTCATGCCGGCCGCGACCAGCGCGCCGAACGTCACGACGAGCACGACGAGGGCGATGACGACGCCGATGCCCTCGGTGCCGCCGACCTCCGGCTCGCTGTTCATGACCTCGCCGCCGTGCTCGACCCGCAGCCCGGCCTGCTCCGCCGCGGCGCCGCTCGCCTCATAGGCGGTGCGCTGCTCGTCGGTGACCTTGTCGGCCCGCTCGGCGAACTGGACGGTGACCAGCGCGTAGTCGCCCTGCGGCGACACGGCGCCGGTCTGGAACGGGTCGAGTGCGCCGATGACGCCGGGCAGCTTCGACGCCTCGGCGACGAGCCCCTGCACCGCGTCCTTGGACGCCTGCAGGTTCTGCCCCTTCGGCGCGGCGATCACGATGGTGCCGGTCGCGCCGCTGGCCTCCGGGAACTGCGACTTCAGCGCGTCGATCGCCCGCTGCGACTCGGTGCCCGGCATGGTGAAGTCGCTCGAGGTGGCGCCGCGGAATGCGGCCGCCGCACCACCGAGCCCGCCGAGGATCACCACCCAGATGATCAGCACGAGCCAGCGGTGCCGGAACGATGCCCGCCCCAGCCGGTAGAGCACGGTTGCCATGTCGGTCGTCTTCCTGTCGGTTAGGTGAGGGGTTCCAGCACCCGCGCGGCGGTGGCGATGAGCGCCGCCCGCAGGGTCGCGTCGTCGTACTCGGTGCACGCGAAGACCACCGCCGGCAGCCCGGCGAGCACGAACTTCGCGGCGAGCAGCGCGGTGGGCGCGGCGGACCCGCCGGCGAGGGTGACGACGAGCTGTTCCGTCAGCTCGTGTACGGGTCGCAGCGCGGGCTGTTGCAGCAGGGCCGGCAGGTCGCCGTAGATGACCTGGATCTCTTTGCGGTATCGCATCGCGAGGTCGACGAAGCCCTCGATCGCGATCTCGCGGGCCAGGGCGGGCGCGGTCGTGGCGGCGACCCGGGCGTCCAGGTCGGCGAGCTCGGCGATGGCGGGCGCGCACAGCTCGGTGAGGATCGCGTCCTTGCCGTCGAAGTGGTACAGCAGCGTGGCCTTGGAGCAGCCGACCTCGGCCGCGATGTCCTGCAGTGACGTGCCCTTGTAGCCGGACTCGGCGAACTGGCGCGTGGCGGCGGCCAGGATCTCGTCGCGGGTCTTGCTGCGGGCCATGGGGGTCACCTCCGTCGGTCAGCATGCCTGACCGATCGGTCAGAACCTGACCGATCGGCCAGTTTTGTGCCTGACCTCACATCCCCATCGGCGGGGCGATCCCGGGCTACAGGGTTAGGCGCCGCCCGGTCGCGCCGTCCACGACCTCGCGGTCCCGCAGCGGTGTCTTCAGCGGCACCGGCACCGTCTGCGTGGTCATCGGGTCCTGGCCGCAGCTGCCTCGGCCGCGCAGGTACGCGGTCAGCCGGACCTGCCGGGAGTCCTCGGCGACGTCGATGCGGTCCAGTGCCTCGCAGCTGGAGAACGTCAGGCTCACCCGCAGGCCGTGCTCGTCGGGCACGGCACCACCGATCGGGGTCCGGGTCGTGGACGGGGCGCTCAGCACCCATGCCACCGCCACGACCGCGCCCGCGATCAGTACCAGTGTCACGATCCTTGTCCAGGCCCGCATGCTCGTTCCCCCGTTTCGCGGGACACGATAGTGGCAGACCCTGAACGGTCAGAGGCCCTGCCGGACGGCGGCCTCCACGGTTGCGGGGACGTGGCCGCCGTGCAGGTCGTCCAGGGCGAGCAGCGCCGCGCCCGCGACCGGCAGGGAGGACAGCACCGTCACCGTCGCGTGCGGCGACAGCGCGGCGAGCCGCGCCAGGATGTCGCCGTGCAGCTGCGGGTGGCGGGCGGTCAGCACGCCGCCGCCGAGCACGACGGTGTATGCGGTGTCCAGCAGCGACAGTCGGCCGGCGGCGACCTTCACCAGGGCCTCGATCTCCGCGGCGAGCCGCGTCACGACCCGGCCGGCGACCGCGTCGCCGTCGGCGGCCACGGTGAAGAGCACCTCGCTCAGCTCGTCCAGCCGCGCCGCCGGCAGGTCGCCCAGGTGCAGGGCGACGCTGACGTCCTCCGCGGTCGGCAGCCCGTACGCGGCGGTGACCGCGCCGGTGAGCGCGGTGGCGGGTCCGCGGCCGTCCTCGCCGCGCACCGCGTGGTAGAGCGCCAGCGCGGCGAGGTGCTGCCCGCCGCCCCAGTCGCCGGACAGCTGCCCGAGCGCCGGGAAGCGCGACGTCCGCCCGTCGCGGCGGCGGCCCACGGCGTTGATCCCGGCACCGCAGACGACTCCGACCGCGTCGGCGGCCGCGGTGCCGGCGCGCAGCAGGGCGAACAGGTCGTTGTCGACGGTGACCGCGTCGGCGAGCCCCAGGGCGGCGACGCCCTCGTTGAGCCGCTCGACCTCGATGGGCAGGTCGGCGCCGGCGAGGTACACCTGCAGCCGGCTGAGCCGCAGGTCCGCGGGCACGGCCGCGGCGGCCCGCGCCTGGCCGACCAGGTCGCCGAGCAGCTTCAGGCAGGCGGGCAGCCCGATGTTGTGCGGCGACGTGGTCGGGCCGGAGACGCGGGCGAGGATCCGGCCGTCGGAGTCGCCGAGGACGACGTCGGTCTTGGAGTTGCCGCCGTCGGCCGCGGCGAAGAGTTGTGCGGTCACGACAGCCACGCGAGGTGCTCGCGGTTCGCGGCGAGCAGGTCGTCGGTGAGCCTGGTGGCCTGCTGGTGCTGACCGACCAGGGGGTGGGCGAGCAGCGCCTGGTAGACGCGGTCCCGCCCGCCGTGCACCGCGGCGTCGACGGCGAGCTCCTCGTAGGCGCTGACCGCCGAGACCAGGCCGCGCAGGTGCGGGGCGAGCGACGGGGCCGGCAGCGGGGTGGCTCCGGCGGCGCCGACCCGGCAGGTGACCTCGATGACGGCGTCGTCGGGCAGGAACGGCATGGTGCCGTCGTTGCGGACGTTGACGGCGTGGATGCCGCCGTCGTCGTGCTGCAGGGAGGCGATGAGCCCGACGGCCGCCTCGGAGTAGAACGCGCCGCCGCGCTGCCCGAGCAGCTCCGGCTTCTGCGTCAGCGCCGGGTCGGCGTACATGCGCAACAGCTCCGACTCGATCTCGGCGACCTTCGCGCCGCGGGTCGGCTTGCCGCGCTCCTCGGCGACGACCTCGTCGTGGCAGTAGAAGTACCGCAGGTAGTACGACGGCACGTTGCCCAGGTTCTCCAGGACGGCCTCGGGGATCTGCACCTCCCGCGAGATGTCCTGCAGATGGGTCGCCAACAGTGACGGCAGCCGGTCGACGCCGTCCACGAAGGCCGCGCGCTCCCACGTGAGGTGGTTGAGGCCGACGTGGTCCAGGACGACCGAGGCGGGGTCGACGCCGAGCTGCGCGGCGAAGCGGCGCTGGAAGCCGATCGCCACGTTGCACAGCCCGGCGGCCTTGAACCCGTGGTCGAGCAGCGCCCGCGTCACGATCCCGACCGGGTTGGTGAAGTTGACGATCCACGCGCCCGGGTCGGCCCGCCGGGCGATGTCCAGGACGACCGGCACGGTGCGCAGCGCCTTCGCGAGGCCGCCGGCGCCGGTCGTCTCCTGCCCGACGCAGTCGCAGGCGAGCGGGAACGTCTCGTCGCTGATCCGGGCGGCCTGCCCGCCGACGCGCAGCTGGATGACCACGGTCGCCGCGCCGGCGAGGGCGTCGTCGACGTCGGACGTCCACCGCAGCGTCCCGGGGTGCCCGTGGGCGGCCATCAGCCGCCGGGCGAACGCGCCCACGACCTTGAGGCGCTCCGCGTGCGGGTCCAGCAGGACGATCTCCGAGGCGAACGGCGCCAGCCGCGCGAACCCGTCGATGAGCTCCGGGGTGTACGTGGAGCCACCCCCGACGACGGCGATTTTCAACCTTTGACTCCTGTCAGCGTGACACCCTGCACGAACGCGCGCTGGGCGAAGAAGAACAGCACCACGACCGGCACCATCGTGAGGATGGTCGCGGCGCTGACGAGGTTCCACTGCACATGATGCAGGGTCTTGAAGGACGCCAGGCCCAGTGACAGCGTCCAGTTGTGTTCGTTCTCGCTCGTGTAGAGCAGCGGGCCGTAGTAGTCGTTCCAGGCGTAGAAGAACTGGAAGAGCGCGGCGGCGGCGATCCCGGGCCGGGCCATCGGCAGCACGATCCGCAGCAGGGTCCGCCACTCGCCGCACCCGTCGACCCGGGCGGCGTCCAGGTAGTCGCCGGGGATGGTGAGCAGGAACTGCCGTAGCAGGAAGATGGAGAACGCGTCGCCGAGCAGCATCGGCAGCACCAGCGGCCACAGCGTGCCCGTCAGGTTCCAGTTGGCCCACATGAGGTACAGCGGCACGGTCGTCACCTGCGGCGGGATCATCATCATGCACACGATGACGACGAGGAACGCGCCCTGCCCCCGCCAGCGCAGCTTCGCCAGGGCGTACGCGGCCGGGACGCTGGCCAGCAGCATGAACGTGGTTGCGGCCACCGAGTAGATGACGGTGTTCAGCAGGTACCGCGGCATCGGCGTCCTGCTGAAGACGTCGGCGTAGTTCGCGAAGCGCCATTCGCGCGGCCAGTACGACGAGGTCAGCGCCTGCGAGTCGGTCATCAGCGAGGTCAGCAGCAGGAAAAGCACGGGCGCGACGAACATGACGCACAGCGCGATCGTGATGCTGTGCCTGGCCGTCCACAACAACCAGCGGTTCATGTCACCTTCAGGGATCGGCGCAGGGTCGGCAGCGGGCGGTTCATGTGGCCTTCAGGGATCGGCGCAGGATCAGCAGCGAGACGGCGAACGCGACGAGGAACAGCACGACGGCCATCGCGTTGGCGTAGCCGAGGGCGCCGTAGCGGAACCCGACGACGTACAGCCACAGCGGGTACGTGAACGTGGACCCCTCCGGGTAGCCGAACGTGGAGGAGATCCCGGCGCCGGTGGTGGCCTGCCCGCTGGCGGCGGACGCGGCGACGGCGGCCTGCGCGAAGTACTGCAGGGTGGTGATGACGCCGATGACGGCGGTGAACACGACGACGGGGGAGATGTTGGGCAGCGTCACGTGCCGGAAGCGCTGCCACGCGTTCGCGCCGTCGATCTGCGCCGCCTCCAGCTGCGCCTGCGGCACGTCCAGCAGCGCCGCCAGGTACAGGACCATGACGTCGCCGACGCCCCACAGGCCGAGCAGCACCAGCGACGGCTTGGACCACTCGGGGGAGTTGAACCACAGCGGTCCGTCGATCCCGACGTGCGCCAGGGCGGTGTTGACCGGGCCGACGCCGGGTTTGAGCAGGTAGACGAACGCGAGGGTGGCCGCGACCGGCGGGGCGAGCGCCGGCAGGTAGAAGATGGTGCGCACGATCCCGGCGCCGCGCCTGACGGTGGTGAGCAGCATCGCGGTGGCGAGGCCGCCGAGCATCCGGGCGGGCACCAGGATCGCGCACAGCCACAGCGTGTTCTGCGCGGCGCGGGTCAGGAACGGGTCGTCGAACAGGTGCCGGTAGTTGCGCAGCCCGACCCATTCCGGCGTGCTGAGCAGGTCGAACTTCGTGAACGAGAAGTAGACGGCGCTCAGCAGCGGGTAGAGGAAGAAGACCACGATGCCGACCGTCGCCGGCGCCATGAACGAGGCGACGGTCAGCACGTGGCGGAGCTTGTAGGGCACGGTCAGCCGCCGAGCTTCAGCAGCGAGTCGACCTGCTTGTCCACGTCGGACAGCCCCTTGCCGAGGTCGGCGGCGCCGCCGCTCTGCCAGGTGTCGCAGAAGGTCTGGAACGTCTCCTGGTAGGCGGGGCCGGCCGACGACGGCGGGGTGGTGCTGGTCTTCGGGTGGTTGAAGATGTCGACGAACGTCTTGAACTCCGCGTCCAGGTGCAGGTCCGGCGAGGCGAGCGCCTCCTTCGTGGACGGGATGTTCTTGAGGCTGTTGGCGAGCTTGACGATCGTCTTGGTGTCGGTGGTCAGGTACTTGATGAACTCCCACGCCGCCTCGGGGTTCTTCGCGGTGCGGGAGATGCCGATGACATTGCCGGTGACGTAGCCGGCGCCGTAGCGGTCGGGGCTGGACGTCGGCATCGGCGCGACCCCGAACTGCAGGTCGGGAGCCTGGTCCTTGGCGAACGCGATGCGGTACTCGCCGTCGAAGTTCATCGCGACCTGGCCCTTCTGGAAGGCGTTCGCGTCGGAGTACTCGTCGCCGAGGGAGGCGCGGAAGGCCTCGAGCTTGTCGTAGCCGAACCAGTCGACGAGCTCCTTCTGCCACTTCAGCAGCGTCTGCCAGGCGGGGTCGCCGCCGATCGCGGAGCTGCCGTCGCCCTTGAGCCACTGCCCGCCGACCATCGGCCCGAGGTGCGACGGGGCGTTCTCGTAGAAGCCCCACAGCGGCAGGAACCCGGCGACCTGGATGGTGCCGTCGGCGGAGCGCTTGGTGAGCTTCTTCGCCGCGTCGGCGAACTCCTCGAGGGTCTTCGGCGGGCCGGCGATCCCGGCCTCGGTGAAGAGCTTCTTGTTGTAGTACAGGCCGTACGCGTCGGCGAGGACCGGCATGGCGCAGCGTTTGCCCTTGTACTGCGTGTACTCCTTGACGGTCTGCGGGAAGCCGTCGAGGGACACCTTGTCGCGGGCGATGTACTGGCCGAGGTCGAGCCAGGCGCCGCTGGAGCAGAACTGCCCGACGATGTCGGTGGAGTAGGACAGGCCGACGTCGGGGCCCTGCCCGCCGCCGATGGCCTGGGTCATCTTCGAGTCGTCCTGCCCGGACTTGACCACGACCTTGATCTTCGGGTGGGACGCCTGGAAGTCGGCGACGACGCCGTCGATGGCGGCGGCCTCGCGGTCGGTGAAGAAGTGCCAGAACTCCACGGTGCCGGAGACGTCGGCGCCGGGGTCGGCGATCGGTTTGTCCTTCGGGCCTGGGGTGCAGGCGGTGGCGAGCAGCGCCACGGCAGCGAGCAGAGAGACGATGCGACGCACGGGATTCCTCCTGGGGGTGGGCGTGCGGAAGCAGCCGGTCAACAAGGGCATTGACCAACGTCACTTGCATGGGGGATGGTGTGTGAAGCGCGCGGACGCCGGTCGATGCCGCCAGATCGGCCGGCGTCCGCGGTTCGTGGGCCCGTTAGGTTCCGGGCGTACGCAGGCTCTCGATCAGCCTGCGGCGCACCGCGGACAGCGCGGCGTCCGCGGCGCCGAGCAGGGGAGCGTCGTCCTCGACGGTGCTCACGGCGATGTCGGTCGACAGCGGCGCCGCCCGCGACATCGCCTTCGCGACCGCCTCGCCGAGCGCTGGCCCGCCGGCCCGGCCGATCTCGCCGCCGAGCACCACGAGCTGCGGGTCGAGCACCGCGACGACGGCGGCGAGCCCGATCACGATCCGGCCGGCGAGCTCCCGCAGCAGCGCCGTGTCGGTGATCCGCAGCCCGCGCCCGGCGGCCAGCTCCCGGACGGCGTCGCCGCTGACCAGGTCGTGGAAGTCCCGGGCGCCGTCGGCGGCGACCGGCATGTAGCCGATCTCGCCGGCGCCGCCGCGGGCGCCGCGCAGCAGCGTGCCGCCGCCCAGGTCGATCGCCAGGCCGAGACCGGTCTGGCCGAGCCACAGCAGCACGAACCCGTCGGCGTCCGGCAGGCCCCGCGCGGCGCCGTGGGCGCGTTCGGCGAGCGCGGCGAGGTTGACGTCGTTGTCGACCTCCACCGGTACGCCGGCCGCCGCGGCCAGGTCGTCGACGAGCCCGCGCCGGCTCCAGCCCGGGACGTCCACGTGGTGGATGACCCGGTCCCGCGGGTCGAACGCGCCGGCGACGGCCAGCTGCACGTGCGCCACCGGGCCGCGGGCGACGCCGGCCGCCGCGCACAGCGCGTCGACGGTGTCGGTGACCGCGGTGGCGGGGTCGGTGCGGGCGAAGTCGACCGGGACGGCCAGCCTGGCCCGCTGGGCGCCGCGCAGGTCGTGCAGCGACGCGGTCAGCGACGGTGCGTCGTCGCGCACCGACATGGCGACGGCGTAGGCGGCGTCGGGGTTGACCGCGTACACCTCCGCGTTGGGGCCGGGGCGGCCGGTCTCGTGTCCGGCGCCGACGACCAGGTCGGCGTCGGCGAGGCGGCGGATCGCCTCGGAGATCGTCGGCTTGGACAGGCCGGTCAGGGCGCGCAGCTCGGCCCGGGTGAGCTGCCCGTGGTCGAGGAGGTGGCCGAGCGCGGCCGCCTCGTTGAGCGCCTTGAGCAGCTTGGAGGAGCCCCCGAGCGGCATTTGCTGCCTCCTCCAACTAATAGGCAGATTGACTAACAGTCGCGGGGAAAACGTAAGCGGCGCCACGCCACCCTGTCAACGGGCGCTTCTCCAGTCGGCTAGCACCGCCTCCATGTCCAACGCGGGCAGGATCGTCGCCGGACCGTCCATCAGTCCGCGTCGGGCCTGCTCGATGCGCTTGTTGAGGTCCTCGACGACCGCGCGGACCCGCTCCTCGGTGCGCAGGGAAGGTAGCCGCTCCGGCAGGTCCTCGACCTCACGCCGCAGCCGCAGCGTCGGCGGCACCCCGCCGGGCAGCCCCTCGCGTCTGGCGAGATCCTTGATCCACCAGTCCTCGTCGTAGAGCTCGCCGTGGTCCGGCAGCGGCTTCCCGGCACCCGGCAGGTTGTCGAACTGCCCCTGCTCCTGTGCCTCGCGGATCTGCCGGTCGATGTGTGACTCGTACCAACTCGACATGATCTCATTGTCCCGTGGAGGTACTGCAGCGCTACGGCTATCCCGCCCTCGCCCTGCTCGTGCTGCTGGAGGGGATCGGCATCCCCACGCCGGCGGTGAGCGTGGTCGTGGCGGCCGCGGTGCTCGCCGGGCACGGCTCGATGAGCCTGCCGCTGGTCGTCGTGATCACCTTCACCGCCGCGGTCGCCGGCGACAACCTCGGCTTCTGGCTCGGCCGCCGGGCCGGCCGCCCGGTGATCCTGCGGTGGGGCCGGCGGGTCGGGCTGACCGAGCGGCGGCTGGCCCGCGCCGAGGACTTCTTCGCCCGTCGCGGCCGCAACATCGTGGTCGTCGCCCGGTTCATCGACGGCCTGCGTCAGACCAACGGCCTCATCGCCGGCGCGATCGTGCTGCCCTGGCGCCAGTACGCCATCCGCGACGCGATCGGCGGCGCGCTGTGGACCGCGCTGTGGGTCTCGGTCGGCGCCTTCGCCGGCGGCAACCTCGACCGCGTCCGCGGCTTCCTGCACCGCTACGAGACCACCGCCCTCATCGTCGGCGCGGTGCTCCTGGTGTCGTTGCCGCTGCTGTACCTGTGGCGCCGCCGACGCCGTGCCACCCACGACTGAGTCCCGGGTCTGCCCCTGCTCAGGGACGCGCGTCGAACTGGGCGCGGGCCTCGAAGACGCGGTCCATGTGCGTCTCCGCCCAGTCCTTGATCGAGACCATGACCGGGAACAGCTCGTGCCCGAGCGGCGTGAGCTCGTAGTCGACGCGGGGCGGGATCGAGGGGGTGACCGTGCGGGTGACCAGCCCGTCGCGCTCCAGGGTCCGCAGGGTCTGGGTGAGCATCTTCTGGCTGACGCCGGCGATGCGGTGGGCGAGCTCGCCGTGCCGCTGCGGGCCGCCGGCGAGCGCCGGGATCACCAGCGCGACCCACTTGTCGGTGAGCCTGCTCAGCAGCTCCCGGGTCGGGCAGCCCGCCAGGAACGCGTCGTAGTCACGTCTGGCCTGTTCGCGGCGTTGGGCCGCGCTCGTCGTCGCCATGGTGTCCTCCTCCGGTGCCTCAGGCACTTCACGGTACCTACTTACCGATGGTGCCCGCCGGTCCATACGGTCGTGGTGATCACTTCACGCACTTCTTGGAGGAGACGGCGATGCGCGCTGTCAGCTATGCAGAGTTCGGCGGACCGGAGGTCCTGCACGTCGCCGAGGTGCCGGTGCCCGAGCCCGGGCCGGGACAGGTCCGGGTGCGGGTCGCCGCGTCGGTGCTGCACCCGGTCGACCTGATGATCCGCTCCGGCCGGTTCCCGGCCCCGCTGCCGACCGGACTGCCGTACACGCCCGGCTGGGACGTCGCCGGCACCGTCGACGCGTTCGGCCCGTCCGTCTCGCAGCCCGCCGTCGACGCGCTCGGCCCGTCCGTCTCGCGGCTCGCCGTCGGTGCCGAGGTCATCGGCTTCTCGCCGTGGCTGCGGACGACGGCCGGTGCCCACGCGGAGTACGTCGTGCTCGACGCCGCCTGGTTGGCTCCGGCACCTGCCGGCGTCCCCGCCACCGAGGCGGCGACCCTGCCGACCAACGGTCTCGCCGCGGCCCAGGCCCTCGACCTGCTCGCGCTCCCGGCGGGCTCGACCGTGCTCGTCACCGGCGCCGCCGGTCAGGTCGGCGGGTTCGTCCTGGCGCTGGCCCGCGCGACCGGCCTGCACGCCACCGGACTCGCCGGCGCCGGCGACCGCGAGTTCGTCGAGTCCCTCGGCGCGACGTTCGTGCCGCGCTCGGAGGACCCGGCGGGCCCGTTCGACGCGGTCGTCGATCTCGCGGTGGTCGGCTCCTCGCTGCTGGACCTTGTCCGCGACGGCGGCGGCTACGTGGCCGCGTCGCCCCCGCTGCGCCCGGAGCCGGTGCGGGGCATCCGGACCTTCGCGCTGGAGGTCCAGCCGGACGGCACCCGGCTCGGCGGGCTGGCGGCGCTCGTCGCCGCCGGCGACATCCCGTTGCGGGTCGCCGGCGTGTACCGCTTCGCCGACGCGGCGGCCGCCCACGACCGGCTGGCCCAGGGCGGCGTCCGTGGCGGTGTCGTGATCGTCCCCTGACCCGGGCGGCGTTCAGCAGGAGTCGGCGGCCTTGTCGCGGAACGCTTTCAGGGTGATGACCTGCGCGTCGCCCCGGCGGCCGGGATAGCCCCAGACCTCGCCGTCCTTGAGCTTGTCCAGGTCCGCGAGGGTGAAGAAGACCGGCCTGGGCTGCGGTGCGCCGGTCCATGTCCCGAGGACGTAGCGGCCCGTGGCGGTGAGCGCGAGCGGGCGGGGCGGGTCGAACTCGTCGCGCCAGCCGTCCGGGGTGGTGCCCATGGGGATGGCCCACAGGTTGCCGATGCCGGTGCTGTTCTGGATCGACCAGAGGTCGCCCATCGAGACCCTGCCGGATCCACTGGATGACGGCGAGGAGGGCGGTGTGGCGGTGCCGCCCGATGTCGCGGCGGCGCTCGGTGTGGTGGCGGCGCTCGGCGTCGGTGGCGGCCAGGGGTTGAGGTAGAGGGTGGCGCTGTGGGCCGTGTGCCTGTCGCCGCACAGGTACAGGTGGGCGACCGGGCGGCCGTCGGCGGCGCGGCCGACGGCGAGGAGCGGCTCATCCGCGGGGCTGCACGCGGCGAGCGAGCCGGCGACGAGCGCGGCGGTGATCGTGGCGGCGGCGGTACGGGCGACCATACGTGCTGCCGTGCGGGCGGCGGGCATGGTGTCCAGTGTGGCGGAGATCGGCAAGTGTCGCTGACGCCAAGGCGCCACGCCGATGGCGACTACATTACGTAACCTTGCGGGTGCATTGCGTGACTGTTTTTCGCGAAATATCCGTCCAGGACTCGCATTTCCGGTTAAGTGGGGGTCGCGACGGACGTTCACCGTCGATCACTCGTCGAAAGGTCGTCATCATGAATCGCTGGCTCATCCGGTCGGTGCAGATCGCCGCGCTGTCCTTGGGTGGCCTCGCGCTCACCGGCACCGCCGCACACGCCGACTGGGACAGCGGCCCCAACGTCGGTATCTTCAACGGCAACCAGTCCTCGACCACGGTCCAGGTTCCGGTGAACATCTGCGGCAACGCAGTGGCGATCGTCGGCTTCGCGAACGCCAACTGCGACGGCGGCGCCTACGCCGTCAACGGCAGCGGCGGCAGCTACAGCGGCGCCGGCAGCTCGAACGGCTACCACAGCCACAACGGCAACGGCAATGCCAACGCGAACGCCAACAGCCACAAGAAGAAGCACAAGCGGCACTCCGCGAACAGCAACTCGTACCACAACAGCTCGTACGGCAACGGCAACTCGTACGGCAACTCCAACGGTGGTAACGGTGGTGGCGGCGGGGCGTACGCCTACAACAGCAACGGCGACTGGACCACGGGCTACAACGCCGGGTTCTTCAACGGCAACCAGTCTTCGACCACCGTCCAGATGCCGATCAACGTGTCGTGCAACTCGGTCGCCGTGATCGGGTTCGCTTCCAGCTGCTGAGCCGCAGAGGCGCCGCCTGCCTCGGATCGTAGAGCGTTGGCCGATGGCCGCGGTGGATCAGCCCTCCCCGCGGTACACCGGCCAACGCTGCTTCGTCAGTCGATCGGCACCGCGGTGCCGGTGACCGCGACGCCACTGCCGGGGTCGG
Source organism: Dactylosporangium sp. NPDC006015 (assembly GCF_040614215.1). NCBI lineage: Bacteria > Bacillati > Actinomycetota > Actinomycetes > Micromonosporales > Micromonosporaceae > Dactylosporangium > Dactylosporangium sp. NPDC006015. Next base: position 227,066 of record NZ_JBEXUD010000004.1, read on the forward strand.
CGGCCACCTCGACGGTGACCAGGCTCGGCCGGCCCATGTCGTCGCCCTGGTGCACCCGCAGTGTTGCCGGCACCTCGACCAGGCCCAGCTCGCGCAGGTAACCACCGAGCGCGGCGGCCGCGGCGCCGGTCGCCGGGTCCTCGTACACGCCGCCGGGCGGGAACGGGTTGCGGGCGTGGAACACCGTCGCCGACTCCCGCCACACCAGGTCGACCGTGGTCCAGTCGTGCCGCGCCATCAGCGCGGTGAGCGCGGGCACGTCGTAGTCGAGGTCGGCGAGCCGCTGCCGGGTGCCGGCCGCGACGATCGGGTGGCTGGCTCCCGCGTACGCCACCCGCACCGGCAGCGCCGGGTCGAGGTCGGCGGCGTCCCAGCGCAGCGCGGCCAGCAGCTCCCGCACCGTCGCGTCGGCCATCGGTGTGGTGTGCGGCGGCACGCTGCGCAGCGTCGCGGTCAGCCCGTCCACGCCGACCCGCGTCTCCACCTCGATCGCGCCGACCCGGGACTCGAAGCGCAGCGGCCCGAGCCCGAAGCGTTCCGCGTACGCCGCGGCGGTCGCGATCGTCGCGTGCCCGCAGAACGGCACCTCCGCCAGCGGGCTGAAGTAACGCACCCGGACGCGCCCGTCCTCGTGGAACAGGAACGCGGTCTCGGAGTATCCGACGTCGGCGGCGATGGCCTGCATCGCGGCGTCGTCGAGTCCGGCGGCGTCGAGCACCACCCCGGCCGGGTTGCCGCCCTTGGGGTCCGTGGTGAACGCGCTGTACCGAAGGATTTCCATGCACCCGACGCTAGGCCGGTACAAGAGCGGCGGCGCGGTCCAATCGGCGCCGGGTGGTTGTAAGCACCGCCACTGTGCCGCCGTCGTGTCTTGGACAGACACCGGCGCCGGTCAGCTGCGGGGCTGACCGGCGCCGGGTGGTGCTCAGCAGGCGCCTGGGCGGTGTCTGGCCGGCGCCAGGTTGGTGCTCAGCCGGTGCTCAGGTGCTGCTCAGTTGGTGCTTAGTTGGAGGCGACGCCCAGCTGGCCGCCACCGTCGGTGTGCAGCTCCGTGGCGGAGGCGAACGACGAGTCCAAGCGGGCCTGCAGGGCCTCGAGCTCGTGGAACTCGCTGGAGGAGGCCGACTCGGAGCCCTCGGCGGCGAACACGTGGTCCGTCTCGGCGGCGGAGTGGTCGTAGGACGTGAAGTCCGACTCCTCGTACTGCGCGCCGCTCGCGTCCGTGATGGACACGTGGTGGCCCTGGTCGAAGCTGGTGGACTCGGCGGACGCGTGGTCCTGCTCGAAGACGCCGAACTGCGAGTCGTAGTTGCTCTCGTTCGCGTCGACCTGGTGCAGCTGGTTCAGCGACTCGTGGTCCTGACCAGCCTCGACGTGGCCGTAGTCGGCGCCGGTGTCGAAGTCGCTCATGGGAGATCCCCCTCAATTGCTAACGCTTGGTGACGACATCGACGGTACGGCCTGTCCCGCCGCCTGGAATCCCCCGAACGTGCCACCGTGGCAAGCTGGTCGAACCGTCCGGTATGTGCTGGAGCGCCGCGAAAGCGGCCTCGGCGTTCGTCAGGGCGGCCCGGGACGCGGGCAGCAGCGGCAACCGGACGTCCGGGGTGGGGATCCGGCCGGCGGCGTGCAGCACCGCCTTGATCACGGCCGGGTTCGGCTCCGCGAACAGCGCCGCCGACAGCGCGGCGAGGGCGGACCCGAGCCGCCTGGCGGTGGCGACGTCCCCCTCCCGCCAGGCTCGCGCGAGGGCCACGAACCGGTCCGTCGCCACGTGCGCGGACGCGAGGATCCCGCCGGCGGCGCCGATGGCGAGCAGTGGGCCGATGACCGTGTCGTCGCCGCCGAGCACCGCGAACCCGGCCGGCAGCGCGCCGAGCAGCGTCACCGTGTCGCCGCTGACCGGGCCGTCGGACAGCTTCATGCCGGCCACTCCTGGGATCGCCGCGACCGCGAGCAGGGTGTCGACGTCCAGGGGCTGTCCCGTCCGGTACGGCACGTGGTACACCACGACCGGCAGCGGCGACGCGGCGGCGACGGCCCGCAGATGGGCGAGCACACCGGCCGCGCCCGGACGGGTGTACGGCGGCACGACCACCATCGCGGCGTCCCCGCGCACGTGCCGGACCGCCTCCACGGTCGCCGCCGTCGAGCTGTCACCGACCCCGACGAGCAGCGGCGTGCCGTACACCGCGGCAACCTCCCGGCAGGTGGCCACGACCGTGGCCCGCTCGGCCCCGGTCAGCGTCGCCGGCTCCCCGGTGGTGCCCAGCGCGACCAGCCCCGCGGCCCCCTCGTCGAGCACCCGCCGGGCCAGCCCGTCGAGCGCGGCGAGGTCCACCGACCCGTCAGCGGCGAACGGCGTCACGAGCGGCACGAAGATCCCTTCAAGCTCCATGTACTCAGGGTCGCCGCCACCCGAGCGGAAGGTCCAGTTCACATTCGTGACGTCGAGCATAAGCTGAACTGATGCTCGACGTGCGCAAGCTGCGCCTCCTGCGCGACCTCGCCGACCGCGGCACCATCGCCGCAGTCGCCGCCGCCCACAACTACACGCCGTCCGCGGTGTCGCAGCAGCTCGCCGCGCTGGAGCGGGAGGCCGGCACGGCACTGCTGGCCCGCACCGGGCGCGGCGTCACGCTCACCGCCGCCGGCACGGTCCTCGCGGCCCACGCCGGGGAGGTCCTCGCCGCCCTCGAGCGCGCCACCGCCGCGCTCGCCGCGACCCGCACCGGCCTGTCGGGCCCGCTGCGGATCGGGGCGTTCCCGACCGCGATGCGGACGCTGCTGCCGGCGGCGCTGGTCGCCCTGGCGGGGGAGCACCCGGCGCTCGACCTCACCGTCGACGAACTGGACCCGGCGCTCGTCCCGCCCCGGCTGCGCGACGGCACCCTGGACGTCGCGCTGGTGCACGACTACGACCTCGTGCCGATCGCCCCCGACCCGGCGCTGGACACGGCCCCGCTGCTGGACGAGACGATGTACCTCGCGGCGACCCGCCCCCTAGATCTCGCGCAGTGCCGCGACGAGCCGTGGATTCTCGCCGGGCCGGGCACGCTGTGCCACACGATGACACTCCGGGCGTGCGAGGCCGCCGGCTTCCTGCCCCGCGCCCGCCACCACGCCGACGACTTCGTGACCGTCCTGACCCTCGTCGCCGCCGGCCAGGGCGTCGCCGTCGTCCCCGAGCTGGCCCTGCGCCCCCCAGCACCCCCACCCGGCGTCGTGCTGACCCCGCTCGCAACGAGACGCCGGACGAGATTCGCCTACCGCTCGGGCGCCGGCTCACACCCGTCGATCGCCGAGTTCATCGCCACCGTCCGCTCGGTCGCCGCCACCGGATTGCCGGCCCCAACAATCCGATAATCCGCCAGGCATGCGCGCGACCATCGTTGCGTCCCGCGCCGATCGCCGTGCCAGTCCCGGCGTGGCCCCTGGCCGAGCACCGCGCCCACTGCGGTTCTCCGGCCACTGTGGTCTCCTCGCCCGCACCGTCCTGTCGGTCCCTGGAACCGGATTGTCGGGTGCGGCAATTCGATAATCCGCCGGACGGGCGTTCGGCCATCTCCGCGCCCCCGTCGACCACCATGCCAGCTCCGGCGCGGCCCCCGGGTCGAGCATTACGCCCACTGCGGTTCTCCGGGCCGCTGCGGTCTTCTCACCCCGTCGTGCCGGTCGCTGCAACCGGATTGCCAGTTGCGGAAATCCGGTATTCCGGCCATCCGTTGGGCGGGCATCGGGCATCCGTTGGGCGGGTGTCCGGGCATCTACGCGGACCCGTTGATTGCCGTGTTGTTCCCGGCGCGGACTCGGTCGACTGCCGCCTCCACTGTGGCTCGCTTGGTCGTGCCGTCCTGCTGGTCGTGCCGTCCTGCTGGTCGTGGCGTCCTGCTGGTCGTGGCGTCCTGCTGGTCGTGGCGTCCTGCTGGTCACGGCGTCCAGCTGGTCGCGGCGACCGGATTGTTGGGTGCGGCAATTCGGCAATTGGGTGGGCGTCTTCGCGGTCCCGTCATTGCTGGCTTGGTGTCGGTGCGGCCACTCGATCGCCGTCTCGGTCGCTGCGGTCTTCTTGGTCGCACCGTTCCGATGGTCGATGTGGCGGGATTGTTGGGTGCGGTAATCCGGTAATCCGCTGGCCAAGAGAACCGCAGCCGGCGTGTCACTCGACCGGCCCCACGCCGAGACCAACACGGCACTCGACGCAACCACGCACACACCCGCCCGCCCACCGGATTGTTGGGTTGGGTAATCCGGTAATCCGGTGGTGCGGAGCGGTTGCCGGGTGGGAGCGTGGTGGGGGCGTCGGTCAGGCCGGCCGTGTCGGTGTCGACGTTGGACTGCGTGACCGCCTTCACCCCTCAGGACCCGGTTCTGCATCTGTTGCGCCGCGCCACGTTCGGGCCGACTCCCGCGAGCGAGGCCGAGCTGCGCAAGCTCGGTGCCGTCGCGTGGCTGGACCGGCAGCTCGCCCCGGCGACCATCGACGACGCCGCGTGCGCGAAGCTGCTCACGCGGTACCCGATGGCCAACCTCGACATCGCCGGGGTGCGCGCCAAGGTGAAGGCCGGCGCCATGAAGTCCGGGGGCTGGGACGCCATGCAGCAGCTCGGCGCCGCCGCCGTCGCGCGCGCCGCATGGAGCAACCGGCAGCTGCTCGAGGTCATGGTCGACATGTGGTCCAACCACCTCAACGTCACCTGCCCGTCCAGCGACGTCTGGGACAGCCGCGGCGCCTACGACTCCCTGATCCGCAGGCACGCCCTGGGGACGTTCGCCGACCTGCTGAAGGCGTCCGCGACGTCACCGGCGATGCTGTCGTACCTCGACAACCGCAGCTCCACGAAGGCGAAACCCAACGAGAACTACGCCCGCGAGCTCATGGAGCTGCACACCGTCGGGCTGATCTACACCGAGGCCGACGTGAAGGACGCCGCGCGGCTGCTCACCGGGCTCACCGTCGACAAGACCACCGGCCTGTACAAGTTCGACGCGACCCAGCACGCGACCGGCGCCGTCACCATCCTCGGCTGGCGGCACGACAACGCGACCGCCGGCGGCGGGGAAGCGGCCGCCCTCGCGTTCGTGGACATGCTCGCCCAGCACCCGGCGACCGCCGAGCGCGTGGCCCGCAAGCTCTGCGTCCGCTTCGTCTCCGACGACCCGCCGGCGGCCCTCGTGCAGCAGCTGCGGGAGGTGTACCTGCAACAGAAATCGGCAATCGCGCCGGTCCTGCGGGCGCTGTTCACGTCGCCGGAGTTCGCCGCGTCCGTCGGCGCCAAGGTCCGCACCCCCCTCGAGGACCTCATCGGCACGGTCCGCCGACTGGGCCTGCAGCCCGAGGCGTCCGGCACCGAAGGGGTCCGCGCCCTGTACAACTACCTCGTCGCCGCCGGCCACGCCCCGATGCGCTGGGCACCGCCGAACGGCTACCCGGACGTCGCCGCCGCCTGGACCGCCCCGTCGGGCCTGCTGATCCGCTGGAACGCACACCTGAACCTCGCCGCCGGCTGGTACCCCAAGCAGCTCGTGCGCCCGGCGTCGATGCTCGCGACGCTGGTGCCGACGCTGCCGGCCACGCACGGCGCGTTCCTCGACGCCCTGGCCACCCGCCTCGTCGGGCAGCCCTTGCAGGCGGCGCACAGCGCGGCCCTGCTCGGCTTCCTGAACAAGTCGGTGTCGAGCCCGCTGAAGGCGACCGACCCCGCCGTCGCCGGCCGGCTGCCGCACCTCATCGCCCTGATCCTCGACTCGCCCTACTACCTGGCCAGGTGACCGTCATGATGGATTGCTGTATTACCGATAACGGTATTTCGCGGCGCGGGCTGCTGGGCCGGGCCGCCGTGATCGGGGCGGGCGCCGCGCTCACCGGGCTCGTCGGGGAAGGCCTCGCGACCCGGCTGGCGTTCGCCGGCACACCGTACACCGGCGACACCATCGTCGTGTTGTCGTTGCGCGGCGGGTTTGACGGGCTGTCCGCCGTCGTCCCGATCGGCGACCCCGACTACTACACCGCCCGCCCCACCATCGCCGTGCCGAAGGCGTCGGTGATCGCCGGGGACGGGATGTTCGGCCTGCACCCGGCGTTCGCGCCGCTGCTGCCTCGCTGGACCGCCGGCACGTTCGGCGCGGTCCACGCCGTCGGCCAGCCCAACCCGTCCCGGTCGCATTTCCAGGCGATGGAGGAGATGGAGCGCGCCGCCGCCGGTACGTCCGTCCGTACGGGCTGGCTCGACCGGATGCTCGGCGTCACCGGCGCCTCCGCCCCGACCGCGGGCGTCGCGATGGGCGCGACGTCCCCGGCCCGCGCGTTCGCCGGCCCGTCCCCGGACGTGTCGATGTCGTCCGTCGACGGCTTCAAGCTCTCCGGCAACGACGCCAAGACGCCGATGGCCGCGACCATCGCCAAGCTGTTCGACGGCGCCCCGGCGGTCATGGCCGACCCGGCCCGCGCCGTCAACGCCACCCTGGGCACCGTCGCCGCGCTCGGCGCGTACACCCCGGCGGCGACCTACCCGTCGACCGCCCTCGGCAAGGCGCTGTGCGACGTCGCGCGCCTGGTGAAGTCGAACGTCGGCCTGATGGCGGCCACCGTCGACTTCGGTGACTGGGACATGCACGAGGGTCTCGGCGGCCCGGTGAAGGGCCAGCGGATGCACGACCACCTGACGGAGCTCGCCCTGGCCCTGGCGGCGTTCGCAACCGACCTCGGCGACGCGTTCAACCGCGTCACCCTGGTCACGCTCAGCGAGTTCGGCCGGCGCGTCGCGGAGAACGGCTCCCGCGGCGTCGACCACGGCAACGGCAACGCCATGCTCCTGCTCGGCGGCAACGTCCGCGGCGGCCGCGTGCACGGCATCTGGCCCGGTCTCGCCCCGGCCAAGCTCACGGCCGGCGACCTGACGTCCACCACCGACTACCGGTCGGTGATCGGCGAGCTGCTCCAGCGCCGCTGCGGCGTCGGGTCGCTGACGGGCATCTTCCCGAACGTCACGCCGTCCTCGTACGAGCTGGCCCTGGCCCGCCGCTGATGCCGGCGAGCAGGAGGGCGAGACCGCCGCGGAACTCCTCGTCGGCGCCGACCTGACGGGCCGCCCCGCCGAGCTGCCGCATGTGAGGGAACGCGGCGGGGTCGAGCCCGGCGATGGCCGCCGTGCCGGGGCCGGACAGCGGGCCGAGGTGTTCGAGCTGGATCGCGCCGACGAGGTACGACAGCAGCCCCCGCAGCGCGACGACCCTGCGCTCCGGGTCGGTGACGGTCTCGGCCAGGATGCCGGCCACCGTCTCCGACCAGCGCAGGATGGCGGGTGACCGGTGCCGGTGCGTCATGGTCAGCGGGACGACGGCCGGGTGGGCGCCGACCGCGACGCGGACCCGCTCCACCATGACGGTGACCCGCTCCTGCCAGCCGCCGCCCTCCGGCGGTGCGGGGTCCACGGCGCCGAGCACCAGCTCGACGACGAGGCCTTCGAGCTCCTCGCGGTCGGCGACGTACCGGTACAGGCTCATCGTGCCCATGCCGAGCTGCTGGGCGACGGCGCGCATGGTCAGCCCGGCCGGCCCGTCACGGTCGAGCACCGCGAGCGCCGCCGCGGCGATCTGCGCGGATGTGAGTGATCGCGGTCGAGGCATGGCACTTGACAGCGTACGTCATACGCCTACGCTTGCCCGTAAGAGTACGTTGTACGCTTACGCGGAGGTGTCATGCTCGTCGTCGATTCCCGGCGCCTGCAGGTCGTCGTGGGGGAGCCGGTCGCCGTGCCGGACCCGTCGCTGCTGGTGCACCTGCAGTTCCGCCGCTTCGCCGGCTGCCCGGTCTGCAACCTGCACCTGCGCTCGATCGTCCGCCGCCACGCCGAGATCACCGCGGCCGGCGTCCGTGAGGTCGTCGTGTTCCACTCCACCGCGGCGGCGCTGCGCGAGCACGTGACGGACCTGCCGTTCCCGGTCGTGCCCGACCCGCAGAAGCGCCTGTACCGCGAGTTCGGCGTCGAGTCCTCCCGCCGCGCCCTGCTCGACCCCCGCGTCTGGCCCACGATCCTGCGCGCCGTGGCCCGCAGCACCTGGGCCCTGCTCCGCGGCCGCGAACGCCCGCCGTCGCTCACCCCGGCCGGCGGACGATTCGGCCTCCCGGCCGACTTCCTCATCGCCCCCGACGGCACCGTCCTCGCCGCGAAGTACGGCGAGCACGCCTACGACCAGTGGTCCGTCGACGAGCTCCTGGATCTCGTCGAGCGGCACGGACCCGGCACGCCCTGACCGTGTAGGACTGGCACCGACGGAAATTTGTCGCGGCGGGTTGTCGGATCCGGGGCGGGCCGTTCGTAGGACGGGTGAGCGGCGGCCGGAGGGGCCGCCGGAGGCGAGGAGGAACAGGATGCCGCACTACCTGGTCTCGTTCGACGAGGGGTGGATGAACGTCGCCGAGAAGGACGTGCCCGACGTGACGAAGGCCGCGCAGGAGGTGGCGCAGGACGCCCGCGACGCCGGCGTGTGGGTGTTCGGCGGTGGGGTGCCGGCGCAGCCCGCGACGGTCGTGGCCGCGGACGGTTCGGTCACCGACGGCCCGTTCCCGGAGACCAAGGAGCACATCGGCGGGTTCGCGCTCCTCGAGGTGCCGGACCGGGACGAGGCGGTCCGGTGGGCGGCCAGGTTCGCCGCGGCGTGCCGTTGCACGCAGGAGGTGCGGGAGCTGGCCGCCGGCGCGGCGGACTGACCCGGCACGGCGGCGCTGCGCGGCGATGGTGCGCTGCGGGTCGGACACAGGGTGCGCGTACTGTGCGCGCAGGTCCGTGAGGATCGGGGGCCGACCCGAGGAGGATCATTGAAGCGCAGCGCCGCGCTGGCCGTCGTCGCCGTCTTGGCGGTCAGCGGATGCAGCTCGCCGGGCAAGGGCAGCGCCGCACCCGCCTCGGGGACGCCGAGCGCGACGGGCGCGACGGGCGGGTCCGGCGCCGGCGGCCTGGGCGCCGCGAGCCAGTCCGCGTCCGCGCCGAGCGGGGCGTGCACGATCTTCCCCGCGGACAACGTGTGGCACGCCGACGTGTCGAGGCTGCCGGTGCACCGGGACTCGGCGGCGTGGGTCGGCAGCATCGGGGCGCAGGCGCACGCGCACCCGGACTTCGGCTCGGGGCTCATCGACGGCGCGCCGTTCGGCATCCCGGTCACGACGGTCGGGCAGGGGCAGGCCGGCGTGAAGGTCAGCTTCGAGTACGCGGACGAGAGCGACAAGGGCCCGTACCCGATCCCGCGCAACGCCAAGGTTGAGGGCGGGCCGAACGCCGACGGGGACCGGCACGTCATCGTGCACGACACGGCGGCCTGCAAGGTGTACGAGCTGTACGCCGCGCGCCCGAACGCGGACGGATCGTGGAAGGCCGGCTCCGGGGCGGTGTTCGACCTGCGCCGCAACGACCTGCGCAAGGCCGGCTGGACGTCGGCGGACGCCGCGGGCCTGTCGATCCTCGCCGGGCTGCCGCGCGCCGACGAGGCCGCCAAGGGCAGGATCGACCACGCGATCCGGTTCACCGCGCCGCGCACGAGGAACGCGTACGTGTGGCCCGCCCGGCACGCGGCGTCCAGCAGCGTCGACGCGAACCTGCCGCCGATGGGTGCCCGGTTCCGGCTGAAGGCGTCCGTCGACATCTCGAAGTTCCCGGCGCAGGCGCGGGTGGTGGCGCAGGCGCTCAAGCAGTACGGCGCCGTCCTCGCCGACAACGGCTCGCCGTGGTTCTTCTCCGGCACGCAGGACGACCGGTGGAGCAACGATCAGCTCAACGCGCTCAAGGGGCTGAAGGGCAGCGACTTCGAGGCGGTGGACGCCAGCCTTCTGATGGTCGACGCGAATTCAGCCCGCTGTAAGCCATGAACCTAGCGTCCTAGGATGCGCTACGCGCTGTGGTGTGGACCACGGGCGCGTGACCATGGTCAAAGAACCGGTAGATTAGGCATCGCCGGCAATACCCGCGCGGGAGAGATCGTCTGAGTTCAGGGCGACGCCGAAGGGGCAAATCCTCCCCGGAACCTCTCAGGCAGAAGGACCGCGACGGGTTGGCACCTCTGGAGGCCACACGACAGAGGGGGAGGGACGTGCGCAGCCCCGACCCCCGGATCCGAAAGAGTGTGGCCAATGACCAGTTTCGCCAGCAGGCACATCGGACCGTCGCCGGACGAGCAGACGACGATGCTGAAAACCGTCGGGTACGACTCCGTCGAGGCGTTGATGACGGCGGCCATCCCCGGCTCGATCCGCTGGCACCAGCCGCTCCAGCTGCCCCTGGCCGCGTCCGAGGCCGAGGTGCTGGGGGAGCTGCGCGCCCTCGCGTCGGCGAACCGGACGCTCGTCAGCATGATCGGCCTCGGCTACTACGGCACGCACACGCCGCCGGTCATCCTGCGCAACGTGCTTGAGGACCCGTCGTGGTACACGGCGTACACGCCGTACCAGCCGGAGATCAGCCAGGGCCGCCTCGAGGCGCTGCTCAACTTCCAGACGGTGATCACGGACCTGACGGGGCTGCCGGTCGCGGGCGCGTCGCTGCTGGACGAGGCGACCGCCGCCGCTGAGGCGATGACCCTGGCGCGGCGCTCGTCGAAGGTCAAGGCCGACGTGTATGTCGTCGACAGCGACGTCCTGCCGCAGACCCTCGCCGTCATCCGGACCAGGGCGGAGCCGCTCGGCATCGACGTCCAGACGGTGGACCTGCGGACCGAGGAGCTGCCGGCGGAGTTCTTCGGCCTGCACCTGCAGTACCCCGGCGCGTCCGGCGCGGTCCGTGACCTGGCGGACATCACCGGGCAGGCGCACGACAAGGGCGCGATCGTCACGTTCGCCGCCGACCTGCTCGCGCTGTGCCTGCTGCAGGAGCCGGCGGCGTTCGGCGCGGACGTCGCGGTCGGCAGCGCGCAACGGTTCGGCGTGCCGATGGGCTTCGGCGGCCCGCACGCCGGCTACATGTCGGTCCGCAAGGGTCTGGAGCGGACCCTGCCGGGGCGGCTCGTCGGCGTGTCCAAGGACGCGGACGGCGCCCCCGCCTACCGGCTCGCCCTGCAGACCCGTGAGCAGCACATCCGGCGGGAGAAGGCGACCAGCAACATCTGCACCGCGCAGGTGCTCCTCGCGGTCACGGCCAGCATGTACGCCGTCTACCACGGCCCCGACGGGCTGCGGGAGATCGCGTCCCGCACGCACGACATGGCGGTGCGGCTGGCGGCGGGGCTGCGGGCCGGCGGTGTCACCACCGAGCACGAGGCGTTCTTCGACACGGTGACGGCCGTCGTACCGGGGAAGGCGAAGGACGTCGTCGGTGCCGCCGCGGACCGGGGGATCAACCTGCGGCAGGTCGACGCGGACCGGGTCGGCATCGCGTGCGACGAGACGACGACGTTCGGGCACCTGCGTGACGTGCTGGCCGCGTTCGGTCTCGCGCACGTCGACGTGACCGCGCTGGACACGGCGGACGTGGTGCCGGCCGAGCTGCGCCGCACCAGCGACTACCTGAGCCACCCGGTGTTCTCCACGCACCGGTCGGAGACCGCGATGCTGCGGTACCTGAAGCGGCTCTCCGACATGGACTACGCGCTCGACCGGGGGATGATCCCGCTCGGGTCGTGCACGATGAAGCTCAACGCGACCGTGGAGATGGAGCCGATCACCTGGCCGGAGTTCGCCAACGTGCACCCGTTCGCGCCGGCGGCGCAGACGCAGGGCTACCGGAAGCTGATCGGTGACCTGGAGCGGTGGCTGGCGGAGGTCACCGGCTACGACGCGGTGTCGCTGCAGCCGAACGCGGGGTCGCAGGGCGAGCTGGCGGGCCTGCTCGCGATCCGCGCCTACCACCAGTCGCGGGGCGACACCGGGCGGGACATGTGCCTGATCCCGTCGAGCGCCCATGGCACGAACGCGGCGAGCGCCGTGATGGCGGGCATGCGGGTCGCGGTGGTGGCGTGTGACGAGCTGGGCAACGTCGACCTCGGTGACCTCGAGGCGAAGATCGAGCTGCACCGGGACCGGCTTGCCGCGATCATGGTGACGTATCCGTCGACGCACGGGGTGTACGAGACGGGGATCTCCGACCTGTGCGCGAAGGTGCACGAGGCGGGCGGCCAGGTGTACGTCGACGGTGCGAACCTCAACGCGCTGCTCGGCTACGCGAAGCCGGGGCAGTTCGGGGCGGACGTGTCGCACCTGAACCTGCACAAGACGTTCTGCATCCCGCACGGCGGCGGCGGCCCGGGTGTCGGTCCGGTCGCGGTCCGTGCCCACCTGGCGCAGTTCCTGCCGTCGCACCCGATCCTGGAGGAGGACGGTGTGGCGGCTCCGGTCGGGCCGGTGTCGGCGGCGCCGTGGGGGTCCGCGGGGATCCTGCCGATCCCGTGGGCGTACCTGCGGCTGATGGGCCCGGACGGGCTGACGAAGGCGACGGCGACGGCGGTCCTCGCGGCGAACTACGTGGCGGCGCGGCTGCGGGAGCACTACCCGGTGCTGTACAGCGGCAGCGAGGGCCTCGTCGCGCACGAGTGCATCCTGGACCTGCGCACGATCACGAAGGCGACCGGTGTGAGCGTGGCGGACGTCGCGAAGCGGCTCATCGACTACGGGTTCCACGCGCCGACGATGTCGTTCCCGGTGTCGGGCACGCTGATGGTGGAGCCGACCGAGAGCGAGGACCTGGCGGAGCTGGACCGGTTCTGTGACGCGATGATCGCGATCCGTGAGGAGATCGACCGGGTGGCGTCCGGGGAGTGGCCGGCGGGGGACAACCCCCTGGCGGGCGCGCCGCACACGGCGGCGGTCGTCACCGCGGACGAGTGGGCGCACGCCTACCCGCGGTCGCTCGCCGCCTACCCGGCCGGCGTGACGGTGGCGAAGTACTGGCCGCCGGTGCGGCGGATCGACGACAGCTACGGCGACCGGAACCTGGTCTGCTCGTGCCCGCCGGCATCAGCCTTCGAGGAGTGAGCGGCTACGGAGCGTGATCGCTCAGGCGGCTTCGACGAGGACGTGCATGGCAGGGCCGCGGTGCGGTTCGATCACGCTGCAGTCAGGAAGCAGCTCTCCGGTGTCCTCGAAGACGATCACTCCGTTGCACAGGAGGCTCCACCCCTGCTCGGGGTGCGAGGCCAGGATCCTGGCTGCTTCGTGGTCGGAGTCGTGGGCCGAGGGGCACGCTGGTTGGTGCTGGCAGAGCATCCGGGGTCTCCGTTTGAGAGGTTCTGGTGGGGCCTGTGGGGTTGTTCACATGACCAGTGATGCACGCTACTACGGCCAACGACACGAATCCGCACATGTGACGGCACAACTTGGGGATAATCCGCCATTCGTATGAGCCCATTAGGACCGGTCGTCGGGTATTGGCCCGGGACGGTGGATCTGCACCCTCCCGGGTCGGAACCGGCGTGCCGGCCGCACGTTTGGGAGCGTTCCCGGCTGGAGTGGCGTTCCCGCGACGGCGGTGACCCTCTGCAACTGCTGGAGGCGTTCCTCGTCGACGCCGGATTGCCCGTCTCCGACGTGTCACGGTCACGGACGGTGACGGACGGGGTGTGTGGCGCGGCGGTGCTCCTGGCGCCGCCGTCGGCCGTGGCGTCGCCGGCGCCGGGCGTGCCGGACCTCGTCGCGGTCGTCTACGCCCACACCCCGCCGCCGTACGCGTTCGCGGGGCCGGCCATGCCCGGCGACGGCCGGGTGGGCCCGTGGACGCCGAGCTGGACCCCGGGGGAGCACGCCGCCGCGGTCGAGGCGGTCCGGGCGGCGATCGCCCGCGGCGACGTCTACCAGGCCAACGTCGTCGGCCACGCGAGCGCCCCGTTCGCCGGCGACCCCCGCGCCGCCCTCGCCAGGGTCGCGGCGCTGCCGGGCGCCCGCTACGGCGGGGTGCTGTCCGGCGCGGACGGCGGCTGGTGGGTGGCGTGCGCGTCGCCGGAGACGCTCGTCGAGGTCGCCGGCGGCCGCGCGGTGACCCGCCCGATCAAGGGGACCCGCCCGGCGACCGCGCAGGGCCGCGCGGAGCTGCTCGCGTCGGCGAAGGAACGCGCCGAGCACGTCATGATCGTCGACCTGGAGCGCAACGACCTGGGCCGGGTCGCCCGGACCGGCAGCGTCCGCGTCGACGAGCTGTTCGCGATCCGCCGCTGGTCGCGGCTGTGGCAGGCGGAGTCGACGGTCAGCGCCGACCTGGCGCCCGGCGTCGGCCTCGCCGGGCTGCTGGGTGCCGTGTGGCCGGGTGGCTCGGTGACCGGCGCGCCGAAGCTCGCCGCGATCGACGTCGTCAGCGCGCTGGAGCCGGTCGGGCGCGGCCCGAGCATGGGCGCCGCCGGCTGGATCGGCCACGGCGCCGACGGCAGCCTCCGCGTCGACCTGGGGCTGACGATCCGCACCGTCGCCGTCGCCGACGGTCTCGCGCACGTGTGGGCGGGCGGCGGCATCGTCTGGGACAGCGACCCGGTCGCCGAGGTCGCGGAGGCCGCCGCGAAGACCGCCCCGATCAAGGCGGCCCTGAGCGCCTGACGGCGGGCCGGTCCGCTCTCATGGTGAGCGGACCGGCACCAGGCGTCAGACCTTGCCGAAGATGGCGGTGAGGAGGACCTCGTTGATGTCGAACGCGGTCTTCGACGTGTAGAGGGTGCCGCCGCTGACCCGGGAGATCTCCTGCAGCGCCGCGAAGTCCGCGTCGTTGCCGTACCCGACGGTCACGATCGGCACCTTCTTGTCCGACGCCGCGTTCGCCTCGAGCTTCGGGCGCAGCTGGTCGAGGCTGAGGCCGCCGGTCGGGTCGTCGTTCTTCCCGTCGGTCATCAGCACCACCAGGTTCGTGGCGCCGGGCTGGTACGCGTCGACGACGGCCTGCTGGGCGGCGGCGGCCGTGTCGTACAGGCCGGTGTCGCCGACCGGGGTCAGCTTGTCGATCGCGGCGACCATCTGCTCCCGGCGGGACTTGCCGCTGAGCTGGTCGCCGACCCGGCCGATCGGGATCAGGGGCCTGTAGTCCTGCTGGCCGTTCTGCCGGGTGGAGAACACCCACAGGCCGGCGTCGACGTCGCCGTCGAACAGCTGCACGGCCTGCCGGGCGGCGTCCTTCGCCAGCTGCATGCGGTTGCGGCCGGTGCCGGGGACCTGCTCGGCCATCGAGCCGGAGATGTCCAGGACGATGAGGACGTTGGTGGGGCGGGTCAGCGCCGTCCACGAGTCCATCGACTGCTTGACCGACTCCGGCAGCAGCACCGCCCGCGGCACCGTCTTGATCTTCGCGCTGAACGCGTTGTCGGCGCTCAGCGCGGTGCCGGCGTCGCGGTTCGGGTCGCGGAACCCGGCGTCGAGGAACGCCTTGCGCCCCTGCGGCCCGCGCAGGTACGCGAGGAACTGCCGCGCCGTGTCCTGTTTGTCCTTCTCCGCCCAGGGCGCGTCGAGGATCAGGTACGGGTTGTCGGCGTCGGCGCTGCCGTTGGACGGGTATACCGCGACCAGCGGCACCTTCGGGTTGGTCTTGTTGTAGGCGAGGACGTCCTGCTCGAGGGCGGGGAACGCCGACACGTACTGCAGCGCGGCGGTGTCGCCCTGACCGTCGGCCTTGGCCAGGTCGGCGAGCAGCGCGGCGGTGGTCGGGGTGTAGACGGCGCGTTCCTGCTTGAGCTTGGCGAGGGTCGCCTGCTCGTCGGCGGTGACCTCACCGTCGTCGTTGCCGTCGAGGATCGCCATCAGGGCGAGCAGGCCCGCGGTCGACTGCAGCGGGTCGCTCATCCCGAACTTGAACTTGCCCCAGTCGCCCTTGCCGTACTTCGCCCAGCCCTGCGGGTCGGCGGCGACCTTGTTGATGACGTCCTGCCACGACAGCTCGCCGCCGGGCCAGCCGAGCGCCTCCGCCATCGGCTTCGGCATGGCCAGGACCGACGGGGTGCGGGCCAGCATCGGCTGGAGGTCCGGCATCATCCGCTCGGCGATCGCCGCCGTCGACGCCCGCCGCACCCACGCGGTCGAGTCCGGCACCCACACGTCCGGCGGGGAGCCGGTCTTGGTGTCCCAGTCGGTGCCGAGCGCCTGCGCCATCGACGCGGTCTCCCGGGCGGTGACCTCGACACGGCCGCAACGCCCCGCGACCGCCGGGTTGCTGTCCGTCCACGACTTGGCGAGGGACTGCAGCAGCGGCGCGGTGCTCGGCGACGCGACGATCTTCGCGGTGACCGTCCCGTTACAGGACGGTTGCAGCAGCCGGACGCCGCCGTAAGCGGCGCCGCCGGCGACGAGCGCGGCAACGACCGCGCCGATGATCACTAACCGGCGTCGTGATCGGCGCTGAGCTGGGCTCTTGCGGTGTGACCGCACGTCCGCCCTGTCGGCCTGGTAGGCCATGGGTGTGCCTCCGGGGGTGGGAAGTCGGCACAGTTTAGGCCCTCGTCAACGATCGTTCACGCCGCCCCGAAGTAGCCTGTGACGCGTGACGATCCGACCGATCCGCGTGCTGGGCGATCCCGTGCTCCGCACCCCCTGCGAGACCGTGACCTCGTTCGATGCCGAGCTGCGTGCGCTCGTGCGTGATCTGCTCGACACGGTGACCGGTGAACCGGGCCGTGCCGGGGTCGCCGCGCCGCAGATCGGGGTGGGGCTGCGGGTGTTCTCGTACGCGGCGAACAAGCAGGTCGGCTACCTCGTCAACCCGACGATCACGGCGCTGGACGGGGCCCAGGACGGCGAGGAGGGCTGCCTGTCGATCCCGGGGCTGTGGTTCCCGACCCCGCGGGCGATGCACGCCACCGTCGAAGGGTTCGACGAGCACGGCGAGCCGGTCACCGTGTCCGGCAGCGGCCTGCTCGCCCGGGCGCTGCAGCACGAGACCGGCCACCTCGACGGCGTCCTGTACGTCGACACGCTCAAGGGCGACGCCCGCCGGCAGGCGCTGCGCGCGGTCCGGTCCCAGTTCGCGCCGCGCGTCACACGGTGATGAACTGCGGGTGGGCGTGGCGCAGGAAGTCGTGGTGCGCCACCTCCCACCCGTAGGCGCCGGTGCCGGCGAAGACGAGGACGTCGCCGGCCCGCACCGACGCGACCGCCGCGTCCCGGGCGAGGACGTCGCGCGGGTTGCACTGCTCCCCGGCGACCGTGACCGTCGCGTCCCGCACGCCGGGCCGTTCGAACGGGTAGGGCCACGCGTCGACGGGCAGCACCGTGAACGGGTGGCTGTACCCCCACGACGCCGGCAGCCGGAAGTGGTGGGTGCCGCCGCGGACGACGACGAACCACTGGCCGTGGGTGCGTTTCACGTCGACGACCTCGGTGGCGTACCAGCCTGCGGTCGCCGCGACGAACCTGCCGGGCTCCACGACGAGGGTCGCCCCGTCGGGCAGCCGCAGCCCGGCGAGCGCCCGCTGGAACACCGCCAGGTCGAACCGGCCGTCTCCGGCGATGTCGACGCCGAATCCGCCACCGACGTTGATGACGGGCGCGGTCACGCCCCACCGCTGCGCCGTGGCGCCCGCCCAGGCGACCGCCTCGCGGATGAACGCGGCGTGCGCGGCGGCGTCCAGGTTGTTGGACACCGCGTGCAGATGGAAGCCCTGGACATTCCGGGCGATCGAGAACGCTTCCGGCAGGAGCGCCTCGTCGATGCCGAACGCCGTCGGGACGCCCGCCATCGCGTGGGTGCCCGGCAGCGCCGGGTGCGTCCGGTTGACCCGCAGGCACACCTTCGCACCGCCGTACACCTGCAGCCGCCGCAACTCGTGGAGACTCTCGACGTTCACGGTCGCGCCCGCCTCCACCGCGGCGCGCAGGTCGGCGTCGGTCTTCGCGGGTCCGCTGAAGATCGCCGGCAGTCCGGCCGCCGCGCGCAGCTCACCGCCGGAGGCGACCTCGAAAGCGTCGACGTGCCCCCGCAACGCCGCGACGACGTCCTCGTTGCCGTTGGCCTTCATCGCGTACGCGATCCGGGTCCCCGCGGGCAGCGCGTCGCGGAGCGCGGCCACGTTGGCCCGCAGCCGCTCCCGGTCGTAGACGTAGGCGCAGACGGGACGCCCGGCGCCGCGTATGGCGGCGGCCACGTTGGGGGGAACCACGCTTCGACTCCAGTTCACGCACCGGTAGGCTGGCCGGCGATGCAGCTCGACTCCCGCGACCCGATCGCCCTGTGGCAGTACGCGGAACGGTATCTCGGCGTCGGGACCCGGACCTACAGCCCCTACGCCGGCGACCTCGACATCTCCGACGTCCACCACCCCCAGCTTGGCGCGGAGTCCTTCCAGCTCCCGACGTTCCAGGTCCCGTCGCTGCGGACCGCGGCGTCCGGGCTCGTCGAGTCGTCGCTGCCGCTGCTGTACGAGGGCCTGCTGCCGGTCCATCCGGACGCCCTGGGCGCCCCCGACCTGGTGGGCCGCGCCGAGCTGCTCGCGTCGCCGCGCGGCCCGTCGCTGACCGCGGTCCCGTCCGCGAACGCCCGCACCGTCTTCGTCACCGCCGTCGACGGCCGCCCGGTCGAGCCGCACTTCGTGAAGCTGCACTACCCGCGCCGCCTGTCCCGCTTCACCCGCCGGCTGCGCCGCCCGATCATCGAGCTGCAGCTGTGGGTGTCCGACCACCTCGTCGCCGCCGGCACCCCGGTCCTGCCGGAGGTCGCCGGCGGCTGGTTCGGCACCGGCGACGACGCCTGGGGCTATCTGCTTCGGGCGGCCCGCCCGCTCGCACCCGCCCCGGCGTGGACGGTGCCGCTGTTCGCGCTGTACGGCCGAGACCTGCACCACCCGTCGGACCCGACCCTGCTGGAGCAGCTCGTCGTCCGCTCCGGCGAGGACCCGCTGACCTACGTCGCGTCCCGGATCGTGGCGCCGATGGTCCGGCTGTGGTCGGAGGTGGCCCGCACGACCGGCTGCCCCCTGGAGACCCACGGCCAGAACACGCTGTTCGCGTTCGACGCCGCCGGCGACGAGACCCGCATCCTGTACCGCGACTGCGCCATCTACGTCGACGCCGCCCACCGCGCCCGCCTCGGCCTGACCGACCCGCTGCCGCCGACGAACGTCATCCCCCGCGACGTGCCGATGGCCGCGGACGAGGTGTTCAGCCTGACGTACGACAGCTTCATGGGCCACCACGCCCTGTCCTACGTCGCCGCCCTCGCGTCGTCGCTGTGGCAGGTCCCGCCGGCCGCCCTGCACGCCGCGGCCCGCGAGGCCTTCACCGCGCAGGACCTGCTCCCCCCGACGGTCTTCTACTACGACAACGTCCTGTACGACAACGGCGACTGGAAACTCGTCGACACCGGCCAGCACCCCGACTGGCGCTGATCACCGCGGCAACGGCCCGCCGCCGAGCCCTTGCACGCTGCCGCGGAGCGTGTCGTGCCGCCCGGCCGGATCGGGCACCTCGGTGACCAGGCACAGCTCGTTCTCCCGGGAGAGCCAGGCGACCCGAAGGTCGGCGCGCTGCCGGAGGTCGGGCAGACCGAGGTACGCGGCGGCGACCTCCCGGCAGTCCGCGTCGGTGTCGTCACCGGGGGCGACGGTGCCGACGAACTCCGCGGCGTGGCTCTGCGTGCACTCGCCGAACAGGTACTCCTGCTCCTCCTCGTCGTCCCCGCCTGTGTCGGTGACGAGGCACGTGATGGCCAGCCGCCGGTCGCCCCGCATGCCGTCCTTCATGCTGCGGGTGCTGCCGACGGGACGCCCGCCGGTGCCGGCGGTCTCCGCGACCGCGCACAGCAGCCGCCCGCGCACAGGGTCTTTGTCGCGCAGGAGCCCGTAGATGGTGCGCGACTGCTCCCACGGCCCACCGAGGAACGACTCAGCCTCCTCCCGGCAGCGCTCCTCGGCGCCGGCCTCGGTCAGGATCGCGATCGCCTCGTAGTCGTGCGGCTCGTCACAACCGACCGCCCGCACCGCTCCCGTGTCAGGCAGGATCCCCGCGGCGACAGGCGCCGTGTAGCACCCGAGCCCGCCCTCACCACCCGTCTCCCGCCACCACAGGAACACCGCGCCGGCAACGGCCAGCACCAATACCACCACCAGAGTCTTCGTCCGCACGCAGCGGGACGGTAGCGCCCCACCCTCCCATGATCAAGTGCATTTCGACCCCGATCGTCGGACGCGGCGGGCCGGGGTCAGCGCAGCGGGTTGGGGATGTGGCACCACAGGTCGTGCAGGGGGTCGTCGGCGAGGCGCATCGCGGTGGTCGCTTTCAGGGGCCAGGTGTCGGCGAAGCAGGCCTTGCGGTCGTCGGGGTCGGTGACGGTGGCGCGCAGGGTCGCGGCGACGGTGTCCCAGGCGGCGGTGGCGTGTTCGGCGCCGAGGGCGTGGACGAGCTCGGTGAGGACGGTGGACAGGGCGGCGGCGAAGAGCTTGGTGCGCAGCTCGTCCTCGTCGTCGGTGGGCAGGGCGCCGATGAGTGGGGGCATGGGGAGCCCGGCGCGGTCGAGGCGGGGCCGGTGGACGTGGAGACCGCCGAGGTCGCGGTACCAGATGGTGGTGGGGCGGCCGTCGCGGAGCTCGACGAGGGTGTTCTGGCCGTGTGCCTCGAGGGCGACGCCGTCGCGGAGCAGGGCGAAGAGCGGTGGCAGCATCAGCCGGACCAGGTGGCCGAAGAAGGTGGGGGTGAGCAGGTCGGGGCGGTGCGGCAGGACGGCGAGGGGCACGACGAACGCGTCGGGCGGTGGGGCCTGACGCCAGACGGCGCCGAGCGTGCGCTGCGGGTCGCCGTGGTCGTCGAGGACGGTCGCGGTGGTGGTCTCGCGCAGCACCCGCAGGCCGGTGGTCCGGGCGGCGAGGGCGGCGACGAGGTCGGATGCCAGGGGCCCATTGTGGACGGCGGCCGCGGACAGGGTCCGCACGGCGCTGGTCATCTGGACCTCGACCGCGGTCTTGAGGTGCTCGCCGGGGGTGTCGTGCGGGGCGAGGGTCCGCAGCGACATGAGGGGTGCGGCGGGCAGGTCGCGGCCGGTGTCGCGGACGAGGCCGGTGGCGAGCGCCCGGTCGAGCTGCCATGGGTGCACGGGCAGCAGCGGCGGGCGGGGAACGCCGTTGGTGTGCCACCTGGCGGGGTCGACCTCGACGATGCGGAGCCGGACGGTCGGGTGGTGCTCCGGCGCGTACGCGAGCACGTCGGCGGTGCTCATGCCGATCCTGGTGCGGCAGCACGGGTGCAGCGGATGCCCGTCGACGACGGACTGCTCCAGCGAGACGAGGTCGTGCGCCGCGCCCTGGGCCGGGGCGGTGGCAAGGGCCAGGGCGAGGTTGGCGACGCTGTTGTCGAGCTCGCGGGCGAGCCGGTCGGCGTGGCCTGCCGGGCGCAGCGCCTCGAGGAGGCGTGCGGGGTGGGTGTACGCGACGCCGCCGGCGATCACCTCGGCGGGCGCGGCGTCGTACAGGTGCCGCGGCGGCGAGCCCAGCTGCCGCGGGTCGACAATGCCTTCCCGCCACAGGGCGCCCCACAGCCGTCGCAGCACACCGGCCCGCGCCGCCGGCAGCATCCGCAGGTAGGGCTCGACCAGGTCCGGCCGGATTTCGCGCAGCACGCGCAGCGTCGTCGTCTCGTCGGGTGCCACCAGCGCTTCCACCCTCAAATCCTAGCATCCTAGGACGCCTTAGGCGACGTGCCTGACGGCACGCCTTTCAAACCCCTGTCTCCGACAGGGGGCGGGGCGGAAGTGGCGGTTGGGAGTCGCGTCGTCCGATCGGTCGGACTTGTCGCGGCGGTCATCGGGCTGCCCGTTCACCTGCGGTGATGCTGTCATGTACAGGAGGATCAAGCGTGGAGCACGGACGCTTCGGGAGGCACCACATGGAGATTCGACAGTTGTCGTCGGCCACGCACGCCGCTGTGCCGGTCAAGGCGACGAACACACCCGCGGTCGAGCCGGTCGCGCCGCCCCCTAAAGGTGGGTTGCCGGCGTCGCAACAGGTGTTGAGTCAGCTGACGCCGGGTGATCGTGCGGCGATCTCGGGGTTGACGGGGTATCACCTGTCGCCGACGGGTGCGGTGACGAACGTCGGTGGGATGCCGCCGTGGTCGTTCATCATGGCGTTCGCGGCGTCGCGGACGGCGGTGCAGCCGGTGGAGGACACGGAGCCGGCGAAGGACGTGAACCGCGTCGAGCACGTCGACGTGACGGTGTAAGAAATCTGGCGTGAACGCCGGCGTCGGGAGCGCCGTGGTGCCGGGTGTAGGTGACCTGGTGCGACGGTAGGAGTTGGCGATGTCGGGTGTTCGTGGTGGCGTGGTCGCGACGACGGTGCGGTTGCAGGCGCAGTGGGTGGCGCAGGCGGTCGGCGGTCGCGAGCGGGTCACGATGCGGTGGGCTGCGCAGCGCGTCCGTCGCCGGGGTGTCCGCCCCGCTTGAGACGTGCGCCGCCGGCCAGTGTTGACCGGCGGCGCTTCTTCGTGTCCGGGTGGGTGCGCTGGCACGCCGACGGCCCGCGCACCCGGATCCAGCTTAGGGTTCTGGGTATGACTCAGGAGCCGGTTGTGTTGTGGCGGGGTGTCGCGGTCGCGTTGGTGACGCTGTTCGCGGAGGACGGTTCGGTGGATGTCGCCGGCACCGCGGCGCATGCGGAGCGGTTGGTGGCTGCGGGTGTACGAGCTGTGCTGGTCGCTGGTTCGACGGGTGAGGCGGACGCGCTCAGTGATGGTGAGCGGGTGGCGTTGGTGTCGGCGGTGCGTCGGGCGTGTCCGGGGGTGCCGGTGGTGGCGGGTGCGAGTGGTGCGTGGGCGGGTCCGGCGGCGGAGTTGACGGCGGCGTCGGTGGCGGTGGGTGCGGATGCGGTGCTGGTGGCGCCGCCGCGGCGGGCTGGGGATCTGCGGGCGTTCTTCGAGCGGGTGGTCGCGGCGGCGGACCGTCGGCCGGTGCTGGCGTATCACTTCCCGGGGGTGGCGGGTGGTGCGGTGCCGTTGGAGGTGTTGCCGTCGTTGCCGGTGGCGGGGTTGAAGGATTCGACGGGGGATCCGGAGCGGTTGCTGCGGTTGTTGTCGGAGTGGGACGGGGCGGTGTATGTGGGTTCGTCGGCGTTGGTGTCGACGGCGGGGATGTTGGGTGCGGCGGGTGCGATTCTGGCGGTGGCGAATGTGGCGCCGGAGGATTGTGTGGCGGCGTGGGAGGGTGACGCCGCGGCGCAGTTGCGGTTGACGGCGGCGCATGTGGCGGCGAAGTCGGAGTTTCCGCATGGTTTGAAGCGTTTGGTGGCGGATCGCTTCGGGACGTCGGTGGCGTCGCGGATGGGTTGATGCGGGTTACGGTCGGGTTTCCGGCTGTAAGAAGGCGTCGCGGCGTGTTGACGGTGGGTGGCCGGCGTTTTTCCATGGGTGTATGGCTATTGATGCAGTGCTGACAGCGTCGTCGGTGCGGTCTGGGTTGGTCCCGTCGCTGCTGGCGGTGATCGACCGGCGGGACTGGGCCGGTCTGGTGGATCTGGTGACCGATGATGTGGTGTACCACCGGCCGGGGTGCCCTCCGATCGAGGGTGTGTCGGCGTTCGTGGAGTTCTATGAGCGGCGGTGCATCGTGATGTCGGGCCGGCATGCGGTGCAGCGGTGTGTGGAGCTGCCGGACCAGGCGTTCTGCTGGGGCCGTTTCGAGGGCATGTCGCACGCTGGTGTGCCGTTGGTGGAGACGTTCGCGGACTGGTTCGATCTCCGTGACGGCCGGATCAGCGGCCGTCGCACGTTCTTCTACCGTCCGGCGATCTGAGCTGCTGGTTGCCGGGGGCCGGCCGGCCCCCGGCAACCAGCGTCGTGGACCGGTTCGGTGTGATTCGGGTGGCGGTCCGGTCCGCTGGGTTGCGATCCTGCGTGCGTGACTGATGACGCGGTGCTGGGTCGTGCCCGGTGGGTGTGGGCCGCCTTGGCCGGTGCGCCGGTGACGTTCACGTCGTCGGGGCTGGATGTGGCGGTGTCCACGGCGTCGTCGCTGTGCCCGCCGGGCTGGGTGGGTGTCGTCGCGCTGGGCGGTGCGGCGGTCGCGACCGCTCCTGATGAGGGCGCGGCGGAGTTGGTGCGGCGTGTGTTGGGTGGCCTGCCGGTGCCGGCGATGACCGACCCGGTGGCAGTGTCGGGCAGGCTGCCGGTCGGTGCGGTGCTGGGCCCGGCGACGTTGGCGTTCTGCGACGCGGCCCGGTTCCTCCCTGCCGGTGCCGGGTCCGGCGCGGTGGTGGCGGTCGGTGCAGGTGACGCGGGCGTGCGCGGGTTGCTGGGCCGGGTGCCGGCCGCGGACGCCGGCGAGGCGGGCCTGGACGAGATCACGTCACCGGCGTACGTGGTCCGCGCCGGCGACGACGTCGTCGCTGCCGCCGGTTACCGGGTGTGGGAGGGCGCTGTCGCGCACGTGAGTGTGCTGACGGCCCCAGCTGAGCGCGGCCGGGGCCTGGCGCGCCTGGTGGCTGGCGCGGCGGTCGCCGCGGCGCTGGACGCGGGTCTGCTGCCGCAGTGGCGAGCCCGTCCGGAGCCGTCCCGCCGGGTGGCACGAGCGCTCGGGTTCGTGGAGCTGGGTTCCCAGCTGAGCATCCGCCTCGCACGCTAGCGTGGCGTCGGCGGTGTTCACGGGCACTGTTCAGGCTTCGGGCACCGGTGCTGGTGACGCAGCTGTCGACCACCGTCGTCCGGGTGCTGCGACGGAACCTGGCGGCTGGGTCCTGCCCGGGCGTGGTAGTGCGGCGGTTCCTGGGGATCTGCTGGCGGGCACAGTGCTGCGTGGGTGGGGAGCGGGTCGTCGGGTGGATCAGTGACCGGGTGTTCGTGGTCCTGGTGGGCTGGTGACGCTGGGCGCGGCCGGGTCGAGGTTGAGAAGTCGCGCAGGCGCCGGCAGAGGTGGCGGACGGCGATCTGGTGCTCTTCGTCGGTGGTCGGATGCACGACGGCTATCATCCGGACCGAAACGCTCGGGCTGCCGTTCACCCGCTGGAGCGTACGCAAACTCACTGACTACCTCGCCCACAAGCGTGGTAGCCGGCGGGTCCAGGTGTCTCGGGAACGGTCTGGTCACCCGGATCGGCTGCCCGCGAACTATTACAAGCTGCACGGAGTGCGGCAGTTCCACGGCTGTTACAGCGTCGGCGGCGACCAACTCTGGGGCGTCGTGCGACGGCGGAAGTCGGCGGAGAACACCCTAGCCGCGCTCAAGAGCATCC
This sequence comes from Dactylosporangium sp. NPDC006015, assembly GCF_040614215.1. Classification (NCBI taxonomy): domain Bacteria; kingdom Bacillati; phylum Actinomycetota; class Actinomycetes; order Micromonosporales; family Micromonosporaceae; genus Dactylosporangium; species Dactylosporangium sp. NPDC006015. Next base: position 252,161 of record NZ_JBEXUD010000004.1, read on the forward strand.
GGGCCGCGCGTCCGGACGGCGCCCCGATCTATGTGGTGCTGGACAACCTGTCCGAGCACAAAGGCCCGAAGATCCGGGCGTGGGCTGTCCGGAACCGGGTCGAGCTGTGTTTCACCCCGACCTACGCCTCTTGGGCCAACCCGATCGAGGCCCAGTTCGGGCCGCTGCGCACCTTCGTCATCGCTGGCTCCGACCATCCCAACCACACCGTGCTGGCCCGACGGCTGCAGAGCTACCTGCGCTGGCGCAACGCCAACGCCCGCCACCCCGACGTCCTGGCCGCGCAACGCCGCGAACGCGCCCGCATCCGTTCCGAACGGAAACGTCGATGGGGCCAGCCAGCCAGTCGAGCTGCCTGACCTGCGCCGCCAACGAACGCGTCAGCCCAACTGCTCCATCACAGCTCGTCCACCGGCCGGCCCACCTCGCCAAGACCGTCCAACAGCCGCTCCCGCGCGGCGTCCAGACGGGCCGGATAGTCGGGCACAAAGACCTCCACCAGTGAGGTCTCCAGCGTCCCGGCGATCCGGTGCAGCGGCGACCACACCGCGCGGTCCTGGTTCACCAGGCTGTCGAATTCCGCGGTACCCATGATGCGGTCGAGCCAGTCGGACAACACCAACGCCTGGTCCCGCGTCAGCTTGATCGTGAAGTCGTCCTCAGCCATCTCGACGAGGCTACCTTCCGATCAACACTGTGAACGTTTGTGGTCAGGGCTCTAGCCGGGCCCGGTGCGAGGGCGAACCGGTGATGAGTGCGCACGCCTGGTCGTACGTCGGCAGCCCGACATACATGCCGAGCCGACGCTCGACGTGGGTCAGCAGCTCGGGCCAGTCGATCGCCCTGCCTCGGCCGGAAGCAGCTGGGGCGCCGCGCCGCACCGGCCAGTGGCGTCAGGAGGCGGCGAGGTCGCGGCGGAGGGCGTCGGCGGTGTGGGAGCCGGTGGCGTGGGTGAGTTGTTCGGGGGTGCCTTCGAAGATGACCATGCCGCCGCGGTGGCCGGCGTCGGGGCCGAGGTCGATGACCCAGTCGGCGCTTTTGATGACGTCGAGGTGGTGTTCGATGACGATGACGGTGTTGCCGTGGTCGACGAGGTGGTCCATGAGGTTGAGCAGGTGGGTGATGTCGGACATGTGCAGGCCGGTGGTTGGTTCGTCCATGACGTAGGTGGTGTTGGCGGTGTTGAGGTGGGTGGCGAGTTTGAGGCGTTGGCATTCGCCGCCGGAGAGGGTGTTGAGGGGTTGGCCGAGGGTGAGGTAGTCGAGGCCGACGTCGGTGAGTGCGTGCAGGGTGGGTTGGATGGTGTGTTCGGTGAGGAAGTCGGTGGCTTGTTCGACGGTCATGGCGAGGACGTCGGCGATGGTTTTGCCGCGGAGCCGGTGGTGGAGGGTTTCGGGGCGGAACCGGTGTCCGTGGCAGTCGGTGCAGGTGGTTTTGAGGGTTTCGAGGAAGGCGAGGGTGGTGTGGGTGGTGCCGGTGCCGTGGCAGGTGGGGCAGGCGCCTTTGGAGTTGGGGCTGAAGAGGGCGGCGGGTGCGCCGGTGGCGTGGGCGAACAGGGTCCGGAGGGGGTCCATGATGCGGGTGTAGGTGGCGGGGGTGGACCGGGTTGACGTGGCGGGTGCGGTCTGGTCGATGACGGTGGCCGCTGGGTGTTGGGCGAGGAGGTCGCTGGTGATGAGGGTGCTTTTGCCGGAGCCGGCGATGCCGGTGATGGCGGTGAGGACGCCGGTGGGGATGTCGACGGTGACGTGTTTGAGGTTGTTGGTGTGGGCGTCGGTGATGGTGAGGGTGCCGGTGGGGGTGCGGGGGTTGGTGTTGAGGGCGAGCCGGTGGCGGAGGTGCCGGCCGGTGAGGGTGCGGGCGTATGGGAGGGCTTCGAGGGTGCCCTGGTAGACGACGCGGCCGCCGTGGGTGCCGGCTTCGGGGCCGAGGTCGATGATGTGGTCGGCGGTTTCGATGACGTCGCGGTCGTGTTCGACGACGAGGACGGTGTTGCCTTTGTCGCGGAGTCTGCGGAGCAGTTCGAGGAGGCGGGTGATGTCGTGGGCGTGGAGGCCGATGCTGGGTTCGTCGAGGATGTAGAGCATGTCGACGAGGCTGCTGCCGAGGTGGCGGACGAGTTTGACGCGTTGGGACTCGCCGCCGGAGAGGGTGCTGGTCTGGCGGTCGAGGGTGAGGTGGCCGAGGCCGATGTCGATGAGGTGGTCGAGGCGGTCGCGGACGGCGGTGATGTGGTGGGTGTTGGTGTCGTCGGTGAGGAGGCGGAGGACGGCGTCGAGTTCGGTGGTTTCCATGGCGGTGAGGTCGGCGATGGTGTAGCCGTTGATGCGGCTGGCGCGGGCGGTGTCGTTGAGGCGGGTGTGGTGGCAGGTGGGGCAGCCGAGGCCGTGGCAGGTGGGGCACATGCCGTGGGGGTCGTTGAAGGAGAGGCTGCGGGCGTTGGCGGGTCGGGGGTGGGCGTGGGTGGCGTAGAGGTGGCGGAGGGTGGGGTTGATGTCGGTGGCGGTGCCGACGGTGGAGCGGGCGGTGCCGCCGAGGCGTTTCTGGTCGACGATGACGGCGGGTGACAGGTTGTGGATGGCGTCGACGTCGGGTCGGTCGTATCGGGGGGTGCGGGTGCGGGCGAAGGCGGTGAAGGTTTCGTTGAGCTGGCGTTGGGCTTCGGCGGCGATGGTGTCGAAGACGAGGGAGGTTTTGCCGGAGCCGGAGACGCCGGTGAAGACGGTGATGGCGTGTTTGGGGATGTCGACGGTGATGTCGCGGAGGTTGTTCTGTCTGGCGCCGACGACGTTGATGCGGGACACGAGGGTCAGGTTATCCGCGGGGTGCGACAGTTTCGGTGAGGCGCCGTTCGAGTGGTGTGCGGAATTTGGGTGTGACGCGGATGTCGCCGATCCAGTTGGTGAGCCGGTCGGCGGTTTCGCGTACACCGGTGGCGTCGACTGACTCGAGGAGTTCGGTGGCGATGTGGCCGGTGGGGGTTTGGGCCCAGCCGCCGACGACGCGGCCGTTGATCCAGATGGTGGGGCCGGGGTTGCCGGTGCGGTCGAAGAGGGCGGGTGCGTGGGGGCCGAGGTAGAAGTCGCGGCTGGTCCAGCCCATCATGGTGGGGTCGAGGGCGGGTAGGAGCGCGACCCACCGGTCGGGTTCGGGGACGGGGTCGGTGTCGTCGGCGAGGACGATGCCGGTGTCGCCGTTGTCGAGGGTGACGGTGGTGGTGTCGAGGGCGGCGACGGCGGCGCGGGTGTGGGTCATGGTCCAGCCGGTCCACCATTTGAGGTCGTTGATGGTGCCTGGGCCGTAGCGGGCGAGCCACTGCCGGGCGAGTTCGGTGCGGGCGGTGGCGGGGTCGAGGGTGTCGTAGGTCGGGGTCCAGTTGGTGTGGGTGTGCCAGGTGTACTGGGTGCTGGTCCAGGTGCCGCTGGGGCGGCCGCGGATGATGCGGCCCTGCGCGGCGAGGAGGAGCAGGACGCGGCTGGTGATGTACTGGTTGCCTTGCGGGAAGTGCAGGACGGTGCGGAGGCGGGGTTCGTCGGCGGCGAGTTGTGCGGCGGTGGCGGCGCCGCCGCGGGCGACGAGCGCGTCGTAGGTGGCGGTTTCGACCTCGGTGAGGAAGGTGGCGTCGCCGCCGAGGTGTTTGATGAGGAGCCGGCGTTGTTCGGCGGCGATGGTGAGGGACGCGGCGGCGTGGACGACGGGTGCGGTGGGGGTGGGGACGACGTACATGGTGCGGCGCATGCCGAGCATCCGTAGGAGGGTCCGCTGCTCGTAGAGGGCGTTGTCGAGCAGCGGTGCGTCGGGGATGCGGGCGGCGACGGAGAGGTGGACGGTCGCGGCGTCGGTGGCGTGGAGCGTGATGAGGTCGGTGGCGGCGGCGACGGGGTCGGTGGCGGTGAACCCGTGCCGCCAGTAGAGGCGGGCGCGGCGTTGGGTGTCTGGGATGTGCGGGACGGTCACCGGGTCGACGATAGTCAGCGGCGCATCGAGTCGACGTAGAGCGTGATGAGGACGAGCACGACGACGGCCGTGCCGAGGATGACCCAGAGTCCGACCCCCATGGATGTGACGGTACCGAGGTCGGCCCCGGCGGGGCGTCGCACGCACGAGTGACATAGGGTCCGAGCCGATGTCCACCGCATTCGTTCTCGCGCATACCAGCCTGGCCCCGGTTCCGCTCGTGCCGGAGGTCCGGTTGCGGTTGGCGGATGAGGCGATCGAGCTGTGGCAGTACACGGAGAAGTTCGCGGGTGGGGTGCAGCTGCCGCCGCCGTTCTGGGCGTTCGCGTGGGCGGGTGGTCAGGCCCTCGCCCGGTACATTCTGGACAACCCGGGTCTGGTTGCTGGGAAGCGGGTGCTGGATGTGGCGGCGGGGTCGGGGCTGGTGGCGATCGCTGCGGTGAAGGCGGGCGCGGCGCACGTGACGGCGGTGGAGATCGATCCTCTGGCGGTGACGGCGATGGCGGTGAACGCGGCCGCGAATGACGTGACGGTCGACGCGCGGCTGGAGGACGTGTTGCCGGGTGACGGCGGCGACGCCGACGTGGTCCTCGCCGGGGACGTGTTCTACAGCCGGGAGATGACCGGTCAGGTCCTCGACTTCCTGCGGCGGGTGACGAAGCGGGGCGCGGGGTGTCTGGTCGGGGATCCGGGGCGGGCGTATCTGCCGAAGGAGCATCTGGAGCTGGTCGCGGTGTATGACGTGCCGGTGCCGCGGACGTTGGAGGACACGCCGGTGAAACGGACGACGGTGTGGCGGCCGACCCTGTAAAGCCCGTCCAGCCTGTACGGCCCGTGCAGGGGGAGCTGGAGCGGGCGTCGGGGGATTTCACCGAGGCGTGGCTGGCGAACCGGCGGTTGTCGGCGCACACGCGGGCGGCGTACCGGCGGGATGTGCACCAGTTCCTCGGTTGGTGCGCGGGCCGTGACCTGGATCCGTTGCGGGTGTCGTTTCTGCAGGTGAACGCGTATGCGCGGGATCTGGAGTCGACGGTGGACGTCAGGTCGGGGAAGGTGCTGGCGCCGGCGAGTGTGGCGCGGAAGCTGTCGGCGTTGTCGAGCTGGTACGGGTTTCTGCTGCGGTTGCAGGCGGTGGCGGTGAATCCGGTCGGGGGTGCGGACCGGCCGCGGATCGATCGGGACACGTCTTCGACGGTGGGGTTGACGGCTGGTGAGGTCGACGCGATTTTGGCCGCGGCGGCCCGGCAGACGGGGGTGACGGCGGCGCGGGATCTGGCGATCCTGGCGTTGCTGGCGGATCTGGGGTTGCGGGTCGGTGAGGTCGTCGCCCTGGATCATGCGGATCTCGGGGTGGAGCGTGGTCACCGGACGGTCCGGTTCGTCGGGAAGGGTGGTAAGCCGCGGCGGCGGGCGCTGACGGCGGCGGTGACGGCTGCTCTTGATGGTTATGTCGGCGTCGGTACCGGCGGTGAGGGGCCGCTGTTCACGACGGCGACGGGGGCGCGGGTGGATCGGCACGCGGTGTTCCGGCTGGTGCGGCGGTTGGCGCGGGAGGCTGGGGTGCCGGCGTGGGAGCGGTTGTCGCCGCATTCGCTGCGGCACGCGTTCGCGACCGCGGCCCGGGACGAGGGTGTCCCCTTGGAGGATGTGCAGGACGCGATGGGGCACGCGGATCCGCGGACGACGCGCCGGTATGACCGGGACCGGCACAACCTGGACCGGGATCCGGCGTACACGATCGCGGCGGCGCGGGCCCGTCGCGGGGACGGGGGCGGTTCGTGAGGATCAGGGCGGCGACGGACGGCGACGTGGATGGGATCGCGCGGTTGCACGCGGACAGTTGGCGGCGGCATTACCGGGGTGCGTACAGTGACGCGTTCCTGGACGGTGACGTGGTCGCGGACCGGTTGGTGGTGTGGCGGGACCGGTTCGAGGAGCGGGCGGGGACGGTCACGTTCGTAGCTGAAGACGATGGGCTGGTCGGGTTCGCGCACGTGAAGCTGGACGACGACGTGGAGTGGGGCAGTCTCGTCGACAACCTGCACGTCGTGGACGGCCGCCGGCACGGTGGTGTCGGCACGCGGCTGCTGCGGGCCGCGGCCGGTGCCGTCGTCGACCGGGCGGTGACGTCGCGGCTGTACCTGTGGGTCCTGGCGCAGAACACGGCGGCGCAGCGGTTCTACGCCGCGCGTGGCGGGGTCCACGCGGGGACGGTGGACGTGACGGCGGCGGGTGGGGTGCCGGGCCGGTTGCAGGGCACCCCACGCAAGCACCGGATCGTCTGGGCGGACGCCCAGATCAGCTAGACGAGCTGGTCGAAGTGGGTGTGGAGGTCGGCTGACACGTCGGCGTCGCCGAGCCGGCGCAGCGTCCACAGCGACGCGAGCAGTGCAGGCCGTTCGTCGCCGCGGTCGGCGGCCCAGGCGGCGTGTTCGAGCAGCAGCGCGGCGGTGAGGGTGGTGCCGAGCCGCAGCGCCAGTTCCCGCGCTCCGGCGACGACCCGGTCGCTGCGGGGGTCGGCGGCGGCGGTTCCGACGTCGGCGGCGAGGCGGCGGGTGGCGGCGATGACGGCGTCGGCGGTGCCGGGGAGGATGCCGGGGAGCCGGTGCACGGCGGCGGCGGCGATCTCGGCGCGGTGCAGCAGCGGCCGGGCGCCGTCGCCGGTGGTGAGGGCGCGGAGCACGTCGACGGACAGGACGTTGGTGGTGCCTTCCCAGATCGGCAGGACCTGCGCGTCGCGGAGCAGTCTGGGGATGCCGGTGTCCTCGACGTAGCCGGCGCCGCCGAACGCTTCGAGGTATTCGCTGGCGGAGGCGACGGCGAGCCGGCCGGTGAGCAGTTTCGCGAGGGGCGCGACGAGCCGCAGCTCGTCCGCTGCGGCGCTCGCAGGGCCGTCCGGGCTGCCGGTGGTGGCGGTGCCGAGGAGGGCGAACGCGTGGGCGGCGAGGGCGTAGGCGCCGGCGGCGTCGACGGCGAGCCCGCCGAGGGTGGCGCGGTGCAGCGGGTTCCCGGCGAGGGTCCCGCCGGCGACCTGCCGGTTCGCGGCGTGGCTGAGGGCGTATTCGAGGCCGCGGCGCATCCCGCCGGCGGCGGCCGCGGCGTTGTGGAGGCGGGTGACGACGACGAGGGTCATCATGCGGGCCAGGCCGGGGACGGTGGGGTCGCCGACGGGGATCGCGGGGACGTCGTCGAGGCGGACCTCGCCGGTGGGGACGGCGCGGGTGCCGAGCTTGTCCTTGAGCCGCAGGACCTGCAGCCCGTCGGCGGGCAGGGCGGTGCCGGGGGTGTAGCGGGGGACGAGGAACGGTGCGAGGTTCCGGCTGCCGGGTCCGGCGCCTTCGGGGCGGGCGAGGGCGATCGCCATGTCGGCGTCGATCGCGGAGCAGAACCATTTGTCGCCGGTGAGGACCCACCGGCCGTCGGGGAGCCGGCGGGCGGTGGTGGTGGACCGGGCGATGTCGGAGCCGCCCTGTGACTCGGTCATCCACTGGCCGCTGGTGACGGCGTGGTCGGGGTCGGTGCTGGTGAGGCGGGCCAGCCACGGCGACGCGGGGTCGGTCGCGGTGAGGAGGGCGGCGGCGCCGTCGGCCATCGCGACCGGGCAGGAGAACGTCGCGGACTCCGGCCCCCACAGGTGCAGCAGCGCGTGCTGCACGACGCGGGTGCCGGCGCCCCACGTGGTGCGGGCGTCGCTGGTGTAGGGCAGGGCGACGACCGCGTGCCGGGCGGCGGACGCGCGGAGCGTCTGCCAGCCGGTGGCGGTGTCGACGCGGTCGATGCGGGCGCCCCACGCGTCGAACCGGGTCAGGGTCGGCGGGTGGGTTTCGGCGTCGTGGTGGGCGGCGCGGAGCGGGCCGAGGACGTCGGCGGACACGGCGGCGAGGCGGGCCTTGGCGGCGGCGTGCCCGTCGGGGCCGAGGAGCCGGTCCAGCCAGCCTTGCAGCTGCCAGTCGCTGGTGTACGGGTCCCGCAACGCCGGCCGGGTCTGCACGAAACGCGTCATACCCCGAAGGTTACCGTCCGGTAATCGTCGGGGTCGAGGCTGCTCACACGAGCCGGAGCTGCCCTTCGGCGCGGGCGGCGGGGCCGAGGTCACCGACGCGGTGGTGGCGGCGGCACAGCACCTGGTAGCGGACGTCGACCTCCGGGGCGCCTTCCGGGGAACCCCCGTCGGTGCCGGTGTCGCCGATGACGACCTGGTCGCCTTCGCGGGCGATGCCGCCGTTGACGACCCGGGCGTTGAGCAGCCCCGGCCGGCCGCACCAGCACAGCACCTCCACCTGGACGCGGGTCACCTCGTCGGCGAGTTCGAACAGCCGCTGCGCCGCCGGGAACAGGCTGGTGCGGAAGTCGGTGGCGAGCCCGAACGCGTACACGTCGACGTCGGAGGTGTCGACGAGGTCGGCGAGCTGTTCGATCTGCGCGACGGTGTAGAAGCTCGCCTCGTCGCAGATGAGGTAGTCCACGCGGATGCCCTGGGCCCACCGTTGCCGGACGAGGCCGCGGATGTCGAGGTCGGCGCCGACGTCGACGGCTTCCTTGCCGAGGCCGATGCGGGTGGACAGGCGGCCCGGGCCGGCGCGGTCGATGGTGGTGAGGACCAGGCCGCGGCGGCCCTGCCGGGCGTGGTTGTAGTCCATCTGCAGGGCGAGGGTCGACTTGCCGCAGTCCATCGGTCCGTAGAAGAACTTCAGGGAGCCACCGCGGCGTAGCCGGCTGTCACCGGCGGCGACGCACGCGGCCGGGTCTTCGTCGAGGGTCTGGGTGGAGGACGTCACGACGGTGCAGCCTACTGGGCCGGTGGCGGGCCACCCAGCCGTTGGAGGGTGGCGCGGACCTCGTGCCGTTCCGGGGTGCCCATCTCGTCGAACAGGCGCAGCGCCGCGGTGAGGTGTTCCCGGGCGGCGTCGGGGTCGCCGGTGGCGGTGCCGAGGCCGCGGTGGGCGCGGGCCTGTTCGTAGCGGTGCTGGGCGCGGGTCGCCCGGTCCAGGACCCACCGGTGGACGGATTCGGCGTCGGCGGGGCGGCCGGCGGTGTGCAGGGCCTCGCCGTACGTGTTCCCGGCGTGGCAGGCGGCGGTCGGGTCGAGGTGCCGGCCGTCGTCGTACGCGCCGTGGAGCAGCCGCAGGCCGCGGTCGTGGTCGCCGAGGGCGACGAGGCTGGCGCCGATGACGGTGCGGGCCTCGATCTCCGAGCCGGGGCCGGCGTCGACGCCGAGCTGCCGCCTGGCCCACGACAGCAGCAGTGTCGCCTGCCGGTGCTGGCCGAGGCGGGCGCGGGTCGCGCCGAGCTCGACCGCGCCGACGGCGCCCGGCCAGGTGCTGCCGCCGTCGCTGCCGGTGCCGCGGGCGTAGGCGATGATCCGTTGGGCGACGAGGACGGACTCGTGGTGCCGGCCGAGGGCCCGCAGGGTCGCGGCGAGCGGTGTCCACTGGCCGCTGACCTGCCGCCGGTCGTCGCCGGCGGTGAGGGACCGTTCGGTGAGGGTGAGCGCTTCCCGGAACCGGCCGACGTTGAGGTACACGTAGGCGAGGTTCGACTCGGCGCGGGCCCCCCAGCGGGGGTGGCCGATGAGGCGTTGCAGGTGCCCGGCGGCGGCGGTGAGGTCGCCGCTGCGGGCGTACGCGGACGCGAGGTAGTTGTGGGCCATCGCGACGAGGTCCGGGTCGGCGAGGGCTTCGGCGGCGGTGAGGGCGCGGCGGTGCAGGTCCAGGGACACGTCGTTGATCGAGTTACGGAACAGGTACGCCCACAGGGCGCGGGTGAGCAGGATCGTGTGCCGGTGCCGGTGGAGCCGGTCGGCGAGGTGGGTGACGGCGGCGACGTTGACCCATTCGGCGTTCAGCCATTCGCGGGTGTCGAGCATGCCGGTGAACGTGGGCACGTGCGGGCCGACGTCGGTGAAGTCGATCGGGTCCCGGTCCGGGTTGCTTTCCCAGATTTTCGTCGCGGCGGCGGCGGTGTGCAGGTAGAAGTCGAGCATCCGGGTGGTCGCCGGGTCGCGTTCCGGGTCGGCGGCGGCGAGGTGGGCGGCGTATTCGCGGAGCAGGTCGTGGAACCGGAACCGGCCGGCGGCGGGTTCGTTGAGCAGGTGCGCGTCGACGAGCTGCCCGAGGAGGTCCTCGGTGCTCGCAGTGGTGGTGTCGGTGATGGCGGCGGCGGCGCGGACGGACAGGTCACCGGCGGGGTGCAGGCCGAGGAGCCGGAACAGCCGCTGCGCGTGCGGGGGCAGCTGCCGGTACGACAGTTCGAACGCGGCGTGCGGGGACCGGCCGTCGACGGCGAGGTCGACGGGGGCGGGGTGGGCGCGGCGGAGCCGGTCGGCGAGGTCGGCGACGCTCCACGACGGGCGGTGCGCGAGCCGGGCCGCGGCGAGCCGCAACGCGAGCGGCAGGTGCCCGCACAGGTCGGCGACGTCGGCGGTCGCGGCCGGGTCGGCGGCGGCGCGGGCCCCGACGACCCCGGTGATCAGCCGGAGGGACTCGGCGGGGGCGAGGACGTCCAGTGACACGGGGCGGACGCCGTCGAGGCCGGCGATGCGGCGGCGGCTGGTGACGATGACCAGCGACGCCGACGCGCCGGGCAGCAGCGGGGTGACCTGCGCGGCGTCGGCGGCGTCGTCGAGGACGATCAGGAGCCGCCGACCGGCGGTCTCGGTCCGCCACCGGGCGGCACGGTCGTCGGGGTCGGTGGGGATCCGGGCGGCGCCGAGGTGGGTGAGGAGGACACCGAGGGCCTCGTGCGGCGGCAGCGGCGGCCGGTCGCTGTGGGCGCGCAGGTCCAGCAGCAGCCGCCCGTCGGGGTAGCGGCCGGCGACGCGGTGCGCGACGTGGACGGCGAGGCTGGTCTTGCCGACGCCGGCCATCCCGTCGACGGTGACCACCACCGGGGTGCCGCCACCGCCGTCGGCGTCGGTGGCGGCGACGGTGGCGAGGAGGGCGGCGACGACGTCGTCGCGGCCGGAGTGGTCGGCGACGTCCCGGGGCAGCGTCCACGGCCGCTGCGGCGCCGCCGGGACAGCGGCGGGTGGCGGTGCGGCGGGGTCCGGGGCGGGGTGCAGCAGGTCCTCGTGCAGCCGTTGCAGCGCGTCGCTCGGCGGCAGGCCCAGCTCGTCGTCGAGGGTCCGTTGCAGCCGCCGGTACACGGCGAGCGCGTCCGCGGTCCGCCCGGCCCGGGCGAGGGCCGTCATCAGCTGCCCCGTCACCCGTTCCCGCAGCGGGTACTGCTCCACCAGCGCCGTCAGCTGCCCGATCAGCGACGCGTGCAGGCCGAGGCGCAGCTCCACGTCGACGCAGTCCTCCAGGGCGGCGTCGCGGCGTTCCTCGAACGCGACCGCGTGCGCGCGGACCGCGGCGCTGTCGACGCCGGTGAGCGCCGGGCCGCGCCACAGGTCCACGGCGGCCCGCAGCCGGGTCCGCGCCTGCGGCAGGTCACCGGCCGCGGCGGCGGCCCGGCCGGCGGCGGCGAGCGCGGTGAACGTGACGGTGTCGAGGTCGTCGCCGGCGACCGTGGCCCGGTAGCCGGCGGTGTCGGTGCTGATCAGGTCCGGCAGGAGCCGGCGCAGCCGGGACACGCACGTGTGCAGCTGCGCCCGCGCCGTCACGGGCGCGCGGTCGCCCCAGACGGCGTCGACGAGCTGGTCGACGGTGACGACCCGGCCCGGGTGCAGCAGCAGCATCGCCAGCAGCACCCGGTCCCGGGCGGCGGGCACCTCGACCGGCCGGCCGTCGACGTGGACGGCGAGGGGACCGAGGAGCCGGAATCGCACGAAGGTGAATGTAATGACCTGCGGCCGGGAGGGTTACAGGCGGGCCGGTGGGGTGTTCCCGGCCTGTTCGATCGCCTTGCGGATCGGGACGGCGAGCAGCGCGAGGAACCCGGCGACGAAGAACACCAGCAGCGAGATGATCGCGACCCGGTAGGAGCGGGTCGTGTCGTAGGCGAGGCCGAACAGCAGCGGCCCGAGCCAGCTGGTGCCCTTGTCGGAGATCTCGTAGATCCCGAAGTACTCGCCTTCGCGGCCCTTCGGGATCAGCTGCGAGAACAACGACCTGGACAGCGCCTGGCTGCCGCCGAGGACGAGGCCGATGCCGCCGCCGAGCGCGACGAACAGCAGCGGCTCCTTCGCCGGCAGGAAGTACGCGATGACGATGATCACCGTCCAGAGCACGAGACTGCCGAGGAGGGTCTTCCACGCCCCGTACCGTTTCGCGAGCCAGCCGAGCAGCAGCGCCCCGGCGAACGCGAGGAACTGCACCATGAGGATCGTCGGGACGAGGACGTCGTCGGACAGCTGCAGCTCCTTCGTCCCGTACTGGGACGCGAGCGCGATCACGGTCTGGATGCCGTCGTTGTAGATGAGGTACGCGACAAGGAAGAACAGGGTGAGCGGGTACGCCTTCAACGACTTCAGGGTGTGCCACAGCTGCCGGAACCCGTCGGTGAGGACGTTCACGCCCTTCGCCGGTGCCTCCTGCGGCGGGCGGTTGCGGAGGCTGAGCAGCGGGATCGTGGTGAACCCGGCCCACCACAGGCCGGCGGACACGATGCTGTACCGGGCGATCTCGCCGGTGGTCATGCCGAGGGTGTCCTGCATGAGGACGGCGACGACGTTGAGCAGCAGCAGCAGGCCACCACCGAGGTAGCCGAACGCCCAGCCGAAGCTGGACACCCGGTCGCGGTCCTCCTCGGAGGAGATCTGCGGCAGGAACGAGTTGTAGACGACGACGGACGCGCCGAACGCGATGTTCGCGACGAGGAACAGGGCGGCGCCGAGCAGGTACCGGTCGCCGGTGAGGAACAGCATCCCGGCGGTCGCGGCCGCGCCGATGTAGGCGAACAGGGCCAGGAGCTGCTTCTTGCGCGGGGACCGGTCGGCGATCGCGCCGACGACCGGCAGGACGAACACGGTCAGGAACACCGACAGGCTCACCGTGTACGGGAACAGGGCGCCGGGCGCGATCGCGATGCCGAGCGGGTGGATGACGGCGGTGTCGCAGGCGTCGCCGTCGCAGCCGGCGGCCTTCTCCGCGATCGACGTCAGGTACGGGCCGAGGAAGACGGTGACGACGGTGGTGGAGAACGCGGAGTTCGCCCAGTCGTAGAAGTACCAGCCGACCCGTTCACGTTTCGTGCTGAGCTGCGGTGCCTCGGGTGTGTCGACAGCTGACACGGGGGCCTCTCCTACGCCGGGATCTACGCGGGGTTCCAGATGCCGCGGGCGTGGTACACGTCGCGGAGCACCTCGATGTGATCGGTCATGATGCCATCAACGCCGAGGTCCAGGAAGTGCCCGATCTGTACCGGGTCGTCGATCGTCCACAGGTGCACGTGCAGGCCGAGGCGGTGCAGGTAGTCGATGAAGCGGGGACGGGCGAGGGTGAGCCGCCCGTACCGGGGCGGGATCTGCACGGCGACGACACTGTCGGCGACCCGGACGGGCCGGCCGGTCATGGACCCGGCCCACAGGGCGGTGACCTCCCGCATCCCGACCGACGTCGCCACCCGCGGGCCGGCTTCGCGGCGGATGCGGGTGAGCCGGGCGGAGGAGAACGACGCCAGCAGCACCCGGTCCTCGGCGCCGGCGCGGCGGACCGCGTCGACCGTCGGGGTGACCGCCGCGTCGGTCTTGCAGTCGATGTTGAACCGGACGTCCGGCCATGCGTCGAGGACCTCGTCGAGGCGGGGGACGGCGGCGGCGCCACCGACCCGGACGGAGGCGAGGTCCGCCCACGTCACGTCGACCATGCGGCCCGGCCGGCCCAGCATCCGCTGCAGGGTGTCGTCGTGGAAGACGACGGGGACACCGTCGGCCGTCGCGTGGGTGTCGGTCTCGATGTACCGGTAGCCGAGGTCGACGGCGCGGGCGAACGCAGCTGTCGTGTTCTCGTCACCGGCCGCGGCGCCGCCGCGGTGCGCGAAACCCAACGGTCCGGGCAGGTCAAGATAGGGCACGCCGACAGTATGCGGTGATCTTCCGGTGTGGTTGCGTAACGGCGGGTTACCTGTTGCTGTCCTCGTGCTGACACACGACTGTCGGCAGGCTTGCCGGGCGACACGGAGTGTGGATCTGTACAGGTAGGGTGACGCACATGCGCGTGCTCGGCATTGACTTCGGCACGTCGAACACGGTCGCGATGGTCCGGACCCCGGACTCACGGATGCGGCCGCTGCTGTTCGACGGTTCCCCCTTGCTGCCCTCTTCTCTGTACTTCAACACCGACGGGAAAGTGCTGGTCGGCCGGGACGCCGAGCGTAACGCGCGGCTCGACCCGGCCCGGTTCGAACCGAACCCGAAACGTCGCATCGACGACGGTGAGGTGTTCATCGGTGACCATCCGATGCCGGTGCCGCGGCTGTTCGCGCACGTGCTGTCGCTGGTCAACACCGAGGCCCGCCGGCAGCTCGGCGCCGCCCCCGACGAGGTGCGGATGACGCACCCGGCGCGGTGGGGTGAGCGGCGCCGGTCGGCACTGATCGAGGCGGCCCGCATCTCCGGGCTCGGGAACCCGCGGCTGATCGCGGAGCCGGTCGGTGCCGCGTCGTACTTCACCGCCGTCCTCGGCTCCGCGGTGCCCGTCGGCCGGTCCCTGGCGATCTACGACCTCGGCGGCGGCACGTTCGACGCGACCGTGGTGCGGCGCACCCAGTCCGGGTTCGAGGTCCTCGCCGAGGACGGCCTGCCCGACGTCGGTGGTCTGGACTTCGACCACGCGATCGTCGAGCACCTCGGCAAGGTGTACTCCGAAAGCCACGCGGAGAAGTGGGCGTCGATCGCGACCCCGTCCGACGCGAACGCTCGCCGGCAGCGGCGGCTGCTGTACGAGGACGTCCGCGGCGCGAAGGAGATGCTGTCGCGGACCGCGTCGACGGACATCCACCTGCCGTCCCTCGAAGTGGATGCGCACCTGACGCGGGAGGAGCTGGAAGGGCTCGTCAAGCCGTACCTGGAGCGGACCGTGTCGTGTCTGCGCCGGGCGATCGAGTCCGCGCGGCTGCAGCCGAAGGACCTCGTCGGGATCTTCCTCGTCGGCGGGTCGTCACGGATCCCGCTCGCGGCGCACCTGATCCACACGGAGCTCGGGGTGGCGCCGACGACCCTGGAGCAGCCGGAGACCGTCGTCGTCGAGGGCGCGTTGTGCATCGGGGCGCCGTCGGCGCCGGCCCGCGCGTCCGGGATGCCGCGCACGACGACCCCACCGCCCCCGCAGCAGCAGCCGCAACAGCAGCAGCGGCCGGTGTCGGCGGTGCCGGTGTCGCCGGGGATGAACCGCCCGCCGATCCAGCAGCAGCCGCCCGTGCAGCTCGTGCGGCAGCAGCCGCCGGTCCAGCTGACGCGGCAGGCCCCGCCGCCCGTCCAGCAGCCGCCGGTGCAGCTCGTCCGGCAGCCCCCGCCGCCGGTGCAGCAGCCGCCCGTGCAGCTGGTGCGGCAGCCGCCGCCCGTCCAGCAGCCGGTGCAGCAGCCGTACCGTCCGCCGGTGTCGCCGGCGCCGGTGCAGCAGCAGCCGGCGCGGCCGGGGCCGTTCCCGCCGCAGGTGACCCGGCCGGCGCCGGCGCCCGCCCCGCAGCAGGACGAGGGCGAGCGGAACTGGGTCGCGGTCATCGTCGTCGTGCTCGTGATCGTGGCGGTGCTGTTCGTGATCCTGCTGATGACCGCGTTCAACTAACCACTGCCGCAGCGCAGAAGGGCCCGTCACGGACGTCCGTGACGGGCCCTGACCCTGTCTAGGGTCAGGCTGGGGTCAGCCGCCTTCGCGTTTGATCCGCAGGTACGCGAGGACCGCCTCGCGGGTCGTGCGGACGCCGAGCGCCTCCCGGGCCTCCGCGATCCGCCGGTTCGCGGTCCGCAGCGACAGGAACTCCGCGGCGGCGGCCGCGGCGATCGTCTCACCGCCGGCGAGCCGCTCCAGCAGCGCCCGCTGCTCCGGGGCCAGCTGCGGGCCGCCGGCGTCCGGTTCCGGGCCGGTGCCGAGGTCAGCGTCCGGGTCGGTGCTGACCGGGCCGATCCGGGCGAGGTCGGCGAGCAACGCCCGGCCGATGTCGCCGCCGGTGTCGCAGATCGCGACGATACCGGCGCCGCGGGCCGCGGCGAGCAGCGCCAGTTCGGCGGTGTCGGCCTCCGCGACCCGCCCGTAGAGGGCGAGCCGCGCGTCGGACACGTCCCACGCCTGGTCGGTGAGCGCGAACCCTTCCCGGGTGCTCCAACCGGCGCGGGCGAGCCGGCGCAGCACGCTGGTGGCGTCGCCGCCGGACGCGACGACGTAGCGGGGTGCGTGAGCGGGGTCGCCCGCCATCAGCGGCCCTGACCGTTCACGTGACCGGTCAGGTGGCCGGTTGGTCGGGGCGGTGCAGCGGGTGTCATCCGCCAACGATGCGGTGCACAGGCACCACCGCACAAGTGCACACCGTTACTCATCCAAGGTCCTCGATCGCGAGTGCGGCGGCTTCGGTGCGGGTGCGGGCGCCGAGTTTCCGCATGCCGGAGCGGATGTGGGTTTCGACGGTCTCCCGGGAGATGCCGAGCTGCCCGGCGATCCGGCGGGTCGGTTCGCCGTTCGCGACGAGCCGCAGCACGTCACGTTCCCGGTCGGTGAGGTCGTCGCCGGCGCGCCGGCCGCGGGTGTCCCGGCGGATCGCGTGGCGGCGCAACGCCCGGCGGGTCCGGCCGAGCAGGACGACGAGCCCGGCCTCCTCGGCGAGCCGTTCGGCCTCCAGCAGCGGCGGCACGGCCCGTTCCGCGTCCTCCTCGAGGGTGCCCTGGGCGAGCAGGCACCGGACCTCCTCCCGGCGGGCGAGGTCGCGCCAGGCGGCGGCCGCCGCGGCGAACAGGTCCGGGGCCTTCCACGCGTCCAGGGTCGTCGCGACCGCCGCGAGCGGCCGGTCACCCTCCCCGAACCCCGCGTCGGGGGAGGCGGTGTCGCCGGCGTCGTACGCGGCCCAGCGGGCGGTGATCCGGCGCAGCCCGTCGACGAGCGGCGGGGCGGGCAGGTCACCGGCGCGGCCGACCGCGTGGTCCGGCTGCCCGTCCAGCCACGCCGCCTCCCGCGTCACCCAGTCCAGGACCGGGCCGGTCGACGACGGCCGGCCGGTGAGCGCGTCCAGCCGCGCCCGGGCCGGGGCGAGCAGCCCACCGTCGGCCTCGGCGAGGCTGGCGGCGGCGACCGCGTAGCCGCGGGCGACCGC
The DNA here is from genome assembly GCF_040614215.1 of Dactylosporangium sp. NPDC006015. Taxonomy (NCBI): domain Bacteria; kingdom Bacillati; phylum Actinomycetota; class Actinomycetes; order Micromonosporales; family Micromonosporaceae; genus Dactylosporangium; species Dactylosporangium sp. NPDC006015. The sequence continues at coordinate 269,300 of NZ_JBEXUD010000004.1, forward strand.
CGGGAGGGTCCGGTCGGTGAGGTCACCGGCGCGGCGGACGACCTCGTCGATCTCGTCGCCGCGCAGCGCGTCGCACCACAGCTGCGCGGCGATGAACCGGGTCTGCCACGAGTAGGCGAGGTCACCGGCGCACGCCGCCGCGGCCGCCGCGGCCGCGTTCGACGCCTCGGTGAGCCTGGCGTCGGCGGTGAGGGTCTCCACCAGCAGCCACGCCGACCAGCGGGCGGCGAGGACGTCACCGGCCTGCCCGGCCGCCGACGCGGCGGACGCCAGACCGTACTCCCAGCCGGGGCGGCGGGTGCCGGCACGGACGGCGGCGATCGCCGCCCGCAGCCCCGGATGGGCGGGCGCGTCACCGTGGACCCGCAGCAGCTCCTCGGCGCGGGCCAGCGCCGCGTCCGGGTCCCGGGACAGGGTCGCGAGCAGCCGCACCCGGTCGCGGGCGCCGACGACCTCACCGGGCTCGCCGTCACCGACGGTGGTGACGGCGTCGGCGGCGGCCGTCGCGTTGCCCTGCTGCAGCAGCGCCTCACCACGCAGGACGGCACCGACGGCGCCGACCGCCGGGTCGGTGACCGCGTCGGCGGGCAGGACGCGCAGGCACGAACCGGGCCGGCCGGCGGCGAGGGCGGCGCGGGCCGCGTCCAGCCGCACGTCCGCGGCCGGCGACACACCCGGCAGGTCACAGGCGAGCAGCAGCAGCTCGGCGCGTTCCCCGGTCGACGCGGCGGACCGGGCGGCGCGGACCGCGACCTGGTACGCGTCGGTGTGGGCGCCGGCGGCGGCGAGGTGCCGGGCCGCCTCCCGCGGCGGGACCAGACCGGCGAGCCGCCGGTGCAACGCGACCCGCTCCGCCGGCTCGAGGAGACCGGCGGCGACCTCCGCCGTGTACGGCGACACGGGCGCGGCGATCCCGGCGGCGTCGACCTCGACGAGACCGGTTCCGGTCAGCTCCGTGATGCCCTCACCGAGGACGGTCGCGGTGACCGGCCGGCCGAGCAGGCCGAGCGCCGCCATCGCGGTGCGGGCGGGACGGTTCAGGTCGGCGAGCGCACCGGCGACCGTGTACGCGAGACCCTTGTCGGAGTCGAGGGGGGTGCCGCCCTGCGCGACGTGCTTCGCGATCGCGGTCACGGCGAGGGGGACCCCGCCGGCGCGGCGCACGACGTCGGCGACGACGGCGGTGGTCGCGCCGGGCGCGATCTGCCGGACGAGCGCGGCGGCGGCGTCGGCGGGCATCGCCGGCACGTTCAGCCACGCCGTGGCGGCGGCGCGCAGGACCTGTTCGGCGTCGCCGGGCAGCCGGTGCGGCGTACGCAACGTGACGGCTATCCGACAGTGTTCGGCGATCGCGGGAAGTGCGGCGACCGTCAACGGATCCGCCCACTGCAGGTCGTCGAGCAGCAGCAGACCGTGACGGACCCGGGACCGGACGGCCTCGGCGAGCAGCGGCGCCTCATGTGACGGCAGTCGCACCCGCACCGCCCGGGACAGCGGCAACGCGGGCACGCCACGCAGCATCGCGAGGGCACCACCGGCGAACACGGTGCCGCGGAACGTCTCACCGAGCCGTTTCAGCACCGTGGAGCGGCCCGTGCCGGGCGCGCCCGCGATGACCACCAGACCGGGGTTACGCAGGGCGTCGACCGCCGCCGCGACCAGGTCGGCGGGCGGCCACACGGCGGCACCCACCGTCGCCCGCCCGGCCGGCACCCCCACCGGGACAGCGGCGGGCACACCGGCGACTGGCTCGTCAGTCGGTGCCTCAGGCACTTCTCGCCTCCATTCGTGGCACGAACATGGGATCCTGCGCGCGCAGGATATTCGTAATGTGTGTGCCGTACGTGCGTGACATGACGGTCTGATTCCACCCGGGAGCGAGTAATGAGCGAGGACCACCCCTTGGAACCCCGAGGGTACGTCGGCATTCTGGCTGAACACACCGGCCTCGCGCAGTCGGTGATCAGTCTCCACGGCGACGTATCCGCGCCCGGTTCAGGGCTTGTGTCCGGCCACACCGCGGTTCAGGGCTGACGGGCCGTGGCTCCAGGACCACTCAGCTCCCGGGTCGCGGACCTGTGCGCCGAGGTCGGCAACCGGCTCGGCGGCGGCGCCCAGGCGCAGGTCGTCGACGTGCGGCGGCGGCTCGGCGAGCCGCTGCGGGTCGCGATCGCGGGCCGGCTCAAGTCGGGCAAGTCGACGCTCGTCAACGCGCTCATCGGCCGGCGGGTCGCCCCGACCGAGGTCGGTGAGTGCACCCGCATCGTGACCCAGTTCCGGTACGGCACGTCCGACCGGGTCGACGTCGTGAAACGTAACGGCGCCCGGGTCAGCCTGCCGCTGGACGAGGCCGGCATGATCCCGCAGCGGCTCGGCGTCGCCCGCCACGACGTCGCGTACGTCGACGTGACCCTCACCAGCGACCACCTGCGGGACCTCACCGTCGTCGACACGCCCGGCCTGTCCAGCGCGAACACGTCCGTGTCCGACCAGGCCCGCCGGTTCCTGTTCTCCGAGGCGCCGATCGACGACGACCTCGACTCCGACTCCGCCGGCGCGCTGTCCGGCGCGGAGGCGATCATCTACGTGTTCACGCAGTCGGTGCGTGAGGACGATGTGCAGGCGCTGGAGGCGTTCCGGTCGATCTCCGCCCGGCTGTCCAGCAACCCGATCAACTCCCTCGGCCTGTTCAACAAGGTCGACAAGCTCGCCGGCGGCGGGCAGGACCCGTGGCCGATCGTGGCGCCGCTCGCCTCCGACCAGTCGAAGGTGCTGCGCCGGGTCGTGTCCGACGTGGTCCCGGTCGTCGGGCTGCTCGCCGAGACGACCGAAGCCGGCCGGCTGACCGCGGCGGACTGCGAGGCGCTGCGGCAGCTCGCCGCGCTCCCGCAGGGCGAACGGACCGTGCTGCTCGCCTCCGTCGACCTGTTCACGACCCGTGAATGCGGGATCACCCGCGAGTCACGGGAGCGGCTGCTGCGGCTGCTGGACCTGTACGGGATCTCGTTCGCGATCGCGCAGCTGGTGAACAAGCCGACCCTCGCCACCGGTGAGCTCGTCCGGATGCTGTTCCAGGCGTCCGGGTTCCCGCGGCTGCGGCAGACCCTCGACCACGCGTTCCGGTGGCGCACCGACGCGATCAAGGCCGGGTGGGCGCTGTCGAGCCTGGAGAAGATCGCCAGCCACGCCGAACGGCCCCACGACCGGGAGCTGCTCCGCGACGCGATCGAACGGGTCCTGCAGCAGCCGGAGTCGCACCGGCTGCGGCTGCTGGAGGTCGCGCAGCTCGTCACGACCGGCGCCGTGGACCTGCCCGACCAGATGGAAGGCGAACTGACCCGCCTCGCCCTGTCCAACGACCCCGCCTGGATCCTGAACCTGCAGGGATCCGACCGTGACCAGATGGTCCGGGCCGCGTTGGACGCCGCGACCCGCTGGCGCGCCTACGCCGTCGCCGGTGCCAGCCCGTCCCAGTCGCGGGTCGCGCTCGTCGCGCACCGCGGCTTCTACCTGCTGTCCCAACGTATCCGTGGCCAAGCCCGTGTCAACTGAAGGCACCTACCCCCAGGAGCCGGGAATGCTCTCGTCCAACAACAGCCTGCGTCTCGTCGCTGTGGCTGTTGCCCTGATCGTCGCCGTGCTCACCGGCGTCGCGACCGGTCTGCTCAGCGGTGGCCCCGACTGCCCGGCGGTGCCGGCGCAGACGGCCGCCACGACCGCGCCGGCGCCGGCGCCGACGACCGCGAACGGCGGCGCCGGCATCGGTGACTCCATCGGCGGTGGTGGCGCCCCCGAGGCGCCGCCGAAGCAGCAGCCGGCGACCCACGCCGCGCAGGTCGTGCAGGCGGCGACCCCGGCGTGCACGACCCGGGAGACGTTCGGGGTGACCGCGGCGGCGACCGCGTTCGTCGGGGCGTTGCTCGTCGGCGCGGCGCTGCTGCTGCTCCTGCTGCTGTCCGCCCGCGGCCCCCGGCAGGTGCAGGTCCCCGTCACCGCCGGCCACAACGGTGGCGGACCCGCCGAGCACGACCGGCGGGCGCTGGTGCAGGCGTGCATCTACGTCCGGGACCGGGTCACGTCCAAAGCGCTCGGCGACCGGCTCGGCGCCGCCCTGAAGGAGGCCGGCGTCACCATCCTGGAGCCGACCGGGGTCCGGTTCGACCCGGCGCACCACGAAGCGGGCGGCGCCGCCCCCAGCACCGACCCGGCGCTGATCGGGTCGATCGCCGCCGTCGAGGTCCCCGGCTACCTGGACCGTGATGGGCGGGTGCTGCGCGCCCCGATCGTCACCGTGTACCAGGCGCCCCGCAACCCGGGCGGGCCGACCGGCGCCCACCCGACCGTCCCGCAGAACAACCAGCACAGGGAGCAGCCACGATGACGTCGACCGAGAACGCGGCGCCTCCCGCGAACGGCAAACCGAAACCACCGAGCCCGGAGGCGGCGCTCGGCAAGCTGCTGAAGGCCGGCGTCGACGGGTCCCTCGCGTACCTGCGCAAGATCGACCCGGACGCGGCCGCGGACGTCGACACCGAACGCCGCCGGGACGTGCAACGCCCCCGCATCGTCGTCGTCGGCGAGACGAAACGTGGCAAGAGCAGCCTCACGAACATGCTGATGGGGGTGCCGAACCTGTCGCCGGTCGACGCGGCCGTCGCCACCGCCTCCTACCTGGAGTTCACCCACAACCCGCAGCACGGCGCCCGCGCGTACGTGCCGGGCCGGGAGGACCCGATCCCGATCAACCTCAGCGACCTGCGTGACTGGGGCACCGTCCTCGGGCGGCTCCCCGACGGGATGCGCCCGCCCCGGCGGATCGAGGTGCACCACTCGGCGCCGCTGCTGCAGTACCTGACGCTGACCGACACGCCCGGCACCGGCGGCCTCGACTCGATGCACGCCGAGGTCGCGATGGACGCCGTCGAACGCGCCACGGCGCTGCTGTTCGTCGTCGACTCGTCCTCACCGTTCTCCAAGCCGGAGATGAACTTCCTCATCGAGGCCAGCAAGAAGGTCAACTTCGTGCTGTTCGCGTTGACGAAGGTTGACGCGTACCCGGGGTGGCGCACGATCCTCGCCGACAACAAGGGGCAGCTGCAGACGCACGCGCCCCGGTTCGGGGCCGCGCCGTGGTTCCCCGTGTCCGCGAGGCTCGCGGAGCTGGCGATGACGCTGCCGAAGGAGTCCGCGGGGGAGCTGATCCGCGAGTCGCGGATCGCGGAGCTGCAGCACGCGCTGATCGACCTGGCGAAGAAGGGGCACCTGCTGCAGCAGGCGAACGTGCTGCGGTCCGTGCGGTCGGAGTACATCCGCGTCGACCAGGAGCTCGGCGACCGGATGAAGGCGACCGACCCCGACCCGAAGGACGCCGAACGGGCGAAGGAGGAACGCGCGCAGGTCGCGACCCGCAAGCGCACCGAGTCCCGGCAGTGGTCCCTCGCCCTGTCCACCGAGACGCAACGGGCCCGCGTCGAGGCGACCACCAGGCTGCGCTCGTACATGACGCAGCTGCAGGAACAGTTCATGGAGAAGATCGACAAGGGCGGCCGCGGCGACATCAGCGAACTGCCCGCGGAGGTCGACAAGGCCCTCTACGCGCTGTCGGTGCGGCTGTCCCACGACCTGGAGTTCCGGTTCCGGAAGGTCGGTGAGCGGGTCCTCGCGCAGGTGTTCCACCCCAACGAGCTGCAGCACGTGCTGCGGCAGCTCAACGCGAAGCTGCGGCACGCCCTGGGCACCAAGCCCCGCCGCGACGGCGGTGGCGGCGACGGCGCGATGGTCGTCATGTCGTCCGCGGGTATGGCGATGATGGCCGGCCGGGGCGCGATGGCGGGTGCCGGCGCGATCGGTCTTGCCGGCGTCGCCGGCGCCGGGCTCGTCATCCCCGTCATCGGCATCGGTCTCGGTCTCGCCGCCGGCGCGTACATGATCTTCAAGCGGAAGAGCATGACCGACAAGCAGCAGACCCGCACCTGGCTGCGGGAGGTCCTCGGCGAGGCCCGGGCCGCGCTGTCCGACGAGATCATGCACCGGTTCACCGACCTGCAGTACGCGCTGACCCTCGCCCTCGACGAGGCGATCGAACGGCGGCTCAAGCAGCTCGACGCGCACATCGCCAACATCGACAAGTCCCTCGCGGAGGACAAGGCGGAGCGGGCGAAGCGCAAGGCGGCACTGAACACGGAACGGGAAGGTCTGCGGGCCCGCATCAAACAGGTTGACGAGGTCCTCGTGCGGGTACGGGCACTGGCGCCGAACGCACCCGCGGACGCGGCCGACGCACCGGCCGAAGCGTAAGGGGGTTGGATCATGGACGGGCACTGGGAATGGTCGGAGTCCGGGGACGAACCGGACACCGGTGACACCGCCGACCTCGGCGGCGGCCACACCGACGGCGCGTTCGAACAGGGGTTCGGTGACGGGCACGCGTTCGGCGACACCGGGTTCGACGGGCACGACGACTACACCGCGCTCGGCGACGGGCACGACAGCCACGGCGCCGACGACCTGGAGGAGCCGCTCGGCACCGAACACGCCGCCGACGACTACGACCAGTCCGTCCACCACGAAACCTCGGAAACCTCGCACGCCTCGGACACATCGGACGCGCACTTCGAGGACGCGGACGGTGACCCGAACCAGCACGCCGGGTTCGAACCCCTCGCCGACCAGCATGCCGAACACACCGTCGACACGGACGTGGACGGCGGGGCGGAGCCGTTCGGCAGCGACCCCGACCTGCACGGCGACACCGACGGCTGGCCCGGGCACACGTTCCCGGAGGAACTGCACCTGGACAGCCCACCCGAACCCGTCGACGGGTTCCCGTGGACCGACGCCGACGTCCTCGGCGGCCCCGACCACACGGCGGCCGCGTTCGACCCGGCGGTGACCGCGGACCCGGCGAGCCCGGCCGACCTGGCCGCGTACGACGGCGCGGACGTCCCGGCGGGCGCGGACCCGTGGGCGCCGCTGCTGGCGTCCGACGACCCGGCCACCAGCTCCCTCGCCGGGTTCTGGGCCCCACACACGTAACCCCGGGGGGGTTTCGGTTCAGGCCCGCCACGGTTGTCGTGGCGGGCCTTCGCCGGCTTCGCGGCCCCCTTCGCGGCCTCTGCTCAGCGGGCCGGGGCCGGTTGCAGCCAGGGCCGCAGATGGTCGGCCGGCTCCGGCCGCGCGTAGTGGTAGCCCTGCGCGATGTCACACCCGAGCCGGCGCAGCGCCTCCACCTGGACCGCGTGCTCCACACCCTCCGCGACCACCGTCATCCCCAGGTTGTGCCCCAGGTCCACCGCGGAGCGGACCAGGACCGCGTCGTCGTCGTCCGCACCCGACAGGTTCACCACGAACGACCGGTCGATCTTCAACTCGTCGACCGGCAGCTGCTTCAGGTACGCCATCGACGAATACCCGGTGCCGTAGTCGTCGATCGACAACCGCACCCCGAGCCGGTGCAGCCCCCGCAGCGTCGCCGTCGCCAGGGCCGGGTTCGCCATCACCGCGCTCTCCGTCACCTCCAGCCGCAGCAGCTGCGCCGGCAACCGGTGCTCGGTCAGCAGCCCCTCGACCCGGTCCCGCAACGCCGGGTCCGTCAGGCACCGCGGCGACAGGTTCACCGCCACCGGCACCGTCCACCCCGCCGCCCGCCACGCCGACGCCTGCGCCACCGCCCGGCCCAGCACATGCGTCGTCAACAGGTTGATCAGGCCCGTGTTCTCCGCCATCGGCACGAACTCAGCCGGCGCGACCAGCCCCCGGGTCGGGTGATGCCACCGCACGAGCGCCTCCACCCCGCACAGCTCCCCGGACGCGAGCGCCACCTTCGGCTGGTAGTACAGCACCAGCTCCTCCGCCTCGGCGAGCGCCCGACGCAGATCCCCGAGCAGCAGCAACCGGCTCGGCGGCGCCGCAGTCGTCGCCGGCTCGTACACCACGGCACCGTTCTTCGTGTCCTTCGCCGCGTACATGGCGACGTCCGCGGCCCGCAGCAGCTCATCGGCGGCCTCCGCCGTACCGGCGTCCGGCTGCCGCACCGCGATCCCGATCGACGCCTCCACGTCCACCGTCACGTCCCGCAGCACGAAACTCTGATGCAGCCGCTCCTGCAACCTGCCCGCGAGGGCCCGCGCCCGGCCGACGTCAGCGCCCGGCAGCAGCACCGCGAACTCGTCCCCGGACAACCGCGCGACCGTGTCCCCGGCCCGCACCTCACCCGTCAACCGGGCCGCGACCTGCACCAGCAGCTCATCGCCGTACTGGTGGCCGAGCGTGTCGTTGACCTCCTTGAACCGGTCCAGGTCCAGCAGCATCACCGACAGCACCGCGTCCCGGGCCCGCATCGCCGCCTCGAGCCGCTCCGTGTACAGGGTCCGGTTCGGCAACCCCGTCAACGCGTCATGCCGGGCCGCGTGCTCATGCCGGTCCGCCTGCGCCATCATCGCGTTCTGGTACCGCACCACCAGCAGCCCCAGACCGATCAGCAGCACCGCACCCACACCGAACGCGGTCAGCAGCCCACCGAACACCAGCGCCTCCACCCGGCGCAGCTCCGCGATCGCCGCGTCCGCGCGTCTCGCGTGCAGGTCCGCGGCCGCCTGGATCTCCGCGCTCAACTGGTAGAAGATCCGGTCCACGTCGTCGTTGTTGATCCGCGCGGCCTCGGCCAGGTCCCCGTTGTCGACCGCGGCGAACACCCGCAGCACCGCATACCCGTACTCGTCGTGGACGTGCCGCAGCCGCAACGCCAGGTCCCGGTCCGGCGCCCCGCCGCGCGCCTCCACATCCTTCAACGCCGCGTGCAACGCCGCCCCCGCCATCGCGTGCCGCGCCCGGACCGCGTCGCCGCGGTCCAGCCGGTACTTGCGCTCCAGGGACTCCTCTTCGGCGATCGCCTTGTTCGCCCGCGCGTACGCGTCGGACAACGCCGTCGACCGGGCGACCGTCTCCGCCGCGTGCCGGGTCCTGCCGACCCCCACCACGCACAACACGGCCACCGACAGCAGCACCACGCTCGCCCCGCCGATCGCGAGCCGCCACCGCCTGCGGGTACGCGCCGACGCCTGCATCCGCTGCCCCCTGCTGCCGTGCGTCCCCGCCGAACCGGGCTGTCGTGTCCACGTCGGCGGGGGCAGGGAAGCGGGGGAGCGGTTCGTGGGAGCGGTCCGGTTGCGATACTCCCCGCCGTGACCCCTTGGACGCCTGCCCCCTGGACGCTCCGACCCGCCCGCGCCGGCGACGCCACCACGATCGCCGAGCTCCGCGCCGTCGTCCTGCGCCCCGACCTGACCCGGCTCGGCCGGTACGACCCGGTGCGGGTCCGGGAGCGGCTGCTCGGCTCGTTCGCGCCGCAGAACACGACGGTGATCGAGGTCGCCGGTGCCGTCGCGGGCTGCGTCGCGCTGCGCCCGGCGGCGGGGGGAGCTGTGGCTGGAGCATTTCTACCTGCGGCCCGACCTGCACGGCCACGGGATCGGCTCCGCGGTGCTGCGGACGCGACTGGACCGCGCCGACGCCGACGGGCTGCCGGTGCGGCTCAACGTCCTGCAGGGCAGCGCCGCCCGCCGCCTCTACGAGCGGCACGGCTTCACCGTCACCGCCGCCGACCCGGTTGACGTCTACATGCTGCGGCCTGCCGGTATCGTTTCGCCGGCAGCCACCGTTTCGCCGGCAGCCACCGTTTCGCCGGCAGCCACCGTTTCGTCGGCGGCTACCGTTTCGTCGGCCGTCACCGGGCCGGGCGGTGCCGGCGCTGCGTCGACAACGGCCTGACCGGGTCCACATACCGCGGCAGGCGCGGCTCGTCCACCCGCAGCTTGACGAGCTCCGCGGTGATCGCGTCGATGATCCGGTCCGTGGCCCGCTGCGCCGACCCCGGCACCCCCGGGTCCAGGTCCGACAGGTCGACCGGAGCACCGAAATGCACCCGCACCACCGGCCGGCGCAGCAGCGACCGCCCCAACGTCCGCACCGTCGGCCCGAACCCGCCCCACGCCGCCACCTCGTGCGCACCCCACTGCGCGACCGGCACCACCGGCACCCCGGTCCGCAACGCGATCCGCGCCATCCCCGTCTTCCCCCGCTCCGGCCACATCCCCGGGTCGAGCGTGATCCGCCCCTCCGGGTACCCGAGCACATGCGAACCCACCGCGAGCGCGTCGGCGACCACGTCGACGGCGTTGCCGACGTCCGCCTGCCGCCGGTTGATCCTGATGTGCCCGGCCGCCCGCATCATCGACCCCACCACCGGCGCCCGGAACAACCCACCCGTCGCCATCAACCGCGGCGCCAACCTCGCCACCCGGCACGCCGCGCTCATCGCCACCGGGTCGAACGGCCCGATGTGGTTCACCGCGAACACCACCGGCCCACCGCGCAGCTCCGCCGGCACGTCCCCGGTCACCCGCATCCGCGCGACCGGCCGCACCACCTCCCTGGCCAGGACCAGCAGGAACCGCCACAACCGCGGCACCCGCCACGGGTCGCCGGCCGCCGGCGCCGCTGCGGGCACCTGTGCCGCCCGGACGTCCGCCTGTGCTCCAACCGTGGGCGCCGCTCCGGGTACGTCTGGACCCGCGTCCACCAAGGAGCCCACGGCACCGTCGACCGCGGCGGGGGAGACGCTCACCTCGCCGCCGGCAGCACCATGTCCGAGCGCCGCACCCTGCTCCACGTCTGTCATCCCGCCACCGTCACTCCGAACTGAACCAAGGAACGGTAGCGCCACCCCTGCCACCACGCACATCCCACCACCGGGCCTTCCAGCGGGCCTTCCAGCGGCCCTCCCATCCGGCCAGCGCCCCAGTGACGGGAAACAGCCAACCGGCAAGCGATTACCGGCAATCCAGTAATCGGCAATCCTCAGCTGGTCCGGATGCCGGCCAAGGCGACGAACAGGAGCTGCCGCAGCTCGGTGAGGCGCATCATACGGCCGGCCACGACGTACACGACAACGCCGACGACACCTGCCGCGGCGGACGTGACCAGAGCCGCCCCGAACCCGGGCGCGACCAGCGGCGTACACACGAGCACCGCCACCGCGGCGCAACCACCGGCCAGCCCGGCCGCGACCCCGACCCGCACGTGCGTGCTGACCAGCCGCCGGCCGTCGATCCGCCCCAACCGGCGCCGCAGGACCGCGGCCGCCGCGACGAGACCCGCCGTGTACGCCACCGCGTACGCCAGCGGCACCCCGACGACGATGTCCGCACGCGGCAGCACCCACGCCGCGGCGAAGCAGCCGCCGACCCCGACGACCGTCACCCCGACGGTGATCAGCGCCGGGGTCCTGGTGTCCTGCAGCGCGTAGAAGCCCCGCTGCAGGATCATGTAACCGGTGAACGGCACCAGCGCCACACCGAACGCCGCCACCACGGCACCCAGCAGCGCGACCGCCGGCGGTGCGCTGCGCCCGTGCGCGAACAGCAGCGTGGCGAGCTGCGGGCCGAGCACGAGCATCGCCGCCGCGACCGGAGCGAGCGCCACCACGGCGAGCCGCACCGCCCGGGACAGGTCCTCGGTCATCCGCGCGTGGTCCCGCCGCACCGCGTGACGGCTGAGCCTGGGCAGGATCGCGGTCATCACCGACACGGCCACGACCGCGAACGGCATCTGGAACACCGCGAACGCGTTCTGGTACGCGCTGATCCCACCCGGCCCGCCGATCGACGCCACCCGTGTCGCCGCCACGATCAGGACCTGCGCCGCGACGACCGACACGAGCACCCAACCGCCGAGCCGCCCGATCCGCCGGATGCCGATGCCCCGCGGATCCAGCCGCGGCCGCAGCACGAACCCGCTCCGCGCTAGCGCCCACACCACCAGCGCCGTCTGACCGACCACCCCGCCGGTCGTGCCGACCGCCAGCACCAGCAGCTGCGGCCCGGTCAACGCGTCGATGCTCGTGCCGCCCCCGACCAGCAGGTACACGACGCTGACCGCGATCACGATGACGCTGTTCACCAGCGGCGCCCACATCGGAGCAGCGAACCGTCCCCGGATGTTGAGGACCGCACCGGCGGTGGCGCTGACGCCGTAGAACAGGATCTGCGGCAGGAAGAACCGGCTGAACACGACCGCCAACGCGAGCTCCTCATCGGCGAACCCCGGCGCGTACACCCGCACCAGCCACGGCGCCGACACCATCGCCGCGACCGTCACCGCCGCCAGCACGTAGAACAGCAACGTCAGCAGCCGCTGCGCGTACACGACCCCGTCATCGGGCTCGGTGACCGCCGCCCTCGCGAGCAACGGCACCACCACGCTGGCCATCGCACCGCCGACCACCAGCTCGTAGACGGCGTTCGGCAGCGTGTTCGCCACGATGTACCCGTCCAGCAGCCGGCTGCCCAGCCCCAGCGCGGACGCCAGCACCACCAGCCGCACGAACCCGGCGACCCGCGACACCAACGTCGCCACCGCCATCCCGCGCCCCGCCCGACCGACCGAACCCCCATGCGTCATACCGCCCTTCATAGCGCACCACCGTGCCGCGTCTCAGCCCCCGGCCGGCGCGGCGGCTGCGGTGAGCGCCCGGTGCCGGAACAGCAGCGCGGTGACGGCGACGCCGGTGGCGAGATAGCCGAGGCCGGCGACGACGAAGACGGTCGGCACATCGGTGGCGTCGGCGAGCACGCCACCGGCGAACCCACCGACCGGGATACCGCCCCACACGGCGGTACGCCAGACCCCCTGGACGCGACCGAAGAGCTCCTCAGGGATGAGGGTCTGCCGCAGCGACATCGTCAGCACGTTGCCGATCATGACAAGGCACGCGGTGACGAGGAACAACGCGAACGCGGACACGGCGTCGCTGGTCAGGCCCATCCCGACGACGGCCGGTGGGGTGCACAGCGCCACCGCGCTCAGCGTGCCCGTGCGGCCGAGCAGGCGGCCGACGTACGGTGCGGCGAGCCCGCCGAGCAGGCCGCCGACGCCACCGGCGAGCAGGAGCAGCCCGTACCCGCGGCTGCCGACCTGCAGCACGTCGAGGGCGAACAGCACCAGCACCGACATCGACATGGCCTGGAACGCCGCGGTGAACCCGAACAGCACGGTGAGTCCGCGCAGCAGCGGATGGCGCAGCATCCATCGCAGCCCGTCGCGCATGTCGGCGCGCAGCGACCCGGTCGGCGCGAGCGACGGCCGGTACGAACCGGGCACGGTGAGCATGATCAGTGCACAGAGCGCGAACCCCGTGGCGTTGACCGCCAGCGGCGCCGCGACCGCCACGGCGAACAGCAACGCTCCGACCGGCGCGCCCAGGAACAGCTGCCCGACGGTCTCGGCGGTGACCAGCCAGCTGTTGCCGCGATCGAGCTGCCCGGGCCTGACGAGCTGGGGCAGCAGCGCGTTCGCCGCGCTGTCGTACACGGTTTCGGCGGCACCCAGCGCGAACACCGCCGCGTACAGCAGCGGGACCGACGCGTGCCCGGTGCCGGCGGCGGCCGCGACGACGCCGATGACGCCCGCCCGCGCGAGGTTGGCGACCACCATCGCGCGGCGGCGGTCACCGCGGTCGACGAGCGCCCCGGCAGGCAGCGCGAACACCAGCCAGGGCAGGAACGCCAGCGAGTACAGCCCGGAGATCAGGACCGGGTCGCGGGTGAAGGTCGCGGCGAGCAGCGGGAGCGCGGCCCGGCCGATGCCGTCGGCGAGGTTCGACGTGGCACTGGCACCGAACAGCCGCCAGTAACGGCTGCCGAGGCTACCCATCGCCGGCCGCCCTGCCAGGCCCGTCTCCGTCTGCGTCTCCGTCTCTGGCGGCGTCCGGCTCACCGGGTTCACCGGGTTCACCGACGGGGAACGCGACGAACTCGACACGGACCCGGCGGGTGTCCGGGCCGGGCGGCAGCTGCCGGTACCGGTCGACCACCGCCTCGACCTCGAACCCCAGCGCCCGCAGCTGCTCCGGGGTCAGATCCAGGTGCGCCTGCTGGCGGCTCACGGCCCGTTGCCACGGCAGCGGCCACTGCGACAGCGTCCTGTAGAACTCCATGAGCCGGCGGTGCGACGCCTCCAGCAGGGTCGCGATGACGGTGCCGGCCGTCGCGGCAATGCCGCTGGGTGCCCGTTGCACGCTGGCGGGCATCGTCCATCCGCCGGTGACCGGACGCCACCACCGCTCGGGACCGGTGCCGGCACCGGCCACCTCCTCGATGAACCCGTGCCGGGCCAGCTGACGCAGGTGATAGCTGGTGGCGCCGCTGCTCTCACCGAGCTCCGCCGCGAGCTGCGTGGCGGTGGCCTGGCCGCGGACGCTGAGCGCCTCGAGCAGCTGCAGCCGTAGCGGGTGCACCAGCGCCTTGAGCGCGCCCGGCTCGGGCACGTACCCCGGCGACGCGACAGGAAGGTCCGCGGGATCGACCATACGGCCGAGGCTACGCCTGCAAAGAATCCTTTGCAAACCTTCCTTTGCACGATGTGCGCATGACGGAGCCGGGGGAGTCCGGGCATGAGGCCGCTGCGGTGCGGCGGTTCGTGCAGATCAGCCCTGTCGGCGGAAGAACCGACCCGATCCACGGCACGAGCGTCAACACCCGTCAACGTGAACGGCTTCCGGCCCGACCTGAGGCCTTCGCGCCGGGTGCCTGATGGTTGACGTGTCCGTCCATCAGGCACCCGGCGCCAGAACGTGCCGCCCGGCCGGGGCACGAGCGGCCGGCCGGGCACTGATCAATCCCGGAGGTCCGGGGCTCGGCGCTACTCGGCCTCGCGGAGCTCGGCCAGGCGGGCCTCGATCTCCGCCAGCTCCGCCCGCAGCCGCTCCGCCTGGGACTCGGCCTCGGCACGGGCGGCGGACACGATCTCCTCGACGGCCTCGTGGACGCCGGGGACGTCGAGCATGCCGACCATCTTCAGCGCCTCGCTGGCCTTGATGACATACGGCTTCGCGAGGGACTTCGCGCCCTGGTTGGCGGCCACGGTCCACTCGCCGTCCGCATAGGCCAGCGTGACCGTCAGCCCCGCCGGAGCCTTCGGCTTCGGGGCGGCCTTCTTCGCCGCTGTCGCCCTCGGTGCCGGCACGCCCGAGGACTTCTCCACGGGCTCCCGGTCCTTCGCGCTGTCCTTGCCTGCGTCTTTGCCCGTGTCCTTCGCCGCGGTGTCCTTGACGCCGTCACCCGCGCCGTCGGTCGCCTCTGTGGTGGCGGGTGCCGGGTCGGCCTGGGCGTCGGAGCCGGGCAGGGCGGAGTCGGTGGGCTGCTCGACGGCGGGCGCGGACACGGAGCTCTCCTCACGAGGGGCGGGAACGATCGGGGTGCGACGCGCCGGCGCCGCCTTCGGAGCGATCTTCAGGTCGGCGGGGGAGAAGGGCAGCTCGTCGCGGCCGAACCGGACCACCACCCATTCCTCGGACAATTCCGGGTCGGTCAGCTGCACGACCTGCCCGAGCTGCCCGGCGATCTGGCCGGCAGCCTCCGTGAACACCACCTTCGGCTTCCGGCCGGCTGCGAGGGTGTCCCGGATCTGCTCCAGCTCCACCGTCGACAAGCCTCCGGCCGCGGTCCGCGCGGCTACCATCGCACCCTCCTCGGTCGAACATGTGTACGGGAACGTTCTACCAGTCAGGTACGACATTTTCGAACGCGACACACCGTACGACATGGATCATGCGATCAGGGCAGCTCGTCGATCTCCGCGTACGGGTCCAGGGTTCGCAGCAGCTCCGGCCGGTCCGTGACGATCGCCCAGCCCGGTCGGGCCTGCGCACGGCGTACCACATGCGCGGCGGCAACCAGAGCGGGACCGCCCTCACCGGAGAACAACGCGCCGCTGTCCACGGCATCCGCGGCGGTCAGGTCGTCCACGACCACCACCGGCAGGCTGAGCAGCACCTTGAGCACGTCATAGTCCTTCGGGGACGTCTGCGCCCACGCCTCCGCGAGCGCCGCCGCCGGCACCGCCAGCACGACACCCTGATCCACCGCATGCCACACGATCGCCGAACTGTACGGCGTGCCGGCCACGAACCCCAGGATCGCCGAGCTGTCCAGGATGCGGCCACCCACCGCTGTCACGACACCGGCCCGGCGGGTGCCACCCCCAGCACCTCACGCGCCCACGCGTGGTGCTCCGGCGCCATGCGCACCCCGCGTCGCGCATACAGCTCGTTCAGCGCCATGAGCGCCCGGTCCCGCGCCAGCCGGCCCCGGACCGCCTCGGCGACATACGCCGACACCGACTCCGCGCCACCCGCGTCCACGAACCGCCGCACCGCAGCGGCCTCATCGGCGGGCATCGTCACCGTGACCCGCTCCTTGCGCACCTCACGCATACGTACACGGTACCGGCTGCATACGCCGATCACCTAGCGTCGCGTCACCCATGCGAGGGACATCCGTGCCCACCTGCGTCGATCTGGCACATCCGTCCGGTACCCATTCACGTTCCGTGACGCACGTCTCCACCGTCCGCAGCACTTTCGCAGGGGGAGGTGGGCCAGGCGGCCATCCAGGTGTCCGCGAACGCGCACACTCGCTGTCGAGCAGGACGCCGAGCTCATGGTCGGTGATCGTGCGTGCGGCCGTCGCGAGGTCCGCGCCGAACTGGTCCCGCGCTTCGGCGTCGAGCCGGAGGTAGTTGCCGTGCAGCAGTTTGCGGTAGCGACCGCCGGGGGTGACGTACCGGTCGATCACGGTCATGAGTTCCGCGTCGCTGGGTGCGGGTAGCGCATGAACGGCGATCCTGCCGCAGAGCGGCGATCCAACCCGTACTCGTAGATGTTCGATAATCGACATTATGTCAACCTGAGTTCTGTCGTACCCGGCCGGTAGGGTCCTGGGCATGACGGGGATCGACTACCGCACTCCGGGACCATCCACCGACCTGTCCGCGGTGCCGGGTGCAGCGCTCGCCGGGGTGCCCGGTGACGCCGACGGCATCTGCAGGCTCGCGCACACCCTGATCGTGCACCCCAACGAGACCGGCGAGCTTGAGCTGCCCGGCGAACGGTTCGACGACAACCAGCTCCGGCACGCCGACCGGATCGTCCACGCGTTACTGCGCCTGGACGGTGACCCGCTGCACCTGCCACGCCCCGCCGACCGGCGGGTGGTCGGCACCTGCCGGCACTTCACGGTGCTGACGGTGGCGCTGCTGCGGCTGCGCGGGATCCCGGCGCGGGCCAGGTGCGGGTTCGCGACGTACTTCCAGGAGGGTCTCGGCCTGGACCACTGGGTCGTCGAGCACCACCGGGACGGGCGGTGGGTCCGCACCGACTCGGAGATCGTCGGCGGGACCGTGCTGCCGCACCCCGAGGACCTCGACGAAGGACTGTTCCTGACCGGCGGTGAGGCGTGGACGGCGTGGCGGGCAGGCCGAATCGACGCGAAACAGTTCGGTGTGGGCGGCACCGAGAACTTCGGCCCCGCGGAGATCCAGGGCAACGCGGTGCGGGACCTTGCCGCGCTGAACAAGCTCGAGCTGCTGCCGTGGGACGAGTGGGGGCGGATGGAGGCCGCGTACCGGGGTGAGACCGGCGCCGACTACGACGAGCTGATGGACCGCATCGCCGACGTGACCCGCGCCGACAACCCCGCCGAGGTCATGGCCCTGTACGAGCACGAGAACCTGCGGGTCCCGGAGGCGCTCGTGCGGTAGACGAGGCAGGCTCCACCGCGCGCCGGCGATCCGCGGCGGACGAGCCGGCGAGCGAAGGCATGGGCGCACGGCGTGACCGAGGCACGAGGTGCGGGACGGGGTGTGGCATCGTTGCCCCGCCGCGGCGACGGCGGGGCAACGATGGGTCCGGGTTGGCCGCCTGAAGGAGGTCCGGATCTCCCCCATTGCTGCGGTGGGATTGGCGGGTGCCGGGGTGGCATGGATTCAGGGAACCAGCGAGGCAAGTGCCCGGCATCGGGAGAATTCCCGATGCCGGGGACCCGACACGGGTGGATCGGCAGTTCGGCCGGGTGGTGCGCTCCCCCCGCTGGTTCACTCCCCCGGGCCGGCCGGTGGTGAGTCCCTGATGAAGACGATGCCGTCGGGGGCGGACGGGCCGGTCAGGTGGGCGGGGTCGAGCGGGAAGTAGCCGAACCACGGTGACTCGCGGGCGGGTGGCGTCGTGTCGCCGTACGTGGCGGCCAGGGCGTGCGGACCGGCCAGGCACCGCTCCGACGACATGTCGTATAGCTGTCCTTCGATGGTGTCGGAGGGTGGGGTGTGGACGCCGTGGTGGTGGATGGTGCCGAGGGCGGTGGCGAGAAACGCGTAGCCGGAGCCGAGGTGGGTGGCGGCGAGCGCGCCGGCGCTCCACCACGTCAGGTGCTGGTCGCCGAGGCGCATCGTCGACCGGTGGCGTTGCAGGTGGAGGTTGTGGGCGTGGACGAGGGCGGGACCGCGGTCGGTGAGGGCGAGGAGGTTCGCGGCCATCATGGCGGCGCGGAGGCCGACGAGGCGGGGCATGCGGGCGGGGGTCTGGTCGGCCATCCAGTGGTGGTAGCGCAGCAGGCCGGTGGCGGTGCGCGCGTACAGGGCCGCCAGGTCCAGGTCGGTGCGGGAAGGGAACGCCGGGGTGTGGGTGTCCAGGAGCGCCACCATGTCGTCGCAGAGCAGGCGGAGCGTGCCGGCGGCCGGGGTCTGGCCGATGGACCGGGACGGGTCGAGCAGCGCGGCCGGGTCCGTCCAGCGGTCCTCGGGGCCGAGCACCTCGTCGAGGAGGTCCGTGGGTGGCAGGAGCTCCGGCGGTACCGACGCCGCCAACGCTGCATGGAGTGCGGTGACAGCCTGGTGCGGGGCGGCTGGGCCGGTGGTGAGCTCCAGGGGGCCGTCGATACCGGCGAAGTGCAGGTGCTGGGACGGCGGCAGGTCGGCGTTGTGGTCGCGGATCCAGCGCACGAGGTCACGGTTCGGGGTGGCGGCGCCCCAGCCGTGGCTGAAGCCGCTGGTCATGGCGTCGTCGAGGGTGCCGGCGCCGGTGGTGACGTAGTCGTCGACGACGAGGGCCTTCAGGCAGTCGGTTTCCAGGGCGATCGCCCGGAACGGCGACGTGGTGGCGAGCTCGCGGAACAGGTCGTTGCGGACCTCGAGAAGGACGTCCTCACCGTGGGTGGGTTCGCCGAGGGCGAGGACGCGCGGCGGGGCCGGCAGGAGGCGGTGGACGGACGCGGCGGACACGGGGTAGGTCATTACGTCAACGGTATCGTTGCATCGACGGTTGAACCTTGCATCCAGTGAGACGGTGAGCGTGCCGGAAAAGTTTCAAAGACCGGTCGACCTGGCGCGGGCGCATGGGCTGTCGACGCAGGCGATCCGCAACTATGAGGCCGCCGGGATCCTGCCTGACGCGGAGCGGACGGACAGCGGGTACCGCAGGTACACGGCGCTGCACGCGGCGGCGTTGGACGCGTTCGTGGCGCTGGTGCCGGGGCACGGGCATCAGGCGGCGACGGAGATCCTGCGGGCGGTGCACCGGGGTGCGGTCGACGACGCGTTGCGGATCGTCGACGAGGGGCACGCGCAGCTGCTGGAGGACCGGCGGACGGTGCAGGCGGTCGAGGCGGCGCTGCAGGATCTGCGGCCGGTGCCGCAGGGGCGCGGTGACACATTCGTGGGGCCGTTGTCGCGGCGGCTCGGGGTGCGGCCGGCGACGTTGCGCAAGTGGGAGCGGGCCGGTGTCGTGCAGCCGGGCCGGGACCCGAGGACGGGGTTTCGCGTGTACAGCGCCGCGGATGTGCGGGACGCGCTGCTGGCGCACCAGCTGCGGCGGGGCGGGTACCTGTTGCGGCAGGTCGCGCCGGTGATCGCGCAGGTACGGTCGGCGGGAAGCGTCGAGGCGCTGGAGGCGATGCTCGGTGACTGGCGGGCGCGGCTGACGGGCCGGAGCCGGGCGATGCTGGCGGGTGCGGCGGCGTTGGACGCGTACCTGCGGCTCAGGGAGCGGTGACAGGGTCGTGGCGGTGCATGGGCAGGTCCGCGCTGATCGTGGTGCCCTGCCCGGGGACGCTGGTGACGTCGAGGTGCCCGCCGGCGGCGGCGACGCGGTCGGCGATGCCGCGCAGGCCGGTGCCGCGGCGGGGATCGGCGCCGCCGGGGCCGTCGTCGGTGACCGTCACGGTGAGGCGGCCGGCGGCGGCGTGCAGGGTGACGGTGGCGTGGGCGTCGGGTGCGTGGCGGGTGATGTTCTGCAGGGCCTCGGCGACGACGAAGAACGCGGCGGTCTCGGTCGCGGGGTCTGGGCGGTCCGGCAGGTCACCGGTGAGGGTGACGCGGACCGGGACGGTGAGCAGCAGGGTCTGCACGGCGGTGGCGAGGCCGCGTTCGGCGAGGAGGGCGGGGCGCAGCCCGCGGGCCAGGTCGCGCAGCTCGGTGAGCGACTGCCGCAGCTGGTCGGTGGCGTCGTCGAGCAGCGCGGCGGCGGGGCTGGTGTCCTCGACGGCGTCACGGGCGGACCGCAGGGCCATGCCGAGGCCGATGAGGCGCTGCTGGGCGCCGTCGTGCAGGTCGCGTTCCAGGCGGCGGCGTTCCTCGTCGCCGGCGCGGACGAGCCGTTCGCGGGAGGCGTCGACCTCGGCGAGCTGGGCGCGGACCTGCGCGGCGAGGCGGACGTTGTCGAGGGTGAGGCGGGCCGCGGCGACGGCGGCGTCGAACAGGGCGGGGTCCTCGGTGCGGGTCGTGGGGTGGTGCAGGAGCAGGACACCGCCGCCGATGTCGGTGCGGGCGAGGCCGGGCGCGGCGGGCACGGTGACCGGCCGGCCGGCAGGGTCGACGAAGCGGGCGTCGTCGCCGGCGGACAGTGGGATGGCGATCTGGACGTCGCTGTCGCCGAGCAGCTGGGCGAGGCCTGGTCGCAGGTCGTCGACGGGCGCTGAGCGGAGCCGGACGAGGAGCGCGGCGACGTCGGCGCGGGCGAGCCGGGACGCGAGCAGCCCGACGATCATGGCGAGGGGCACCGTGTAGATGGTGAGGTGGTCGGCCCAGTAGAGCCATCCGGTCGGGGCCTTCCAGGTGTCGAGCAGGACCCCGGTCATGAACACGACGACGGGGGCGGCGGCGGCCCACAGCACGGGCGCGCTGGCGCGGCGGCGGGAGGCGGACATCCGGCGGTACCGGCGGAACAGCAGCACGAGCAGCCAGACCGCGCCGGTGAGTGCGGCCACGAACTGCGCGGCCCAGAAGGCCCGCGACGCGGTGGCGGACTCGTGCAGCAGCAGCGGGTTCGCGGGGCATCCTGCGCGCCGGCAGGTGACGGCGTCGATCCCGGCGGACGGGGTGACGGCGGCATAGCCGAGCCAGAGCAGCGGGATCGCGGCGACGGCCCGCAGGTAGCGGCGCTCCCCCACCGTTTCCGGGCGGCCGTCGGGGTACGTGAGCAGCGCGTAGGCGTACACGACGCGGCTGATGACCCCGCTGAGGTAGGACCAGACGAGCAGCGCGCCGCTGGCATGCAGGCCGAGGCCGGCGCTGAGGCTGACCAGGGTCCACACGACCAGGAGCGGTCCGGTGGCGCTGTCGGGCCGGCGGGCCCATGCGACGAGCCCCCCGACGGCGACGACGGTGCGGCCGGCGGTGATGACGGTGAGGCTGGTGACGGTGACGGGCCGGTTGTCGGCACCGTACAGGTCGAGGTGGAAGGTCACGGGTTGGGCGGCGGCGAGGGCGATGGTGGCGGCGGCGCCGGTTATCCAGGCGGCCCGCGCCGACGGGGCGAGCCGGCTCAGCATGTCTGAACTATCGCATCGACGGGTGATGCGATCCTGGCTCGGTGAGCCTTCGCGTGGTCGTGGCGGACGACAACCTCATCATCCGGGCGGGGCTGACCCAGCTGCTGGCGGTGGGCGCGGACGTCGTCGGCGAGGCGGAGCACGCGGAGGCGTTGTTCCGGCTGGTCGCCGCGGAGCGGCCGGACGTGGCGGTGGTCGACATCCGGATGCCGCCGTCGCACACCGACGAGGGGATCCGGGCGGCGGTGCGGATCCGGCGGGAGTACCCGGGGACGGCGGTGCTGGTGCTGTCGCAGTACGTGGAGGTGGCGTACGCGATGGAGCTCCTCGACGACGGGCGCACCCACGTCGGGTATCTGCTGAAGGACCGGGTGCTTGACCGGTCGGCGTTGCGGGACGCGGTGCGGCGGGTCCACGACGGGGAGGTCGTCGTGGACGGCAGCGTGGTCGAGGCGATGCTGCGCAGACCGGCGGTGCCGGCGGCGTTGCGGGTGCTGTCGGAGCGGGAGCGGGACGTGCTGGCGCTGATGGCGGAGGGGCTGACCGACCGGGGCATCGCGCAGCGGCTGACGTTGTCGCCGAAGACGGTCGGCACCCACATCCAGCGGATCTTCGACCGGCTCGCGATCGAGGACAGTCCGCAGGACAATCGACGGGTGCGAGCGGTGTTGTCGTATTTGCGGGCGCGGTAATGCGGGACGGGCTGGAGCCGCTGCTGGACGGGCAGCTGGCGTACTACCGGGCGCGGGCGCCGGAGTACGACGAGGTGTACGGGCAGCGGTCGTTCAGCGCACTGACCGGGGTGCTGGACGAGTTGCCGGTCGGTGGTGACGTCCTGGAGCTGGCGTGCGGGACCGGGCAGTGGACCGTGCGGCTCGCCGGGCGGGCGGCGCGGCTGACGGCGGTCGACGGGGCGCCGGAGATGCTCGACATCGCGCGGCGGCGGCTGCGCGATGAGGGCCTCACCGCGACGTTCGAGCAGGCGGACCTGTTCCGGTGGCGGCCGCAGCGTCGGTACGACACGGTGTTCTTCGCGTTCTGGCTGTCGCACGTGCCGCCGCAGCGGTTCGCCGGGTTCTGGTCGGCGGTCGCCGACGCGGTCCGGCCCGGCGGGCGGGTCGTGTTCGTCGACACCGGCACCGCGGAACGGGTGACGGAGCGGGTGGCACCCGGCGGCAGGGACACGGTGCTGCGCCGGCTGCGGGACGGCAGCGAGCACGAGGTCGTGAAACTCTTCCATGACACCGCCGGGCTCGCAGCCGACCTGTCGAAACTGGGGTGGACTGCACAGGTGGACCCCACCGGCGAAGGGTTCATCCGGGGGGTTGCTACGCTCACGGGCAGGTCGGCAACGGACTAGGCATCCGGAGCCGGCGCCGGTTCGGTGAGCGTGCTGGAGTCCGACCCAACACGCTCCCACCGCGTTTCTTTCCCGCGTTTTCCCCCGACTAGATACCGACCACCGCGAGCAGCGATTCGGGCAGCACGCCCGGGTGCAGCACGCCGAGCCGCTGGGTGGCGCGGGTCAGCGCCACGTACAGGTCGTTGGCGCCGCGCGGGGACTCCTCCACGATCCGGTCGGGGTCGACGACGATGACGCCGTCGAACTCCAGACCTTTCGCCTGTTTGACGGTGAGGACGACGACCTTCGCGGCGAGCTCGGGTTCGTCGCCGACCGCGGCGTCGGGGAGGACCTTCAGCACCGCCGGCACCAGGTCCGCGAACGTGCCCGCGGGGAGGATGACGCCGAGCCGACCGTCGCCGGCCTCGACCGCTTCCGTGGTCGCGGCCTCGGCGAGGGCGTCGGGCAGGCGGGCGGGTGCGACACCGCGGACCCACGGGTCGACGCCGGCCTCCCGGACCGACCTGGGTGGCTCCAGGTCCGGGTCGATGCCGGCGAGGACACCCGCGGCGACCGCCATGATCTCCGTCGGGGTGCGGTAGTTGACGGTGAGCTCCCGCAGCCGCCACCGGCCCGGCACGTACGGGTCCAGGGCCGACGCCCACGACGCGGCGCCGCCGAGGTCACCGGTCTGGGCGACGTCACCGACGACCGTCATCGACCGGGACGGGCAGCGGCGCATCAGCAGCCTCCACGCCATCGGCGACAGCTCCTGCGCCTCGTCGACGATCACGTGCCCGAACGCCCACTTGCGGTCCGCGGCGGCGCGTTCGGCGGGGGTGAGCGCGGAGCCCTCGTCCTGCCGGTCGGCGAGCCGGTCGGCCTCGAGCAGGTCGGTGACCGACAGCAGCTCCGGGTCGTCCTCGTCCTCGACGTCGATGGACCGGGACCCGAACGCGATCTCCAGGGCGCCCTCGGCGTAGGCGATCTGCCGTTTGCGTTGCCGTTCGGCGATGATCTCGCGGATCGTCTCGTCCTCGCCGAGCAGTTCCGCGGCCTCGTCGAGCAGCGGCACGTCCGCGGGGGTCCATGCCGCTCTGGCACTGCGCCGTAGCTCGAGCGGCGCGCCGGCGGCGGTTAACCGGATTTCTGATGCGAACAATCCGGCAACCAGTTGCTGCGGGGTGAGGATCGGCCACAGCCAGTCGAGGGCGCCGAGGACCTCAGCCTCGCCGCGCAGCTCCCGGCGGATCTCGGCGAGGTCGGCCTCGTCGAGGATCTGCGGGTCGCCGGGGGCGTCGTCGCCGCCGAGGGGGTCGTCGGCGTACGGGTCGATGCCGATGGTGTCGGCGACCAGCAGCGACAACGCGTGGATGATCTCGGTGTCGAACACGGGCCGGGCCAGGTTGTGCAGCTTGCCGGAGCGGCGCGCCCGTTCGCGGGCGTCGGCGATGACCTCGGGGTCGAGCATGACCGGCGCGCCGTCGAGGATGTCGAGGCGGATCGCGATCGGCTCGTCCGGGACCCGCTGCCGGTCCTGTACGGCGGCGGCGAGCACGTCGACCATCTCGGCGCGGCCCTTGATCTCCGTGATCGTCGCCGGCTCGTCGGCGTGCGCGACGACGCCGGGGAACAGGTCGCCCATCGTGCCGAGCAGCACGCCGGTCTCGGCGAGCGACGGCAGGACCTGGCTGATGTACCGCAGGAACGTCGGGTTCGGTCCGACGATCAGCACGACCCGCGACGACAGCATCTGCCGGTGCGTGTACAGCAGGTACGCGGCGCGGTGCAGCGCCACGGCGGTCTTGCCGGTGCCGGGGCCGCCCTGCACGACCAGGACCCCGTTGAGGTCCCCGCGGATGACGTGGTCCTGTTCCGCCTGGATCGTCTCGACGATGTCTTTCATCCGGCCGGTACGGGACGCGTTCAGCGCCGACAGCAGCGCCGCCTCCCCCGCCACGCCGTCGTGTGCGCCGCGGCCGGTGTGGTGCGCCTCGTCGAGGTCGAGGACCTCGTCGTCGACGCCGGTGACGGTGCGCTGTTCGGTGCGGATGTGGCGGCGCCGCCTGACCCCTTCGGGTGCGGCGGCGGTGGCCAGGTAGAACGGCCGTGACGCCGGTGCCCGCCAGTCGATGAGCAGCGGCTCGTAGTCGTTGTCCTCGTCGAAGATGCCGATCCGGCCGATGTAGCGGACCTCGGTGTTCTTCGCGGCGCCGCCGTCAGGACCGCCGCCGGCGCTGCCGGGGCTGCCGGCCTTGCCGTCCTCGTCGCTGCCGGCCTGGCCGCGGTCGGTGGCGTCGCTGCGGTCGAAGTCGAGGCGGCCGAAGCACAGGCCGTTCTCCACGGCGGTGTACTGGGCGAGGCGGTCGGTGTACAGGGCGGTCGCCGAGTCGCGGTGCGAGCGGTCCGCCGGCGTGCCGCCGGTCTGCAGCAGCGCCCGTTGCAGCTGCGTGGACGCTTCCTCCCGCAGCGTGTCGAGGTGCCCGTACAGCATCGTGAGATGCGCTTGCTCAATCGCGAGCTCGGATGCGTCGGATGCGTTTGACAACCCGTCTCCAGTCGGCTAACATTTCCATCAGTCAGGCGCCCGAGGGCGCCTTTTTTGTTGCCCGAACGCTCTACTGTAGCGCCTGCGTTCCAGTGGCGCCTGCCCGCGTCGGCTTGTCGTGCGTACCGCCACCCTGGCCAAGTCTGACCAGATCTGGCCGGCTCCGACCGACTCCGCTGCGCTACCGTTTCGGCGGGCTGCCGCCGCCGCGCCGGTTACTGATTACCGTATTGCCGGCAATCGCCGCACCGGCGCACCGGCCACTGAGCTGTGGGGCGACAAGCCGCGGCTCGTCGCCCCACCCTCCTGCCCCCGCCCCAGGTTTGCCGACTTACCAGTTACAGCAATCCGGTAACCAGCAAGCCGGCAGGTCCATGCCGCTCAGCCGGATGAACCGCCGGGTGCTTGGTGGCGCTTGGCGCCTGGTGGTCAGCGCGACAGGGTCGCGTCCACGGAGGTGGTGTACGACTCGCCCACTTTGGGCGTGATGTGGTGAATGGGAACGGCCACCGCTAGATCCTTCGAACTGCGAAGTAACCGAAGGAGAGATCAGCGATGGCCGCACCTTTGAGTGTGGACGGTGCCGCGTTCCTGCGTGAGCATGTCGAGTCCGCGTCACCCGATCTGTTGCGTGCGATGGTGAAGTCGTTCGCCGAAGCGCTCATGTCGGCAGAGGCCGACGCCGTGTGCGGCGCCGGTTACGGCGAACGCAGCGAGGACCGCGTCAACTCCCGCAACGGCTACCGGCAGCGGGACTGGGACACCCGCGCCGGCACCGTGGAGCTGGCGATCCCGAAGCTGCGGCAGGGCTCGTACTTCCCGGACTGGCTGCTGCAGCACCGCCGCCGCGCCGAACAGGCCCTGATCAGCGTGGTCGCGACCGCGTACCTGCTCGGCGTGTCCACCCGCCGGGTGGAGAAGCTGGTGGAACAGCTGGGCATCACCGGCCTGTCGAAGTCGCAGGTCAGCGAGATGGCGACGCATCTGGACGCGCAGGGTTCCGCAACCGACCCCTGGACAGCGGCCATTACACGTTCGTGTGGATGGACGCCCTGGTCATCAAGGTCCGCGAACACGGCCGGATCGTCAACGTGCACGCGCTGATCGCGGTCGGGGTGAATGCCGACGGCGGCCGCGAAGTGTTGGGCCTGGACGTCACCAGCGACGAGGACGGCGCCGGCTGGCTGGCGTTCCTACGCTCCCTGACCGCCCGTGGCCTGTCCGGCGTCCGCCTCGTCGTGTCCGACGCCCACCGCGGCCTCGTCAACGCCATCGGCGCCGCCATGCCCGGCGCGACCTGGCAGCGCTGCCGCACCCACTACCTGCGCAACCTGCTGTCGAAGGTCCCGAAATCGGCGCAGCCGTGGGTCGCGACCCTCGTACGGACCATCTTCGACCAGCCCGACCCCGACTCCGTCCGCGCCCAGTACGACCGGGCCGTGACCGCGATCGCCGAGCGGTTCCCCACCGCGGCGGAGCACCTCGACGACGCCCGTGAGGAACTCCTGGCGTTCACCGGCTTCCCACGGGAGATCTGGCGCCAGATCTGGTCGAACAACCCCCAGGAACGGCTGAACAAGGAGATCCGCCGCCGCACCGACGTCGTCGGGATCTTCCCCAACCGCGCCGCGATCATCCGCCTCGTCGGCGCGGTCCTGGCCGAACAGACCGACGAATGGACCGAAGGACGCCGCTACATGGGCCTGGAAATCCTCACCAAGGCCCGGCTCATCCTCATCCCGACCGAGGGAACCACCACCGAACCCGTCGCCGCCGAACTGGCAGCGGCCTAACATCCAACCCACTGGATCAGCGCTGCCCGTTCCTACACCACGCCAGCGGACGCGACCCGCGACAGGCGACGGTACTGCCTGATCGACAGCGGCACGAACACGGCGGTCAGCACCGCGGGCCACAGCAGCGCGGGCCAGGTGTCGCCGCCGCCGGGGTTGCCGAAGAGGGCGCGGGTCGCGTCCGCGGTCGCGGACAGCGGGTTCCAGTGTGACAGCGCGCCGAGCCAGTCCGGCATGTCCTGCGGTGAGGCGAGCGCGCTGGACAGGAACGCGACCGGCCACACCAGGATCTGCACCGCGACGAGCAGTTGCGGGTTGCCGCTGAGCAGCCCCAGGTACACGCCGACCCACAGGACCGCGAACCGCAGCCACAGCAGCAGCCCGACCGCGGCCAGCGCCCCGGCGAACCCGTCGTGCCAGCGCCAGCCGACGGCGAGCCCACAGCCGAGCATGACCAGCAGCCCGAGCGCCGAAGTGAGCAGGTCCGCGAGGGTCCGGCCGGTGACCTGTGCCGACGCGGCCATCGGCAGGGACCGGAACCGGTCGGTGACGCCGCGGCCGGTGTCGGTCGCGATCGCCGCGAACGTCGACTCGACCCCGAACAGCATCGTCATCGCGAACATGCCGGGCAGCAGGTACTCGCGGTAGTCGCCGCCGCCGGCGACGCTCATCCCGCCGCCGAGGACGAACCCGAACATCAGCACCAGCAATACGGGAAACAGCAGCATGACCACGATCTGCGCGGGCTGCCGGGCGAGGTGCGCCAGTTCCCGCTGGGTCATCACCCAGCCGTCGTGCAGCGCCCACTTCATGCGGTCACCAGTTTCAGGAAGGCCTCGTCGAGGGTGGGGCGGCGCAGGGTGATGTCCTCGACGCCGGGGATGCCGGCGGCGAGCGCGAGGGCGGCGACCCGGTCGTGGACCGGCACGCTGACCCGCTGCCCGTCGACGGTGACCGGGCCGAGGACGCCGAGCCGGTCCGCGGCGGGTGCAGGGTCCCCCGCGGTGACGACCTCGAGCCGGTCGGCGCCCTTCAGCGAGGCGGGCGTGCCGTCGGCGATCACCCGGCCGTGGTCGATGACGCAGATCCGGTCGGCGAGCTGGTCCGCCTCGTCCAGGTACTGGGTGGTGAGCAGCACGGTCGTGCCGCCGGCGACGAGCCGCCGGACCGCGGCCCACACCTCGGCGCGGCCCTGCGGGTCGAGGCCGGTGGTCGGCTCGTCCAGGAACAGCACCTTCGGGGTGAGGATCATCCCGGCGGCGAGGTCGAGCCGGCGCCGCATCCCGCCGGAGAACTGCGCCGCGGGCTTGCCGCCGGTGTCGGCGAGCCCGAACTGTTCCAGCAGCTCGTCCGCGCGCCGTTTCGCCACGGTACTGCCGAGGTGGCTGAGCCGGCCGAACATGACCAGGTTCTGCCGGGCGCCGAGCAGCTCGTCGACGGCGGCGTGCTGCCCGACGAGCCCGATCGCGGCCCGCACCCGCTCGGGGTGTTTCGCGACGTCGTGCCCGGCGACGGTGGCGGTCCCCGAGTCGAGGCGGACCAGGGTGGCGAGGATTCGGACGAGGGTGGTCTTGCCGGCACCGTTCGGGCCGAGGAGCCCGTGGACGGTCCCTGCCTCGACGGTCAGGTCGAGGCCGTCGAGGGCCGCCTTCCCGCCGTAGTGTTTGCGAACGTCTCGCGCGTCAATCACGTTATACAGTGTATAGAGTTTGGGTGGAAGTTGCGACTCGACGTTCCCGCGTGCGCCGCCGCGCTCGGCCTCACGTACATCGGACCGTGCCCCGGCGGCGAGGTCGGCGCCGGCTACGTCCTGCTGTCCGACGGCCGCCGCGCCGTCCTGACCAGCGGCAACGCCGCGTCCGCCCCGCTGGTCACGATCGCCCGCGCCGCCGGCGTCCCGGCACCCCACTACGAGCGCGTCACCGACGTCGCCGGGGTAACGGTCGTCGTCCAGGAGCTCCTGCCCGGCCTGCCCCCGGCGGTCACCGACCGCGCCGTCGTCGACGCGATGCTGGCGGTGAGCGCCCGCTGCACCGGCCTCCTGCGGGATTCCGGATTGCCGCCGCGGCAGCTGTACCTGCACAGCGACGGCCCCGGGTTCTGCCACCACGGTTCGCTGGCCGGACACTCCGCCCGCTCCGCCGACCTCCTCGCCAGGATCGAGGCCAACCCCATGGAGGTGCTGCCCGGCGACGACCTCGTCCACTTCGACTTCCACCCGGGCAACGTCCTGGTCTCCCCGAACGCCACCACCGGCCCGGCCGGAACGTCCCTGTCGCCCGCCGGCACGGCCGCCGCCATTGATTCCACTGCCGCCGCGGGCAACGACACCGCCATCGGCGCGAGCGACGCCGCCGTGACGGTGACCGGCGTGGTCGACTGGGACGGCGCCGGCCGCGGCAACCGCGCGTTCGACCTGGTCACACTCCTGTTCGTGGTGTCCCGCCACGCCCCGCACCTGACGGCGCCGATCCGCGACGCGGCGGTCGCGCTCGCGCCCCCGGACGTCCTCGCCGCCTGCTGGGCGCACATGTCACTCCGCCAGGTCGACTGGTCGATCCGCCACCACACCGCCGCCGAGGTCGACGCCTGGCTCACCGTCGCCGAAACCGCCCCCTGGCCTACCGCTGAGACCAACGCCGCCCCCTGGCCTACCGCTGAGGCCAACGCCGCCCCCTGGGTCCGCCACTGAGCCTGAGCCCGCCACCGAACTGGAGCCGCTGCCGGTCAGAGCCGTCGCCGGCCACAGACCTGCCGACCAGCTGCCACGACGCGCTCCGCACTCCCGGGGACGCTCCGACGGCGCGACCTGCACCCCCACCCGGACCCGTCCGGACGATCGGCGGGGTGGGCACCTTGGGGTCGCGCTCCCTACCCTCGGGGGCGCTCTCGACGTTCAGGGGCGAGCCGACACCGACGGCGCGGGACCGCTGAACGCCGGCGCGTCCGCAGCGTCCGCGGGACCGGCCTCCACCGCCGCCGAACCGGCCGCCGTCGCCTCCGGCCGGGGTGCGGGCGAGCGCAGCACGAAGGCGGCCACGCCGATCGACACGAGCAGCAGCACCGCCCCGACGGTGAACGCGAGCCGGTACCCGGCCGTCAGCGCGGCGGCCTCCGACGCCCCCGCCGCGAGCCGCCCGGCCGTCCGGGATGCCGCCGCCGTCGACAGCGCGGCGACGCCGAGGGCCATCCCGAGCTGCTGCGTCGTGTTGAACAGCCCGGACGCCAGGCCCGCGTCGTCGGGGCGGGCGCCCGACATGCCCAGGCCCGTGATTGCCGGCAATGCCAATCCGCCACCCGCGATCAGCAGCATCACCGGCAGCAGGTCCGGCACGAACCGGGCGTCGACCGGCAGCCGCGTCAGCCACCCCAGTGCGAGCACCAGCAGGCTCAGACCGGCGATCAACGCGCCCCGCTCACCGATGCGCCCGATCACCCGCGCCGACACGACCAGCGACACCACGGCGATCGACAGCGCCGCGGGCAGCATCGCCAGGCCGGTCTGCAGGGCGCTGTAGTGCAGGACGCGCTGCATGTACAGGGCGACCAGGATCTGGAAGGAGAACATCGCGCCGATCATCAGGATCTGCAGGATGTTGGCGCCGGCGACCTGCCGGTTGCGCAGCACGCGCAGTGGCATCAGCGGGGTGCGGGCGGTGGCCTGCCGGGCGACGAACCCGGCGAGCAGCAGCACCGCCGCGGCCGCGGTCACCCAGCGCCAGGCGGGCTGGACGACCGCCGCGATGCCGGCCATCAGCCCGGCCGTGACCAGGAACGCGCCGAGGACGTCCGCGCCGGCGCGCAGGCCGAGTCCGCGGTCGGCGGGGACGAACCGCATGCCGGCAAGCGCGGCGACGCCGATCGGCACGTTGATCAGGAAGATCCAGTGCCAGCTCAGCAGGTCGGTGAGGACGCCGCCGAGGACCTGGCCGATGGAGGCGCCCGCCGCGCCGGTGAACGCGAACACCCCGAACGCCTTCGCGCGTTCGGCCGGCGCCGGGTACAGCGTGACGACGATGCCGAGACTGACGGCGCTGGCCATCGCGCTCCCGGCGCCCTGCAGGAACCGGGCCGCGACGAGCATCTCTGGACCGGTGGCGAGCCCGGCGAGGACGGACGCGGCGACGAAGACGACCGTGCCCGCGATGAGCATGCGGCGTCGGCCGAGCAGGTCGCCGAGGCGTCCGGACAGCAGCAGCAGGCTGCCGAACGCGATCAGGTACGCGTTGACGATCCAGGTCAGCCCGGACGGGGTGAAGCCGAGGTCGGTCTGCATGACGGGCATCGCGACGGTGACGATGCTGCCGTCCAGGATCGTCATGAGCATGCCGGTGGCGAGGACGGCGAGCGCCGCCCCACGGTTGGTGTCCATGGCACGACCGTAGCAGATCGTCCGCTACAGAACTATATGCAAGAGACCTACTGTCGTGCTCGTCGCACTCCCGGCGCCTCCGACGGCGTCGCGAAGTGCCCCTGGGTGAGTCGCGTCAGGGCCCTGACCAGCACGTCACGCTCGTCCGCCGGCAGCGAGCCCAGGGCCGCCGCGTGCACGCCGTCGGCGATCTTCTGGCTCCGCGCCGCGATCTCCGCCCCGGCGGGCGTCACCGCGATGATCCGGGCCCGCCGGTCGGTGCTGGACTGCCGGCGCTCCGCGTACCCGGCCTTCTCCAGCGCGTCGACGGTCACGACCATCGTCGTCTTGTCCATGCCGCCGATCTCGGCGAGCTGGATCTGGGTCCGCTCCACGCCGAGCG
Source organism: Dactylosporangium sp. NPDC006015 (assembly GCF_040614215.1). Lineage (NCBI taxonomy): Bacteria > Bacillati > Actinomycetota > Actinomycetes > Micromonosporales > Micromonosporaceae > Dactylosporangium > Dactylosporangium sp. NPDC006015. The sequence goes on from NZ_JBEXUD010000004.1 coordinate 301,393, forward strand.
CGTGCACGAGGACGCAGTGCATCCGCGGCGTCAGCCCGATCTCCCCGAGCGCCGCCGCCATCTGCGTGCGCAGCACGTGACTGGTGTGGTCCAGCAGAAACGACAGGTCGGGCTCGACCCGGGACGGAGCAGTCATACGTTCGAGCGTACCAATGCGACTGCCGGCGGATGATCTGTCAGTAAACCGTCTGCGACCCTCCGGGTCCTGGTCCGGTGGTCGTACAGTGCGCGGGTGATTGCTGTGCGGTACCGCCTCGGCATCGACTTCGGCACGTCCAACACCGTCGCCGTCATCCACGAGACCGACGGCCGCAGCCGGCCCGTGCTGTTCGACGGCTTCCCGCTGCTGCCGTCGTGCGTGTGCCTGGCGCTGGACGGTCAGGGGCTGCTCGTCGGGCGGGAGGCGATGCACGCCGCCCGCGTGCATCCGGAGCGTTACGAGCCGCACCCCAAACGCCGCATCGACGACGGCACCGTCCTGCTCGGCGACACCGAACACCAGGTCGCGACCCTCATCGCCGCGACCCTCGCCCGGGTCCGGGCCGAGACGGTCCGCACCATGGGCGACGGACCCGGCACCGTCGTCATCACCTACCCGGCCGCGTGGGGCCCGCGCCGGCGCTCCGTGCTGCTCGACGCCGCCCGCCTCGCCGGCCTCGGCACGCCACAGCTCGTGCCGGAGCCGGTCGCCGCGGCCGCGTTCTTCGTCGCCGCGACCGACGCCGCTGTTCCCGTCGGCAGCCGCGTCGTCGTCTACGACTTCGGCGCCGGCACGTTCGACGCGTCCGTCGTCATCCGCACTGCCACCGGCTGGGACGTCATCGCCAGCGAGGGCCTCGACGACGCCGGCGGCCTCGATATCGACACCGCGATCGTCGGATACCTCAGCACCGTGCACTCCACCGCCCACCCCGACGAGATGCGCCGCCTCACCAGCCCGCAGACGGTCGCCGACCGCCGCGCCAACCGCAACCTGTGGGAGGACGTCCGCACCGCGAAGGAGATCCTGTCGCGGTCCGCGTCGACATACATCCACGTTCCGCTCGTCGAGCAGGACGCACCCCTGGGACGCGAACAGCTGGAACGCCTCGCCCGGCCGGTCGTCGACCGTACCGTCGCGCTCACCCGCACCGTCCTCACCTCCGCCGAACCGGCCCGTCCCCTCGCCGGCCTGTTCCTCGTCGGCGGTTCCAGCCGCATGCCCCTCGTCGCGACACTGCTCCACCAGGCCACCGGCATCGCTCCGACGGTCCTGGAGCAGCCGGAGCTCGTCGTCGCCGAAGGCAGCGCCCGGCCACTCGCCACGACCGGAGCCCAACCCGCAAGCGACGCGGCAGATGTACGCCAATCCGCCGCCGACCCGCTCTGGCCCCAAGCCGCTCCGTCACGCGTCCCCGCCACGGGACCGGCGGCCGCCGCGGACGGCTCGATCCGCGGCGTCGCCTCCGTCCGCGCACCCCGAGCCCAGCCACCGACGCCCGTGTCCGGCGCCGCCGCCGGCGTGGTGTACGGCACACCGGCGGCCGCAGCTCCCGCAGCGCGGTCGCCCCAGGGCTCGGCTCCGCCACCACCGGCCTCCGCGCGGCCCGGGACACCGCCGGCCGGTCCCCGCCCGCCGCCGAGACCCCGATGTTCTCGATCCCACCGGTGTCCGGCCGCCCTGCCGCGGCCGCGCCGCCGCCCGGCTCCGGCCTCCCCGTGTCCGGCCTTCCGGGCGCCGGGAGGCCGGAGCCGTCACCACCCGAGCAGGCCTGGCCCGACAACGGCCCCGTCTGGCCCGTCTCACCCGCCGCGTCCGGATCCGCCGCCCCGACGAGCCCAGCCGCCCACACCCCGCCCGCCCCAGCGAGCCCCGCAGGCAATTACCCGGCAATCAGCAATCCGGTAATCAGTAATCCGGCGGGGTCTGCGAACTCTGCCGCCCGCCGAGGTGCGGCGAACCCGGTGAGCCCGGCGAACCCAATGAGCCCGGCCGGCGAACGCGAGCTGGCGTTCGGCGCCGGCGCGCCGCCCTCCGCCACCATACAACCGGCACAGACGACGCAGTCCCCGGCCGCGGCGACGACTCCCGCGCCCGGCGCGGTGCGCACGGCACTCGTCACCGCCGGACTGCTGCTGGGCACGCTGCTGCTGTTCGGCTTCCTCGGCCGGAAGGCGTACAACCACGAATGGCACCTGCCGTTCGAGTTCTCCGACTGGCGCTGGTGGATCGGCGAGGCCCGCATCTACCTGTTCCCGGGGTTCGTGCTGTGGCTGGCGTACCTGTTCGCGGCGCCGGCCAGCCGCCCCGTCGTCCGCACCGTCGCCTACGGCCTGCTGCTTATCCCGGCGATGATCATCATGGCGGAGGTCGGGGTCGTCGTCGGCTGGGCGGGCGGCACCACCGGCATGTTCGTGCTGCTCATCGCCGCCCTGCTCGCCACGGTCGCGCTGCTCGCCGCCCGCCGGAAGCTGGACGGCACGGAGGTGAAGCCGGTGTTCGGTCGCACCGACGCCGGCGGCCTCATCGTCGGCGTGACCGTCGCGATCCTCGCCGCCGCCCCCGAGTACCGGTACCTCATCGAGCTGTTCGAGTCCGGCGACGTCGGCCTCGTCGACGCGCTGAAGATCAACGAGGTGCCGATGCTGCATTGGTTCGTGTTCGGCCCGTCGGTGACGCTCGCGTTCGCCGGCCTGGCCGCGGCGGTCGGCCGGCTCGTCGCCCTGACCATGCCCGCCGTCACCCGCTGGCTCCCCCGCATCGCCGCGGTCGTCCTCGTCCTGGGCGCCCTCGTCGCCGTCTCCCGGATCACCACCGGCCTGTACGACTGAGCCACCACACGACCGCCACACGACCACCTCGCACCCCGCGGCGCTGACGGTGGCCGCTGCTTCGGCCACACCGACCGGTCTGGCGATGCCGAGCGCCTTGCGCACCGCGCCGGGGTACGGAGTCGCCGGCGAGACGGACTGCCCGGTCAGATCGCGTGGCGGGCGCGGTACAGGAAGCGGTACAGCCACCGGTACTGCCACAGCCCGCGCCGGCCGAGCAGGGCCAGGACGGTGCCGATCAGGACGGCCCAGCCGCCGAGCGTGGCAACGGCGCCGACAGGTCCGCCGGTCACCGGGAGCGCCGCCGCGGCATGGTGGACGGTGACCGGGGTCGACAGGTAGCGCAGGGTGTTGTCGGCGGCCAACCCGGCGGCGACGAACGTGTGCCCGCCACGGTGCAGGCCGGTCGGCACGATGACCAGCAGCGTGAACGTCCCGGCGGCGTCGACGTACGCGGTGCCGAGCGGTTGCGGGGTCGAGTACACGACGACCTCGACCGCGGTGCCGGGCTTGAAGCCGCCGCCGCTGATCGTGACCGCCTCACCGGTAGCCGGATTGTCGGTATCAACAATCCGGCCCGCGGTGGCATGGGTCGGTGGTGCGGCGGCCGGGACGATCAACGGCGCCGGTTCCTGTAGGACGGCGAGCGTCGCGGTCACGTCCGGCGCGGGCGCGTACCGCCGGTCGCCGCGCTGGTGAGCGACGAGCACGCATCCACCGACGGCGAGCGGCGTGACCGTCGCGCCGTCCACCGAACACGTGTCGGGACTTCCGCTGCTGAACGTGACAGGCAGCCCCGACGAGGTGACCGCGACCAGGCCGACCGGCCCGTCGGACACCGCGACCGGCGACGGCGCCGCGAACGTGATGGCCTGCCGCACGGCCGTGATCCGCACGGTCCGCGTGACCCGTCGGGCAGGCGCCCACTCGGCGTTACCGGCCTGCACGGCGTGCAGCGTGCACTCGCCGGCGGCGAGCGGCGTGACCACGGTGCCGGCCAGAGCACCCCCCACGGCGCCAGCGACGTCGCCCCGTGCGTTGTCCGCTCTGGCGCCGTCCGCGGCATCCCGCACGTTGCCCGTCACGGCGCCATCCGTGGTGAGGCCGGGTGCGCTGCCGGGTGCGCTGCCGGGTGCGCTGCCAGGTGCGCTGCCAGGTGCGCTGCCAGGTGCGCTGCCAGGTGCGCTGCCAGGTGCGCTGCCAGGTGCGCTGCCAGGTGCGCTGCCCGTC